>DATAQW010000131.1:0-8113 GCA_036264445.1 Pseudacidobacterium sp.
CTTCGGAAGTGTGCTTTTCGGGGAATGTGGCTTTCTGGGTCTTTGCCGCACTGGCGCTGCTTGCGGCTCTGGCACTGTCGATTCTGGTCCCTGAGACAGATGGCAGCAACCGCTCAGGTTGCTCCACTTCCAGCGGCAGAGATTTTATAAGCCTCGCTCCTGTTCCGTTGCTTTACCTTGGCCCATTCTCCGTTCAGTTCGGCTCCGATCAATACAGCGAGCGAGCTGATATAGAGCCACAGCATCAATCCTATGACTGCGCCCATCGCGCCGTAGAGCCTGTCGTAGTTTGTGATGTTGCTCAGGTAAAAGCTGAGTCCGAACGAACCGAGAAACCAGATTCCCATGGCAGCGGCCGCTCCAGGCAGAGTTGACCAGAAGCTGTGACGGGCACGCGGTCCGAGATAGTACATAAGTTCAATGCCTGTCATAAAGGTCACAACGGTGATGACCCATCGCATGATGGGCCAGATGCGGCCAACGTTTGGACGCAACTGGAAAAAGTGCATCAAGACATCTCCAAATCGTGGCCCAACGATGATGACTAATAAAGAAAACAGGCTCAACGCTCCGACTGTGAAGGTAAGCAACAGAGCCTTCAGACGTGCCCTCCACCACTGGCGGCATGGCTCGACGTCGTAAGCGATGTCCAGAGCTTCAATCAGGGCTACAAAGCCATCTGTGGCAGCCCACAGATAGCCGATGATGCTTAAGGGAATGACTTTGCCCTGTGCAGGCGTAAGAATGCTTTCTACGGCTGACAGAACAAAGTTCATTGACTCCTTGGGAATGAGCGACCCCAACAAACTCAACAACTCGAATACAACGTCGTTGATAGGCAGGAAATGCAGAAGAGACGCAAACACAATCAAAAGCGGAACCATCGAGAGCAGAAAATAAAAAGCCAGTCCGGCGGCGGCCGTAAAGGCACGTGTGCGCAACAGTTCGCTGCAAACGAGCACGGCAAACCGCCCTACGCTCCCGCAGGCATGACGTAATTTCTCCGGTCGCTTCTCTGCTGTTTTCATTCGCCTAACCGGTTTGATGAAACGACGTTGTGTTAGATGCCGCGCAAGCAAATAAACAAAAGAGATATTGGCTTAGTGTTGCAAACGGAGAAAAGCTGGACGCATGGACTTTAACCAGCGTTCCAGGTCTGCAGGCTCTATAAAGAGCACATACGCTGCAAGAATATCCCATTCGAACATCGGGGCATTGATTGCATATTCAATGCCGAGATGAAAGAGCACTCCCAACAGCAGCAAAGGGTAGCGGAATCGCTTGAACCAGATCAGGGTACCCAGGGAGAACTCAAGCGCGAGCGTATACCAGCCTCCCAATTTGCTGATGACGGGATTCTGAATCCACCGGGGAATGGGAAAGCGCTGCATTTCGTGAAGATGCGCCACGTAATAGAGTGCAGTTCCATCCAGCCATGCATGTCCCTTCATCTTCCACCAGAAGGATATGAAATAAAGCAGAGCCAATTGGAACTGGATCATCCGCTGCGCCCACGGAGCCTTTGGAGCAATTTCAGCGCCCTCTTTGCCTCTGCGGATTCTAATGAGTCGATCGAGAGAGAATGCTGCTCCAGCAGGAGCAAACATCAGGAAGAAACCAGTGACGCGCAGGAAAGCGTCGCCGCCATGAATGATGAACAGGTTTCTCTGCTGGATGGATGCCAGGCAAAGAAACACGGCGATACTGCTCAAGCGGGTCCACAAGCCAACGGTGAGCAGTACCGCGAAGACCAGGAAAAACCAGAAGAGGGCACTGATCCAACGATCGTCCTGTGGAAGAATCGTGAACAGATTCAGGCGTATGCCGGGCTCTATTGTCGTCATCGTTGATAGCGAGACCCAGCCATGAACTCCAAACCAGGCCAGCCAGTCCGAACGCAACAGGAGGACAGTTGCTAAAACACAAAGGCCGTAGAAAATGCGGAAGAGCCCTATGGGCGTTGGGGATTGCGGCGTAAAGAAAAAATCTTCCAGAGCCTTGCGAAAATCTTTAAGTATCACTTGAGATCCCCGGGCTCAATGTATTGTTCGTAGAGAATGCCTGGCTTTGGAAGCGGATCATAGTCTCCATTTCCAGGCGCAATGTCGGATTGGAACTGAATCAGCGTCACTTTGTATGGCGGGTCTGCGGGGTCATTGAAAGAACGGGCGACATACCTGACGACATCCGGCAGAATCAGGACGTTCTTCTCAATATTTTCCTTAAATTTCCGGTATCGCTCCTTCTTGTATCGTTCCCAATAACTGAGCTGTTCCATGCGGGGAAACATAAAAACGTGCAAATGGTGATTCTGCGTGATGACTACGGCTTTGATATATGTATTCACCGGTCTTGGATTAGGCGCAAAGGTGTCCCACGACTGAAAAAGCCCGGTGAAAAGCATGTAAGGCCGCACGACTTCCCTGAAGGCGACGAGAATCAGGGAATTCGAGGGAATGGTCCAAATGGTGATGGCAACGATGTGAAACAGGATGAAGACAGTAATTGCGCCGCGCTTGAGTCTGCTTTGTTTCCGATTGCCGCTTTGAGACGCCTCAACCGGCCCGTTTTTCTCAGAGCTGCGATTTCCAAGGCTTGTTTTTCCTGCTTGCTGATTTGTCTTGCCCACTCTTATTACCTTAGTTTTATAACGTAAACGAGACGTATTCGATACGCCATTTGCTCGTTGCCAATCTTAGATATCCGAATAATACCCACGCATACAAAGCGCGACGTCACGCATAGACGGGAACATCATGCGTAATTTTTTCACTGATTGTTGAAACAACGAGTTACGGGAATCACTTTTGGTTCCATATGAAGCAAAGATTACGAAATGCGAAAAAAGTTCTTGCGTCTCACATTACGGCATGTTAACTATGCAGCCAACACAAAATAAAAAACCGCCTTGTCCGGGTTGCAAACGGGCAAGACAGGAAATGGGCTAAATCCATGAAAATTGGAACGACTATCAGGGGTTATCGGTTGCAAAAAGGATTGTCGCAGGGTGATATTGAAAAGCGCACCGGCCTGCTGCGCTGCTACCTGTCAAGAGTGGAAAATGGTCATACCGTCCCCTCACTTGACACTCTCTCCAAGATCGCAAGCGCGTTGGATTTACCGCTCTCACAGTTCTTCACGGAAGATTCTCTCGGTCAGGAGCTGCACACGCACAAGCTCACCGATGATGAACTTCGTTTCCTTACACAGATACGTCGGTACTCCTCGAACCTGAACGACAGCGACCGCAAGCTGCTGCTCGCGATGGTGAAGAAGTTTGCGGCGACGGCTGTTCGATAAGGTAAACGGTTACGGTTCCTGTTCTGCGAGACCCCGGCACTGGAGGCCACGCCGGGGTTAGCGCTATCTCCCCATGTAGAACGAGTGCACGCCGAAAGCTAGCAGCAGCAGCAGGAAGCTCATTCCGAGAATAGCAATCCAGCGGCGACGCAGAAACATATCGCGCGGAGCGCCGAGTTTTGGAACCAGCGGCACGGCGAATGCTAATCCGCTCAGGAAGCCGCCGAGGTGTGCCATATTGTCTATTTGCACGCTGGTGCGCGCGACCCATGTGCCTGCTCCGATGACAAAGTTCAGCACTGCAAACCAGATCACACTCTTGCGCAGGCGTTGCAGTTCCGTCTGTGGGATGGGCAGCATGGGAGATTTAAGCAGCAGGATCAGAACTCCTGCGAGTCCGAAGACAGCTCCTGATGCCCCTGCGCCGACAATGCCCTCTGCGCCTCCCGGCACGCCAGGGTGAACTGCGGTGCTCAGGAGATTGCCGCCAATTCCTGTCAGCATATAAGCCGCCAGCATGCCGAATGGACCGACCAGAGGCTCGCCAAGGAGGCCAAGATTCCATAAGCACCACATATTTGTGGCGAGATGCAGGATGCCTACGTGGACGAAGGTCGCAGTGAGCAGACGCCACCATTCTCCAAGAACGAGCACATAGGGGCCGTAGTTGGCGCCCCAAAGAAGAAGTTGTTGCGCCTTCGGTTCCGCAACAGAGATGCCGCCGAACGCCATCCCTAAAAAGACGAGACAATTGATAGCGACAAGAAAATAGGTTGCCGGCGCATAAGCCCAGCGGGAGCGGCGTCGCTGCGGAGGCGGCATGGGCTCGGGCTGAGGCGGATAGTAGTACTCCTGCTGCGCCTCTTCCCTGCTCTCAGGAGGCAGAATTTCCGGACCTGCCTCTGTTGCGCGCAAGCGCTCGTTATCATTTTCTCCGTTCGCTGGCCATGTGCTCATACGTTGATATATGGAAAGTGCGCGCAGTTCCCTCGGCAGCGACAGCCGTACCCTCAACCTGGAACCTGATCAGAACTCCCCTCATTTAACCTTACCCCAGTTCGGCGGAGTCTGCTTTACAGGGACGAACAGCTTACAATCAAGTTTCATCTTCGCGTTTTCAAGGAGCATGGTTTGAGCGGCAAAAAGCAGGTACAGCGTGCGCTGTTGAGCGTCACGGATAAGAGCGGACTGGTTGAATTCGCACGGAATCTGGCGAAGCATGGCGCCGATCTGGTGTCTACTGGCGGCACGGCGAAGACGCTGCGCGAGGCTGGGCTCACTGTGCGCGATATCTCCGAGCTGACCGGCTTCCCGGAGATGCTCGATGGCCGGGTAAAGACGCTGCATCCCAAGGTGCATGGCGGTATCTTGCACATCCGCGAAAATGCGCAGCACGTAGCCGCAGTGAAAGAGCACGGCATTGAACCGATCGACATGGTGGTGGTGAATCTCTACGCCTTTGAGAAGACTGCTGCGCGTGCGGGCGCGACGTTTGCTGAAGTGATCGAGAACATCGATATTGGCGGGCCTTCGATGGTGCGGTCGGCTGCGAAGAACTTTGAGGATGTGGCAATTGTCACTTCTCCTGCGGATTACGCGGCACTTGGTGAAGAACTTGACGCGAACAACGGAACTTTGAGCCGCGAGACGCGATGGCGGTTGGCGAGGAAGGCATTTGCTGTAACTGCGGCTTATGACACGGCTATCGCCAATACGCTCGAGCAGATTGCGGCTCCCGAACCGGCTGAGTCTCCGGTACAGTTTGCTGATCCGGCGATGGCGGCGTTTCCTGAAGCGCTGCGGATCAACTATCCGCTGGCGATGAGCCTGCGCTATGGCGAGAATCCGCACCAGAAAGCTGCTCTTTACACTGACGGCTCAGGTTCCGGAATTGCAGGGGCCAAGCAGCTTCAGGGCAAGGAACTGAGCTACAACAACCTGGTCGATCTGGACGCCTGCTGGGAGCTGGCGCAGGAGTTTGATGAACCGGGGGTTGCGATTATTAAGCACACCAACCCCTGCGGGGCCGCGACAGGCAAAACTGTGCTTGAGGCGTATCAGAAAGCGCTGGCGGCCGATCCGGTATCGGCATTTGGCGGCGTCATCGGTATCAACCATGAGGTTGACGAGGCTGCGGCGGAAGAGATTGCCAAGCTCTTTGTGGAAGCGATTGCCGCTCCAAGCTTTTCTGAGACGGCACGGGCACGGTTTGCCGCGAAGAAGAACTTGCGGCTGGTGGAAGTGAAATCGGCGCAGATGCTGCGCGTCATCAAGCAGGTTTCTGGCGGCCTGCTGCTGCAGGATGCCGACCGCGGACATATCACAGCATCTGAGTTAAAGACTGTGACTGAGCGACAGCCGACCGGCGAAGAATTGGCGGCCCTGCTCTTTGCCTGGCGCGTTTGCAAGCATGTGAAGTCAAACGCGATTGTCTACGCGCGCAATGGGCAGACCATCAGCGTCGGCGCAGGACAGATGAGTCGCGTAGATGCAGCAAAATTTGGCGCGATGAAAGCTATTTTGCCGTTGGAAGGCTGCGTGGCTGCTTCCGACGCATTTTTCCCTTTTCCTGACGGGCTTGAAACTGTCGTCGAAGCGGGAGCAACGGCGGTGATTCAGCCGGGTGGGTCAGTTAATGATGAGAAGGTAATTGCCGCGGCCAATCGGCTGGGGGTTGCGATGGTGTTTACCGGGATGCGGCATTTTAGGCATTAAATTAATTTGAAGGAACAGGGATTGGACTGAGTCTCCTGGCCTTCATGGCATTTTTCTGCCCAACCTTAGTGAGGACACGTAAAAATTAACCCCAGGCCAGCTTCTCATCACGATTCGCGAACCTGGGGCATCCGCTTTTCTCGTAATCCTGTTTCTTGACTCATTTCCTATTTACTTACCTTCTATGCCCTAACTCCTGTGCCTTGAGCCCTGCACGCCGCGCCCTGTTTTTAGAGCCTTTTCCGGTTTACAATCGTCTTAAAGCATGAGGGGTTGCCTGTAACTTCCGAAGATAGGGCAGCATCCAATTGATTCAGGCCGAAGATTTCTGGCAGGGGTTCTCCTTGAAGACAAATAGCAAGGCTCGTTTTGTATCACGTAATCGCCTTCTCACCGTTGCTACTCTAGCTCTGGCTGGCTTCTGCTGCCTCGGAGCCTATGCGCAGAATGCACCCGCGCAGCAAGCAAAACCCGACCCCAATGCGGCAGAACAGAAGCCTGACCGCGCCAGCGCTTATTATCACTATTCTTTGGCACACATGTATGAGGAGATGGCTACGACCTATGGCCGTCCGGAATATGCGACGCGGGCGATTGAGGAGTACAAACTCGCGCTCAATGCCGATCCTGAGTCGTCATACCTCAACGCGCATCTTGCAGAGCTGTATTTCCAGACCGGACGCGTGCGCGACGCCATTGCTGCCGCGCAGGCCCAGATTCAGAAGAATCCGAACAATCTGGAAGCACACAAGCTACTGGGACGCATTTATCTCCGTTCCTTAGGCAACATGCAGAATGGCGGACCCTCAGATCAGATGCTGAACCTGGCGATTAACGAATACAAAGAAATTGTCAGGCTGGAGCCGAACGATACGGAAAACCGCCTTTTTCTGGGCCGTCTCTACACACTAAACCATGACTCTACCCATGCCGAGGAGCAGTTCAAAGCGGCGCAGAAGATCGATCCGGATTCTGAAGATGTGGTTTTGAATATCGCTGGGCTGTACGGCGAGCAGGGAGATTTTCAGCGGGCGATCCAGGTATTGAACGCATTGCCGGAAGATGATCAAACGCCCAAGACGCTGTATGCGCTGGGACAAACCTACGACCAGATCAAGGACAACAAAAATGCGCTGGCGGCATATCAGAAAGCATTCGACCTGGACCCGGAAAATCTGGATGTAGAGCGCGCACTGGCCCAGGCACAGTTGACGAACGGGCAGGAAGACGCTGCGCTCAAATCATTCAAAGATGTTTCCGCAGGCGATCCGAGCGACGCGCAATCGCTGCTGAGTATCGCCAAGATCGAACGCCGCCAGGGAAAATATGACGATGCGCTTGCGTCGCTGAAAAAGGCAAAAGATCTGGCTTCTGATTTGCTGGAAATCAGCTTTGAAGAAGCGCTGGATTACGATGCGCTTGGACAGTATGACCAGTCTGCCCAAACCCTGGAGAAGATGGTCACTGACTCTGAACATGTGACCGGACAATATACGGACGGCGAAAAGAACAACCGCGCTATCTTCCTTGACCGCCTGGCAAATGTCTACCGCGAACAGGGCAAGACCGATCAAGCGGTCGCCGCATATCAGAAAGTGGCAGACCTCGGCGGTGAATATGTCCTGCGCGGGTATGGGTATATCGTTGACGCCTATCGCGATGCCCATGAATACGACAAGGCTACGGCCGCGGCGCGCGAAGCAGTAACCAAAACTGCCAAAGACAAGGACGCAAACCGCGAAGCGAAGATGATTCTTGCAGCGCAGCTGGCTGATTCTGGAAAAGCGGACGAAGGCATCGCGCTTGCGAAGACGCAGCTGAATGGATCGCCTGACGATCGCGTGATCCAGTTGCGGCTCGCTGACATCTGCATCCGTCTGAAGCGGTGGAAGGATGCTGATGAGGCTATCGACAAAGCCGATACGCTTTCCACGAAGCAGGACGACAAGGTGAATGTCCTGTTCGAACGCGGCGAGCTGGAAGAACGGCAGAAGCATTACGACCAGGCTGAGGTGTATTTCCGCAAGGTGCTGGATATTGATCCGAACTCAGCTGTCACATTGAACTATCTCGGCTACATGCTGGCTGACCGCGGCGT
>DATAQW010000164.1:0-3225 GCA_036264445.1 Pseudacidobacterium sp.
CCATCAGCTCGGTAATGCTTTCGGCAACGCGCAGGGTACGGGATGTTTGAAGAGTCATTGTTTCCATGATCACAAAACCTTTTAGTGTAGCAGCACGGAGAGCCGTTACGTTCGGACAGGACCCATCAATTATTTCGGAGAAATTAGTTTTAACCACGCTGCAATGGGGGGTACACTAAAAGCCATCTCCCAGAAAATATTGCCTTTTGGGGGTCCCGGACCCTTCTGATTCGAGCCGATACGTAATATTGCGTGAGCGATTCCTCCCCATCGCCGGTGATTAGGAAAGACCCCACGATACCGCTGGTGGTCCTTGCAGCCATGGGCGCAATCCTGTTCATCTGCGCGTCGGCCTTCCTGGTCTATAACAACACACAACACCTGGTTGCCTCACGCGACTGGCGCGAACATTCGCAAGATGTACTGAATACGCTGCAGTTAACCTCGCAGCGGCTTGATCGGATCGATCTCAATAGCCGTCTTTATCTCATGGGCAAGGACCAGAATGATCTGGCAACGGCCCAGTCCAATGTCATCGCGCTCGATGCCGGTCTGACCCATCTGGCAGAGCTGGTGAAAGACAATGAGATGCAGGTTGTGCGTGCCCGGGAGATGGAGGGCTATGTCTCTGATTTGAAGCAGCAGATCAATGATAAGAATGCGCTGCCGCAGGCCTTCGATCCGCGCCAGGAGATCCTCAAGTTTCGTGAAAACATCATGAAAATGCAGGAGACTGAGCGTACCCTGCTCTCCAAACGCACCGACGATTCGCGCCAGAGCACCTATCGCAGTCTTCTGGCCGGCGCCGTTTTCCTGATTATTTCGCTTGCCGTTGTCATGGTCCTCTTCGCTTTCCTGCTGCGGGACGTGCGCCGCCGGCAAAAGACCGAACGCCAGATTTCCCTCACCAATGAGCAGCTCGAAATCACCGTCGCCGTCATGAAACAGCGCGCGGGCGAATCGACGCTGCTGATGTCAGCCCGCGAGGAAATGCAGCTTTGCACAAGCGCCGCACAGGCGCATGAGGCAACCGTCCGGTACTGCCAGCAGCTCGTGCCTTCGGTCCGGACAGCGCTGCTCATGATCAACAATTCGCGCCAGATGGTAGAAATCACCACCACTTCCGAAGATGACCTTAAGGTGCTGGACGGGTTTCCTCTGGATGCTTGTTGCGGCCTTCGCTCCGGGCGGCTCAGATGGCGCAAATCCGGACACTCAGAGGTCCATTGCGGCCATTTCCTGGGAGCTCCGCCGGAGAACTACCTATGTATTCCGCTGGCCGCCCATGGTGACACCCTGGGTGTGCTCTACATCGAATGTCCTTCTCCCCAGGCCACAGCCGAGATCAAAAACCATCTGGACAGCCTGGAAGAGCTGGTCGAGGTGGCATCCATGTCCATTGCCGGCTTGAACCTGCGCTCCCGCCTCGAGCACCAGTCCATTCGCGATGGCCTGACGAACCTCTTCAACCGGCACTTCATGGAGATATCTCTCGACCGGGAGGTACGCCGGGCAGCCAGAAATCAGGCGGAACTCGCGATCCTGATGCTCGACGTGGATCACTTCAAGAAATTCAATGACAGCTACGGCCACGAAGCCGGCGACTGCATTTTGCGGGATGTTGCCGAGATCTTCCGCCAGGAAGTACGCTCAGAAGACATCATCTGTCGCTATGGCGGCGAGGAATTCGTCATTATTCTGCCGGAAACATCGGATGCAGAGGCCGTCGAGAGAGCGGAAACCATCCGCAAGTGCGTGAGCCAGATGCGGGTTCGTTTCCGCGGTGAAGCTCTCCGCGAAGTCACCGTCTCCATCGGCGTTGCCATTTACCCGCAGTCCGGCGCTACGCTCGAAGAGATGTTGCGCGCCGCCGACCGCGCCCTGTATACGGCCAAGCACGAGGGAAGAAATCGGGTCATCTTGGCTGGAACCATGGTCGCAGCCATCTGACATTTCCTCGAGCCTGTTATGAACAGGCTCTTAGCTTCGTATCAGGCCGCGAATCGCTCTCTGCGCCGGCTTTTCAATGAATTTCACCGTCAGCAGCGCCGCCGTCACCAGCAGTCCATAGCTAAGCCACGGGTCAAACGCAATCAGGTGCAGCTTCTCCAGCAAGTGCGAGTTGTGGATCAGCTCCCACAAATTAAAGTGCAGGATGTAAAGGCAGTAGCTTGCCTGGCCGACGGCAACAAAGGGCCAGAATCCGAAGAAACGCGCAATAAGATTGTGCCCGGCCAGCCCCAGGATCGAGAGACCGAACAGCGGCATCAGCAGGCCGTCATGCATCAGGGCAAATGGCATTTTGTCGCCGTAGTAGAGAACGGCATAGAGCGCGCTCACCCCCAGAACACCCAGAAGAAGCCGCCAGCGGCTCCCGCGCGAGATGCGCGCATCCACATCCGCCAGCACGATTCCAAATAGAAAGGACGGCACATGCGGAGGCGGTGAAAATTTGAGCGCGCGCATCCAGAAGCTGTCCGTATACCGGTCGGGATGCGCTCCGTCCGGCTGTAGCACCGTGTAGAGCGTCGGCAGCACCATGCCTGCGACCCACAGCAGGGCCAACAGTCCTACCAGCCCTTTCCAACGCTGTGGACGCTTCCAGCAGATCACAACAGGAAAGATCAGATAGAAGAAGGCTTCCGTGCACATCGTCCATGCCGGCGTATTCCAGAAGGTTGCTAGCTTCGGAATCCAGGCCTGGAGGAGCAGCGGTGTAAGCACAACGCCCAATGCGAACTCGCCATGCGTCCGCACATGCCACTCCGCCATCAGCATGCCAAGCGAAATCAACAAGCCGAAAAGGTAGACAGGATAAAGCCGCGAGAAACGGGCGATCCAGAAATGCCCGGTATTCAGGTGGCCGCTTTGTGCCCGGTCGCTGTAGTTATAGGCAAGAATGAAGCCAGACATCAGCAGAAAAAAACTGACCGACGTATATCCGTTATCGACAATGGGAGCGAATGGCCCAAACCACTTCGGATTCGAGAAATGGTAGAAAACGATGTTCAGCGCGGCAAAAGCGCGCAGGCCAGACAGCGCCGGAAGGCGCGACTTTTTAGGCGGTTTCTTGGCGTCAATGGGCGGCTCGGCTGAAGAGAGGTTCAGCGTATCGACTGGCGGATCGAGTACTGCAGCCGAGGCTGACGCGTTTTGCATCTCTACATTCAGGCCGTCACCAGTGAGCCGACTTTCTCCCCGCTGATTACGCGGCGGATATTCCCC
>DATAQW010000197.1:0-5483 GCA_036264445.1 Pseudacidobacterium sp.
AGATCGCTGCCGAACTGCGAGAAGGCCGCAAGTTCGCGGTACTGCGCCAGATCGAGCTTCAACGTAGAGCCGACCTGCTTGATCGCTTTCATAGCCGCTGAAAAACCGACGCGCGAGACCGACAAGCCTACGTTCACCGCCGGACGCACGCCTGAGTTGAAGAGGTCAGTTTCGAGGAAGATCTGGCCGTCAGTAATTGAGATGACGTTCGTCGGAATATAAGCTGAGACATCGCCTGCCTGTGTTTCAATCACAGGCAGCGCCGTCAGCGAACCACCGCCCTTTTCTTTGCTCAACTTCGAAGAACGCTCAAGCAAGCGCGAGTGGAGATAGAACACATCGCCAGGATACGCTTCGCGGCCTGGCGGGCGGCGTAACAGAAGAGAAATTTCACGATAGGCCGCCGCGTGTTTTGAGAGATCGTCATAAATCACCAGCGCGTGCTTGCCTTTGTCGCGGAAATACTCGCCCATCGCCGTCGCAGCATAAGGCGCAAGATACAGCATGGGAGCAGGCTCGGAAGCTGTTGCGGCCACGATGATGGTGTAATCCATTGCGCCGTTTTCCGTCAGCGTCTGCACAACCTGCGCCACCGATGAACGCTTCTGCCCGATCGCGCAGTAGATGCAGATCAGGTCATTCTTTGCATTGTTGATAATGGTGTCGAGCGCGATAGCGGTCTTACCCGTCTGACGGTCGCCAATGATCAGCTCGCGCTGTCCGCGGCCTATCGGAATCATACTGTCGATGGCCTTGAGGCCGGTCATCATGGGCTCACGCACAGACTGGCGGTCAACTACGCCCGGCGCAATGCGCTCTACGGGAAGGGTCTCGCTCGTGTTGATCGGGCCCTTGTCGTCAATGGGCTGGCCAAGAGCATCGACAACACGGCCAATCATCGCCTCGCCTACAGGCACGCTCAGAATCCGGCCCGTGCGCTTCACTTGGTCGCCTTCGCGAATCTCGGTGTAGTCGCCCATCAGCACGGAGCCAACCTGTTCTTCTTCCAGGTTCATGGCGAGCCCATAAACGCCATGCGGAAACTCGATCATCTCGCCATACATGACTTTGTCGAGGCCGTGGACACGTGCAATGCCGTCGCCCAGCGAAATGACGGTGCCAACTTCGTCTACGCGAATCTTGGAGTCGTAGTTCTGAATCTGCTCTTTCAGGAGCTGAGTGATTTCATCTGCTTTAATCTGAGCCATTGCTTCACTTTCCCAACGAATCTTGTTCTAAGCCGCAATTCTTAAATTGTCATCTCGACCGGAGTCGCGTGGCAACGTAGCGGAGGAACCCCCAAGCTAATCCGCCAACTGCTTTTTCAACCGCTCAAGCCTTCCCCGCACTGAGCCGTCATATACTGTGCTGCCCACGTGAACAATCACACCTCCAAGCAGCGATTTGTCTTCGTGGTAATGCGCCTGCACCTGTGTTCCCGTCAGCGCTGCAACTTTCTGCTCGATGCCATGCCGCTCATCAGCCTCGAGGGGCCGCGCAGTCGTGACATGCACCTCGGAAATGCCCAGCCTGCGGTTCATTTCCCTGCGATACTCATCAAGAATTTCACTGAGCACATCCAGGCGGTCATGCTGGATCAGGACAGCAATAAAATTGCGCACCTGCACGCCCATACCAAGACGCTCATTCAGCTTGTCGAGAATCCCGATCTTTTGATCAGCCGGAAATGATGGATCAAGAAAGACCTCGCGCAGATCATCGGCTTCCCACCATGCTGCAACAAAACTGTCCAGCTGTTTCTGGACATCGTTCGCAATCAGGTGCGACTCGAAGACCACATCCGCAAACGCACGAGCATAAGGAGCAGCCACAGCAACCATCAGTTTTGTCCTCCTTTGCCCTGCGTTTTTGCTAGGTCAGCAGTGAAGTTCTGCACCAGAATACGATCGGCATCCGCGCCAAGATGGATGCGCTGTAATGCCCGCTCTACCGCAAGATCGGCGGCGAAGCGCTTTAGTTCGCGCTGCGCCATGGCGCTGTAAGCTTCAATCTCCTGCTCGGCGGATGCAATAATGCGCTTGCGCTCCTCTTCCAGCGCTGCCTTAATGTGCTTCTCATCTTCGAGCGCTTCCTGTTCAACCTGTCTGCGTATTGCTTCAATTTCAGAATCAAGCCTTGCAAGCCGCGCTTCGACAGCACTGAGCCGCTTGTTTGCATCTTCGGTCGCCGAATGCGCTTCGGCTAGGTCCTTCTGGATCGTCTCCGAGCGTTTGCGGAAGGCTTTGGGCAATACTTTCATCAGTAAAGCGAGGATCGCAATAATAATGATTGAGGAATTGAAGAATTCAAAAATCGTTGCTGCCGTTTCAGTATTGGTGTGCAGCACTTTGGCAATAGCCTGAACCGCCGAAGAATGACGATATGCTTCTTCCTCTGCATTGGTTTCAGGCGCATCCATTTTCTCGTAATTTGAAGCACCGTTACCGTTCTGGGCCGGCGAAGACTTTTCCGCCTGGCTGAATGCGCGCGGCGAGACCCCGATACCGGCAACCAAAGCAACCACGGCAAGAACGGCAATCCTGACCCTGAAACAACGCTTCAACGGACACTCTCCACGGGAGCGACACCGGCAGGCAGAATCGCTTGAAGAATTTGCGAGGCCAGCTGTTCGGTCGATCCTTCAATCTGCTTGCGAGCATCGGCGCCCTGCTGGGCAATAACGGTCTGAGCAGCCCGAACACGCTCCTGTGCCATCAGCCGGGCAGAGGCCAAAGCATGGTCGCGCTCAGTATTCCACTGCTGAACACGCTGCTCGCGGTGGCGAAAGATATCCGCACGCGCGGCCCTCAGCTTGGCCTCATACTCCTGAGACTTGGCGTCCGCAGCGGCGATTGCTGCCTGTGCTTTTTCCACGGCACCCCGGGTGCGCTCACGGCGCTCGGCCAGCGTCTTTGATAGGGGGCCGTACACCAGAAACCGGTAGGAAATCACCAAAAACAAAAAGAGGATCGTCGTTGGCACAGAGCCAAGGGCCAGATCGCCGAGTTGTCGCAGTATCTCGTCCATGCTTATGTATGCCGCTCCGCAGCCCCCATCCACACCATTTCCAGCGCCTTGCACCTAGCTTCGGCGCGTTTTCAGCAGCCATTTAAGCCCGGGGGATTCTTTTCTGGAGGGTGTTGCGGAACTTATAGGTTGTAACAGAGTGAAAAAAGGAGTGTCAATGCAGCAGAAGACACTACTCTTTAGGTGTACCACACCAGGGATTTTTTTTAGAGACCGTATCTCTAAAAAATCCCCTTGTCTGGGTGCAGCGAAACTTCCTTGAACATACCCGTGTCCCTATAATCTGATTACCTGGCGGGACGAAAGGGATCTTCATGGCCATTCCGAGTCGCACAACTGTAACAATCGATGGAAATAAGTTCAATGCTTACTCTGTGAGTTTTGGTATCACTACTGACCATGAAGGAAAAGGCATGCCTTTGATGGGCACCGGATTTTGTTCGATCGACATTCACGTCGATGCCAATGACAACATCAATATTCCGTTCCCGACGCTAAAAGCTCTTTTCGATATGGCAAATATTGCCACAACAGCAAAGATTAAGGATATCAAGATCGAGTTTTGGCAAGATGACAGCAAAACAAATGCTGTGTGTGTCTATTCTTTCCAAGGCTGGATTAGTCATTTCAATATCAACAGTCAGGGGGAAGGAAATCACGTCCTTGCCTTGAGCCTGCAACCCGCATTGGGCAAGAATCAAATGTTCGAAATAAATATGGGAAATTGAGAAGGAAGGACTGTATGAGTTCCTGTTCTTTCTCCCGGCAATTACATCTCTGCTGCATAGCAATACTGATAGCGGGTTTTGCCGGAATTCCTGTCTTCTCACAAGCAGGCATACAAAACGGCCCCACAAGTTGGGCTGCCATGCCTTATCTAAAACCTTCTCAGCTTCGCAGCCTCATTACAAATTCAGAGTTGGTTGCGAAAGCAACGGTTCTTCAACATTGGCCCCGGGAGATTGATCCGCAAACGCATATTGAAAAGCCTGCGCACACTTCACTGCGGATCGATAAAGTTTTCCGTGGAAAGCTCCAACCAGAAGAGACCCTAGATTTGATCTGTATTTGTTCTTCGGAAACCGGCTCTACTGTTCTGACTCAGGGAGAGGAGATCATCACTTTTGCCAATTTCAATCAGAAGGCGGGAGCGTGGGTTCCATCCAGTTTTGCCTACTCTATTTATTTTCTGGATTACAGCGAGTGGCTGGATCACCAAATTTCTGAAAGGGTGCCAAGACATTGATCCTTCCTGCTTTCGATATTCTGGCCCGATCATATCCAGCAGATGAAAATCCGGATGCCGTTCGCCTGAAGATCGGTGGAGAAATTGCCACCATGCCGCCAGGAACAAATACCTGTGCCATGCGACTGAGCAGGGCACTTAACTATGCCGGCAAAGTCCACGAAATTCCTGAGAATGGCGGCATCCTTAAGCTGTACACTTTGAAAGGTGGCGATCACTTAAACTACCTTTTAAGAGTTTCGGAGCTAACCCGGTATTTATATCGTCGCTATGGCACTCCTACTGTGTCCGTTAACTACTCGCCCACAGAAACTGAGTCTGTTACGCCATTTTTAGGAAAACGAGGGATTATTTGCTGGCATGTAACCGGCTGGGATGATGCAACCGGACACTACACCCTTTGGAACGGACAGACTGGCCTCTACGAAGGAGGCGAGGATTATTTTTCAACACAATACTTCCCAAGACAGGTTCAAGTTCCTCCCACGCGCCGCAACCCCACTGGTATTAGAACAATTCGTGAAACAGGCATCGATTTGTGGTGCTGCTGAGGAGATACAAGCCGACATGCTCCTATTCAAGCATGCTTTTAGCTTGAATGGAGAAGGGTTTCCTTCTCACTCCGCCCTCAACGTCTGCACCGGGTCAAGCAAAATGGCGCGGCGTGCGGGTAAAATCCCCGCTGCAATCGCCGAAATCAGCAATAACGCCGAGACGGTCACTGTGACCGAAAAATCGAAGCCCTTAACCCCATAGTGCAGGCTTTGAACTACATACGACGCCAGATAACCCGCCGCCAGACCTGCTGAGAGCCCAATCAGAACAGGAGCGGCCATTTGCGCCAGCACCAACAAATAAATCTTCTCGTTTGGAGCGCCCAGCGCTTTGCGAATGCCGATTTCCTTCTTACGTCCCGCTACCGCATAGCTCAGGACACCGTAGATCCCAACCATTGCCAGCAGAAGCCCGATTCCTCCAGTCCCCGTCAGCATGCCGGTCTGCAAGCGCTCGGTTGCAAGTGAATCACTCAATTGCTCATCAAGGGTCTTGACCCGCGCAATAGTGGTGTCGGGAGCATACTTCCAGATTGCCTCTCTCACGCTGGAAATGAGTTCATTCGCAGGCTGCATGCCGCGCACCACAAAAAATATCTTCTCGGGCGGACGGTCTACATAATGCGCATAGGCCATAAGCGGGGGCGAGGACTTCA
>DATAQW010000429.1:0-12397 GCA_036264445.1 Pseudacidobacterium sp.
TCAATCCCCACAGTAAAGTCAGCGCAGTCAATACAGGATTGGGAATATGAGCAGCGGCGAAAAGCATCGCAGCCAGGAAAATCGCGGCCGTACGGCTGGGTAGCAGGCGCAGCAGGCGCGTGAGAATATACACCAGCATGATGAACTCCTGCAGGAAAGCCCAGACGGTGTATCCGGTGACACGCATGCCGAGAGACATGTTTCTTCCGAACAAAGAATGCAGCGTTCCTGCTTCTGCCGCCGCAAAAACTGCGGCTCCAGAAAGTGCAAGAGCAGCTGGCACGATCCATGAAGATCGCCATAGCCCTGTAGAGGCGAGACCCATTGCAGCAGGACTCTCGCCGCGCAAGATCGTGGTGAGTATGATCAAGACGAAAACAATCCAGAAAAGGATGCGCTGCATCGGCATCGGCGTCCAGATCACAGCGACGATAAGGCCGTAGACCGTGGTGAGTTCGAACACATCCCGGAAATGGGTGTTCGTCTGCATTTGGCCGCTATCGCAATATAAAACATTTCATGCCCTTTACATGAAAGAAGCGAAAGAGTTGTTTCAACCAGATTAAAAATTACGCGGAAAGTGCGCTTCGCCAGCACGCCGTGGCGTTTCGCCCAAACTTGGTCGCGCTATTTTCCGGGCTGAGTAAGGATGCTTTCAAGGCAAGTTCGAGGAGGAATCTCCATGAAAGCATTTCGCACTCTCTTTTTTGCAGCAGCGTTACTCTCTCCCAATTTGCTGCATGCGCAGATGGAAGACAGGCCACTGATGTCCGTCAACATACCATTCGCTTTTACCGTTGAGAACACGCGGCTGCCGGCAGGACAGTACTTTGTGTCCATGGTCGAATACAACCATTTCTGGGAGATCAGCACGCTGGATCACAAGACCAACGCTCTGTTTCATGTGCTGGCCGATCAGAATAGCCCTGCGGCAACCGGAGACTCTGCGCTGGTCTTCAGTCATTACCCAACCGACTATGTCCTGACCGAACTTCGCGATCACAATCGAGGCATTGTAGCCGAGGTGTATCCAGGCAAACGCGGAAAGCAGCTTGCGCAACGATCTTCACCTCAGCTGACGATGATCCGGGCGCAAGCTTTTTAATCCCGAACCTCCTTCCGGGCGTGCTAAACAGCACGCCCTTCTTTTTACGTGTATTGCAATAAAACGGCGCCGGATCATCCGGCGCCTTTACTGAAACAATTGAAATCGCTACTGCAGCAGCGTTCCGTTCTCGGGTTCCTGCTTCGCTTCTTCCGGCGGGATGACAACAGCAGCGGCAACTTTGTCGTCTTCCTCCAGATTCAGCAACCTCACGCCCTGAGTAGAACGCCCAGCTTCGCGGATGGTCTTCGTATCGATGCGGATGATTTTGCCGTACTGGCTAATGACCATCAGTTCTGACGTTTCATCCACGAGCTGAATGGATGAGACCTTACCGTTGCGCGCTGTGGTCTTGACGTTGATCACGCCTTTACCGCCACGCGATTGCAGGCGATACTCATCAACGTCGGTACGCTTTCCATAGCCGTTCTCCGTCACGCTCAGAATGAGGCAGGCGCAGTTCACGCCGTTCTCGACCTTGCGTTCTTTGGGGGTGACAGCGATGCCGACGACATAATCCTTCTTGCCGAGATCGATGCCGCGCACCCCGCGTGCCGGACGGCCCATCGACCGCACATCCTCTTCACCGAAACGAATGGCCATGCCTTCATGCGTAGCGATGAAAACAATCTGCTGACCATCGGTGATGCGAACGCCGACCAGTTCGTCGTCTTCATCGAGGCCAATTGCGATGATGCCGCGCGCCATTACATTGGAGAAGTCCTTGAGCGGCGTCTTCTTTACCGTTCCATTGCGCGTGGTGAAGAATACGTACTTGCCCTCTTCTTCGAGATTGCGGACCCCAAGAATGGTACGGACGGTTTCACCCGCCTGCAGGTTGAGCAGGCTCTGCATAGACTTGCCCTTGCCTGCAGCACCTACGTCGGGGATCTCGTAGACCTTGAGCCAGTAGACGCGGCCTGTATTCGTGAAGCAGAGTAGGTAAGCATGCGTCGACTCGACAATGAGCTGCGAGACAAAGTCTTCGTCGCGCGTCTTCATGCCGGTGCGGCCCTGTCCGCCGCGCCGCTGCTGGCGATAGGTTGAGATGGGAGTCCGCTTCAGATACCCCTGATGCGAAACGGTGACTGCAACCTGTTCGTCGGCGATCAGATCTTCGAGTTGCAATTCAGCCGTCTCATCAATGATCTGCGTGCGACGCTCATCGCCGTAATCCTTGCGAATCTGCTCAAGCTCCTTCACGATAACGGAGCGCAGCTTCTTTTCTGAAGCCAGAATTGACTCGTACTCAGCGATGCGCTCGCGCACTTCGGCAAGTTCCTTCACCAGGTCGTCAATCGAGAGCTGGGTGAGGCGATAGAGTTGCAGTTCAAGGATCGCGTCGATCTGGCGATAGCTCAGGGTCAGTGTGGGCGTGATGAGCGTTGCCGGGTCGACCGCATACTTTTTCGGATCGAGCGTGACGCCCTTCAATGCCTGGTCGCGCACGGTAATCGTCTTGCCGGAGAAGAACTGGAACAAGTTCTCACGAGCATCGGCGCGGGAGTTTGATCCACGGATGATCTTGATGACATTATCCAGATGATCGAGCGCAATCTGATATCCAATCAGGATATGCTCGCGCTCGCGCGCCTTGCGTAGCTGAAAGGCAGTGCGGCGGCGCACGACATCTACGCGATGATCGATGAAGTGGCGAATCGCGTCAGGCAGTGGAAGCTCACGTGGCTGCCCGTTGACTACGGCCAGGAAGATCATCGAGAAGCTCTCCTGCATCTGCGTATGCTTGTAGAGCTGGTTGAGCACGATCTGCGCTTCGGCTCCGCGTTTCAACTCGATGACGATGCGCATGCCATCGCGGTCGCTCTCATCGCGCACGTCGGAAATTTCATCGATGACCTTGTCATTCACCAGCTCAGCGATGCGCTTGATGAGCGTGTTCTTGTTGACCTGGTAAGGAATCTCGCTGACGATGATCGACTGGCGGCCTTGCGTCATGTTTTCTGTGGCGCACTTGGCGCGTATCAGGAAACGTCCGCGGCCCGTCTTATAAGCATTCGCGATGCCGCCGCGTCCGTAGAGGAAGCCGCCGGTCGGGAAATCCGGTCCCTGCACGTGTTTCAGGACTTCGGCCAATCCAGCATGAGGATTGTTCACCATCTCAATGGCAGCGTTGATGACCTCGGTCAGGTTATGCGGCGGAATGTTGGTCGCCATGCCAACGGCGATGCCGTTGGCGCCATTGACGATAAGGTTGGGAATGCGCGCGGGAAGCACCGACGGTTCATAGGTCGATTCGTCGTAGTTAGGCGTGAAATCGACGGTTTCCTGATCAATGTCCGCCAGCAGTTCACCGGCAACTCGCATCATGCGGCACTCGGTGTAACGCATGGCCGCCGGAGGATCTCCGTCCACTGAGCCGAAATTTCCCTGTCCGTCTACCAGCGGATAGCGCATGCTGAAAGGCTGCGCCAGGCGTACCAGCGCGTCGTAGATTGCGGAGTCGCCGTGCGGATGGTACTGGCCCATCGCCTGTCCGACAACCTTGGCGCACTTGGTGTACTTCTTGTTGTGCTGCAGGCCCATCTCGTGCATGGTGTAGAGAATGCGGCGATGCACGGGCTTAAAGCCGTCACGCACGTCAGGCAAAGCGCGGCCGATGATGACCGACATCGAATAGTCGAGATAGGAGCGACGCATCTCCTCTTCAACGTTGATTGAAATGAGGTTGGCTGCGCCGGGTCCAATGGCTCCGTCGCCATTGTCGCCGCCAAGTGGGAGCTGGGGGTTCTGTTCGTCTGCCATAGATTGGTTCACGAAAATTTCACACGGCAAACGAAGTCGAAAGAGACAGAGCGAAGCCGGATGAAATGAATCTATCTCTATGATACTAAATTACTTATAGGTCAGCAATGCAGGCTTAGTCCCTTGGATTCAGGGGTTTGCAGGGCTTCATCCAAGGGCCAGAAGGTCAATTCTTAGTTCCATAGTGCAAATTGATCCCAACCTTGAGGAAATCCACTTTGATCAATGTGGATTCCAGACCCTGTAGGAAATGTTTGAACGTGCTCTTTTAGACGTTTTCCCCAATTCGACATTGGATTAATAGCCTGTAAAAAGAATTGCAGAATAGCGGCAGTTGCGTAAATGCGAATCTGCACATGTTTACTTGTAGCGAGATGGTCTAACAATGGCACCTCACCAGGTTTGGGAGGCGAAGCCTGGTCGGCCGGAGACCGATTCCACAGGCGGCTATGATGGGCACAAATATTACGTATGTGATTAATATTTCTCATCCAGGTCGTTAGTAGGCCTACACGCGGCAATTTGTATTTTCGAGCCAGAATTTTTTGGTCATCTACTCTCATTCCATCGAGGAGCACAGAGAGCATCCCAAAATCCCAGAGCTCGATGGCAATCCAGATGGGAAGATGCTCGCCAGAATATTTGTTCTTAAAATGTTTCACAAATTCTTCTTTTGATTTGTGAAAGCTCTCATCAAAGCGTTGGAGCCATTTCTGGTGCCCAGAAGTTTTCTTGGTGAATTTTCCGTGAAGTTGATTCGGGTTACGGTGTGCCCATGGGTCTCGGGCCCCAAGAAGAAGCGCTATGTCTACGCGCAGTGCTACCTCAACTCTCTCGATTGCATCGAGGAAAAGCAGCCTGAGGCGTTTATCGAAGACATATAAATCCATTACCTGCTTGAAAGAAGTGCCTGCTCTGAAATCATCCTCGATAATGATCTGCGGCTTGCGTGTTACAGGATCAAACAGAATTGCATTTGTTATGGGATTGGTGCTGATGTGACTCTTGCGAAAGGGATACCAATAACCGCTGAGTCGATAATATCCAATACGCTCCAGGCACGCCTTAGCAGCAGAAACGTCAGTGATAACCATTCCGCGGCTTGTCAATAAATCAAGCTGATCTTTAACGGACTTGTATGGCTTTGTATAAGAATTGATAGGCGGTGTCGTTAGGCCCATAAAGGAAAACCGGCCCGTACGCTAACGCGAAGAGGAGCCGGCCGTGTTAAGAACATTATCGGTAATTCAGCTAAAAAGATCAACAGAAATCGCAATTTGTAACTTGCAAGTGTAAAAGCTCCTTTTCGATACACTGGGTGCAGAATCCAGCGAAACGATGCCGCCATCCACTAGCCATAGCCTGCGCAAATTCCGCTTCAATCGCCCGCAACAAATCGCCGCAGTGCTGCTGGCAATCCTGTTGGGACAGTGTCTCTGGGTGGTGCGTCACCAGACTCTGAGCGAGACTGATTACGATTACGCACGCTGCGGGCGCGAGATGTGGGAGAAACCTTCGCCGCTTGCGGGATACTTCACCACCTGCGGCAACATCCACGATGGAACGCTGGCGTATCGCGCCGCAGGGCTGCCGCTAACGATTCAGAGAATTCTTGCCGGTCAGGAATCTACGACTTCCACGTGGGAGATGCGTCATGAAGTGGGCTACGTCAAGCTGCTCATTCGTCTTCCGTTTATCGCCACAGGGCTGGCACTTGGAGCCTGTCTTTGGTGGGTAACGCGGCGGCTCTACGGCAACACCGGCGGATATATCGCGCTTACGCTTTATTGTTTCGCGCCGCCCATCATCCGCGCCTGTACCTATCCGAATAACGAAATTCTGGCTGCATTCGGGCTTTTCTCGAGTGTGTACCTCGCCATCGGCGTTGCCCATGCCATGCAGGGGCCAAGGCGCAAATGGCGCCCACGTATTGTATTGCTGGTCTTTGCTTTTGGATTTACTGCAGCGGCGCATGTCTCGGCATTTGTGCTCGCGCTGGTGCTGGCGATTGCATTCATGGCATATGTAGCCGAAGACCGGCGTTCCTATCTTCCGAGTCTTTTAATTGTGTGGATGTTGGGGGCCTTATTTTTGCTCTTTGCCTCATACGCATTCCGTCCGGACGCCTTCAGTTATGTCTTTCGCAGCGAAGCAGGCAAAATTGGGCTCTCGCTGACACAATCCCGCGATCTGTTTGCGCCGTTGCAAAATGCCGGTATTACCCTTGCTTCAATTGGCGCCGCTGGACTGTACCTAATCTTCCGCCGCTCGCGCTATTTCGGCAACACAACGCCATTGATCGTCGCCATACTCCTTCTGGTATTGGTAACCACAAAAGCACAGACGGAGACATGGCTCTGGGCGCTGCCCTTTCTGCTTACATTTATTGGCGGAGTCTTTGCCGATGTGCTGGAAACACGCTATCGCAGGACATTTCTTTGGATAACGGGCGGCTTACTGGCTACGCAGGCTGCTCTCTGCATTGCAAGCCTGCCCTTGCTGTGGCAATAACTTCGTTAGGAAAAGAGCCAAAACAATTATTGGCTCTTTTCCCTAGTTACTGGAAAACTTCGCCTGCGCTTCAGTTACGCTGAACCCTAGTTGCGGGCGGCGTTCGCCGCTGCCCCGATATTCCGCTTCATTGGATGCGCTTCCGTATTAAAGACAATGGAATCTAAATTGATGGTCGATGGCGGCGCAAAGATCAGATAAAGATATTTCAAAGTCTCGGCAAAAAAGAAGCTCTCCATGCTATCCGCCTTTTGCTTGGTACGGACATCACTCAAGGCTGCAAAACCTGCATCTGTGCGGCAATATTTCACCAGTGAATCGAAGAATGTCTGCCCCATGGCGAGATATTTAGGATCATGTGTGTAGTGGTAAAGGTAGTAAGCCGACTCGATGATCTCCGGACGCAACGGATATTCCGCATTCTCAATCTGCATCTTTACGTAGTCGAAGCTGTCCGGTTCGATTCCGGCAAAATTCCACATCAGATAGCTTGAGTCTTGAAGGCGCGCTGCGCGGTCCTGATCGCCGGAAAGCGCGAGCACCGCGGGGAAAAATGCATCAAGCGCTCCGTAGTAAGTCGAAGTGCGCTGCCCTGATTCCATATTGGCCTGGCCATACCAGAGGCCATTCGAGCGCTGATCGGCAAGGTATTTGTTGATCGCCGCGATATTCTCCTTCCAGATGCGCTCGCAGTCTTTGTCGTGGAACAGGACGGCGCACTTCAGCAGGTATTCGTAATAGGAATCAATCCCACCCATAATGCCTGCGGTCTGATCCGTCCATGCACCCGTTTCGACGTTAATACCCAGGCCGACAAGGCCGATCTTCGAGCGGCGCTTATCCAACTCGATCACAGCATGCTTGGCTTTGTCGTAATAGATTTGCTTGCCAGTAAGGCGCGCGAGCATTCCGTATTCGAGCAGCAGGCTGCCCACTTCCGCCGGATTGCTGTTCGCACCGCGCACCGCGCCCGTATGCAGGTTGACGTATTCATAAGGCATCCCTGTTGGCGAATTGAAGATGGGCAGCATACGGCGTCCGAGGTCGTCGGCCAGGGCGAGCAGGCGTTTGTCGCCTGTGAGTTGATAACTCGAAAGCAATCCGCCCAGCATGCGGATCGTGATCTCGAAGTCCTTCACGTACATGTCCTGATCGAAGTTGAGCTGCGTATCGATCAGTTTGCGCGCCTCGTCAGCCTGCGGCTTCAGACCCATCAGGATCATCGTGTCCAGCCCATCCACTGGAGTCATCAGCAGCGAATGCTCATACCAGTCATGCGGCTGTTTACTCAAAGGCTTCAAATCGTCGTGTCCCCAGGCATATTGTTTGTAGCCATTCCATGCGTGCAGGAATTCCTGGCGGACTTTGCCGGCCATTTCCGCTTTCTGGGCTTCGGTCATCGGTTGTGTTCCGTTCTGAGCAGATGCAGTCACAGAGAAAACAGAACAAAGGACAAGGAGGATGGAAACAAACGAGACGTCATATGTTCAATGTAGACGAGCTACGCCGAGTTATGGAAACGATTCCACCTTTGAGCCGCGCCTGCGCCGTTCGCAAGCTGCTACACTCCGAGTGATGGCAGCAAAAGACGATCCTGAAAGGCTGGTCAGCGCGGCGCGCACCGAGGACGAAAGCTCGTTTGAGCTGAAGCTTAGGCCCCGGCGGCTGATGGAATTCATTGGCCAGACAAAGGCTAAGGAACAGCTGGCCATTGCGCTTGAGGCAGCGAAGAGCCGCGGCGAAGCACTCGACCACGTCCTGCTCTTTGGCCCTCCCGGGCTGGGTAAGACGACCCTGGCTTCGATCATCGCGAATGAACTTGATGTGGGATTCCAGCAGACCTCCGGACCTGCGTTGCAGATTCAGGGCGATCTGACCGCCATCCTAACCAATTTGCGTGAGCGCCAGGTGCTTTTCCTCGATGAAATCCATCGCCTGCAGCCGGTGCTCGAAGAGAAGCTCTATACGGCGCTGGAGGACTACAAGCTTGACATCATCATTGGACAAGGCCCCGCGGCGCGCACGCATGTGATGGACATCAAGCCGTTTACATTTGTCGCAGCAACTACGCGCCCGGGTTTGCTCTCGTCCCCGCTGCGCTCGCGCTTCGGTATCCTGTTGCGGCTGGAGTTTTATACAGACGACGAACTGCGCTTTATCGTCGAGCGCTCTGCTGAAGTGATGAATGTTCCCATCGATCAGGATGGCGCAGCGGAAATCGCCATGCGCTCGCGTGGAACCCCGCGTATTGCCAACCGTTTGCTGCGGCGCGTACGCGATTTTGCCCAGGTGAGAGGCTCGGGAATGATCGACCGCACCACGGCGGAACAGGCTCTCAAGCTGCTTGAAGTAGATGCGCACGGCTTCGACGAACTCGACCGTCGGTTGATGATGACGATTATCGAAAAATACGACGGTGGTCCGGTAGGCTTGGGGACGCTGGCCGCGACTCTGGCCGAAGAGGAAGACGCGCTCGAAGAAGTCTACGAGCCATTCCTGATCCAGATTGGTTTTCTCGAACGCACGCCACGTGGCCGTGTCGCAACCCGTCTGGCCTATGAACACTTTGGGCTCCCGCTTCCGCGCAGACAAAATTCATTGCTCTTTTAGCTGAAGCTGAATCAAATCCTATAAGGAGAAATCGAATGGCCCGCACAGAATCAGCCATGCTCGCGCTTGGCACCGGCGCCCCTGAATTTTCGCTCCCTGACGTGGTGAGCGGTAAAACCGTCGATCTCAAAACAGCCGCGGGCCCAAAAGGGCTGCTTGTCATGTTCATCTGCCGCCATTGCCCTTTCGTCAAGCATCTTGAAAAAGCGCTCGCCGCACTGGGCCGCGATTATCCGGGCAGTGGCATCGGCATTGCCGCTATCAGCAGCAATGATGTCGAAAATTATCCTGATGACGCGCCGGAAAGTCTTGCCGAGCAAGCACGCGAGCAGGGATTTGTCTTCCCCTATCTCTATGATGAGACGCAGGAAGTAGCCCGCGCCTACGATGCCACCTGCACGCCTGATTTCTTCCTGTTCGATGAGGGCCTGAAACTCGTTTATCGCGGCCAGTTCGATGACAGCCGTCCGGGCAGTGGAACGCCCATCAACGGCAAAGACCTGCGCAGCGCAATGGATGCTCTGCTTGCCGGCCAACCCATCCATCCCATCCAGAAGCCGAGCCTCGGCTGCAACATCAAGTGGAAGTAGTCTTTGTGCCTTCTTTGTAGAGTCTTATCCAGGTATAGAACCAATAAAAAGAGGCAGCTTCGAAGCTGCCTCTTTGGTTGATGTGGGAACTCTCAATCAGTCAGCGCTCACTGGCTGACGGGACTCCAGTTCACATAGGCGTTTCGCCAGAAGCTGCTCAAGGTTTTCCAGCGCTTTGCTGAAGCCTTCGATGCCTTCCTTCAGCTTGTCGTTGGCCATGCGGTCGGCAGCGTGCATCTTGTCGAAGGTCGTCTTGTCGATGGTGATCTTTTCGATGCTCATTGTCTTCGACTTTTCAGGATCAAGCTTGCGAGGCAGTTCCCCCTGCGTGGCTTCGAGTTCTTCCAGAAGGTGCGGAGAGATGGTCAGCAGATCGCTTCCGGCGAGTTCAATAATCTCGCCTGTGTTGCGGAAGCTCGCGCCCATGACCAATGTCTTGTAGCCAAATTTCTTGAAGTAGTTGTAGATGCGGGTAACTGACTGAACGCCGGGATCGTCCGCGCCTTTGTAATCCTTGCCCGTGTCCTTTTTGTACCAGTCAAGGATGCGGCCGACGAATGGCGAAATCAGCGTGACGTTGGCTTCCGCGCAGGCAATGGCCTGGTGGAGTCCGAAGAGCAGCGTCAGGTTGCAGTGAATGCCTTCTTTCTCAAGCCGTTCGGCAGCACGGATACCTTCCCATGTCGAGGCAATCTTTACAAGAATGCGCTTGCGTGAAACTCCTGCGCTCTCATAAAGAGCGATGATGTCATGCGCCTGCTTGATGGTGCCTTCGGTGTCATACGAGAGGCGGGCATCGACTTCGGTTGAAACACGGCCAGGAACAATTTCGAGAATCTTCTTCCCGAAGGCGATGGCGAGATGCTTGAATGCCAGATTTGCAACGTCTTTGTCGCTCGCGGCATCGCCCAGCTGCTTGTGAGCATCAAGGAGTACGCCGTCCACGATGGGCTGATATTGCGGCATCTGCGCGGCTGCGGTGATGAGCGACGGGTTGGTGGTCGCGTCCTGCGGCTTCACCTTTTCGATGGCTTCAATGTCTCCGGTATCGGCGACAACGGTTGTCATGCCGCGGAGCTGTTCAAGCAGAGTCTTTGACATAATTCCTCCTCGTCTGGGGTGCCTGGTATCTACCTTTTAGATGCGGGCCGCGCAAAGAGCGGTTCTCACTTCGATTATCCCACGGCCACTGGGTTCGAGAGTGTTGCAATCCCTTCAATCGTAACTTCCACGGTGTCTCCAGGCTGCATGGGAGCCACACCCGAGGGCGTTCCGGTGGGAATCAGGTCGCCCGGATAAAGCGTCATCGCAGCAGAGATGTGGCGTAATAAATGCGCAATAGGAAAGATGAGATCGCGAGTGCTGCCGTCTTGTTTGAGGTTGCCGTTCAGGCGCGTCTGTACGTTGATTCCGGCTTCGGGATTTATTTCGTCCGTCACCAATGGGCCGACGGGGCAGAATGTGTCAAAGCCTTTGGCGCGCGACCACTGGCCGTCAGATTTTTGTAAATCGCGGGCGGTAACGTCGTTCACGATGGTGTATCCGCGAATGTATTGCCGCACATTTTCGTCAGGGCCGATTTTAGAGCAGCGTTTACCAATGACCACAGCGAGCTCGCCTTCAAAATCAACGTGTTGCGAAATCGCGGGAATGTGAATCTCCTGCTTGTGGGTAATGAGCGATGATGGAGGCTTAAGAAAGATCAATGGCTCTTTCGGAACTTCGTTGCCCAGTTCGGCAGCGTGTTCGCGGTAGTTGCGCCCGATGCAGACAATCTTTGACGGCACGACAGGCGGTAGCAGCGTGGCGCGTTCGAGTGGCAGCGGATCGATAGTCGCGCCAGCAAACCTGGTCCAGGGGTCCTCTTCAAAAGGAGGCAAAAGGCGCTCAATCCAAAGTGTGCCATTGCGGTCGACAACCTCTCCATACTGCGGGCCTGAATCTGTCTGAAAGCGGCAATATTTCATTGTGTCTCCGATCTTACCGAATGCGCAGTCAAGACGGCTTTCACGAACAACACCCAGGTTAGCTCCGCGAATCCAGGGCACCCTGAGCCATGGTTTTCATTGAGGTAGTGTTTCTTCTACTTCGGGAGAACGCGGACTTTCATTGTGGTCCTGATCAATAGCGCTTACAGAATAGGCGTAGCGCACTCCTGGCCTAGCAGTTGTATCAAGAAATGCCGGCCCAACAACGGGCTGTTCCGGAGAGATGCGTACCGGCGCTGCGCTCGATGAGGCTTCTCGCCGGTAGACAATATATCCGGCAAGATCGTTTTCCGTATTTGGAGACCACAGGAGATTGATGGCGTGCTCATCGGGGCTGGCAACGGCGGTGAGGCCAGTAGGTACGGCAGGCGGAAAAATATCACGCGTGTCGACGGCAACGGTTTCACTTGGAATGCTCGCGACCTCGATCTTACGTCCGCTCAGCTCAACGACCGCGATGCGCTGAGCCACATAACGATAGATCTGATTGAAAGCAGCGTCTTTGTCGAAGGCGCGGCCTGGGTCTTGCTTAGGCGTGAAAGATACTTCGAGTGTTTGTTGCGGAGGTGCTGCGGCTCCCCTGAGCTGCGATTCTGATGTGGGCTTCGCGGACGCTCCTGGATGGGGAACAATGGTGCGTTGAATCCGGATCAGGCCGCTCGCATCCTGCGTGGGCTGCCAATGAAGGAGAACGCCTTCTGTACGGACCTTCACTGTAAAACCGATTGCAGGAGACGGAGCCGCTCCAGAGGCTGAATAAGCTGGATTCGACGGTCCGGCGTTATGGCCACGGCGGTTGTTCAGTTCCACTGTATAAGTAATCATTCGTT
>DATAQW010000359.1:0-5590 GCA_036264445.1 Pseudacidobacterium sp.
GTCGTGGTTTCTCACCCTTTCGCAAAAACACGGAAGGATGGGCATCCGTTCCAGGCTATGGTTTTTGGGTGGGGCGCAGCAGCACCTCGCTTACGAAGGATTGCGGAGCTTGTGTGACCAGCATGGCAATCACGTGGGCAACGTCGTCGGGCTGGATTCTCTTGTCGGGATTACTGCGCATGCCGCCTCCGAACTGCGTATTGACGGATCCTGGAGCTACTACGGAGACGCGTATGTTGTACTGGCGCAGTTCTTCGGCCAGAGAATATGTCAGGCCGTTCAGGCCCCATTTTGAGGCGGAATAGGCGGCTCCGTTAGGCAGGGGATTGCGTCCTGCCAGCGAAGAAATGTTGATGATATGTCCTGACCGGGCAGAGATCATTGTCGGAGCGAAGGCGCGTACCATGAGATAGGGGCCGCAGAGGTTGGTGCCTATGAGAGCGTCCCACTCTGTGAGACTGGTTTCATGCAGCGGTTTGCCCATCATGCCGATTCCGGCGTTATTCACCAGAATGTCGCAGCGGTGGTAACGGTTTTCGACCATTTTTGCCACGCGCGCGATGGATGGTTCGTCCAGCAGGTCAAGGTGTGCGGTTTCTGCGATGCCGCCCTTCACCTGTATTTCCAGTTTTACCCGGTCAAGCTGTGCTGTGTCCCGCGCAGTCAAAATAACCGTCGCCCCCATGGCGGCCAGTCGCCTGGCGATGGCTTCTCCGATGCCGCGCGCGGCTCCGGTTACGATGGCAACTTGTCCTGTTAATTCGCTCATTTCTATGTAGCTCCAATCTTTTCTGGCACTTTTGGCGGGGTTCTGGTGTCATTATGATGCAGGGCTGGTGAGTCAACGCGGGGCGGTTTGGCTGCATCCCATTTTTCGGATTGACTGGAACGCGAAAAGCGTTTACTTGTCACTCATAGCTTTGGGTTTTTATAATTCAGAACATCGCATCGACATAACAGGTTTTCTTTCATGGAAGGCTGGTATGCTTCAATGCGAGTGGAGCACCCTCCAATCCGCATTAGCAATATTTCAGGATTTTTCCTAGGAGCTTTGAATGAAGAAGGTCGTATTTGCTTCCGTTTTGGCCGTAACTACCGGCGCTGCATATTACCTGCCCGCAGCGCTGGCGATGGATGATGATGGTCAGAGTCAGGGTGCGCAGTCAGGTCAGATCACCATCTCCGATCCAGCCGAATATAACGCCTATACCAACGCGGTAGGCCAGTCGTCGCCGGCGGCCAAAGCCGCTGCGATTGAGCAGTTTCTGCAGCAGTATCCCAACAGCAAGGTGAAAGAAGACATGCTGGAGCAGCTGATGGCTGCGTATCAGCAAAGCGGAGACGCAGCTAAGACGCTCGATGCCGCCAAGCGGCTGCTAACTGTCAATCCCAACAATCTTCGCGCTCTCACTTTTGTTGTTTACCTCGAAAAGACGACGGCGCAAGGCGATCAGTCCAAGCTGGACGATGCAGCGGCCAAAGCGCAGGAGGGATTGGGCGCTTCCAAGCCTGCCAACATGTCTGACGCTGATTACCAGAAGCTCAAGGCAGCATCGACGTCGATTTTTGAGGACGCAATCGGAACCGATGATATTGCGAAGAAGGACTATAAGGGAGCGATCGAGGCTTATACGGCTGAGCTGAAGGCCATGGATCCCGCACAGACACAGACGCCTGGCCCTGGCCTGATTGCGGTCTACAACCTGGGCAATGCGTATGTGCAGCAAGACCCGAAGGACCTTGTGAACGCTATCTGGTACCTGACTCGCGCGGCGCAGTTTGCGCAGCCGCCGTACAAGGACCAGATCTCGCAGCAAGCAGAATACTGGTACAAGAAGTACCACGGAGGCATGGATGGCTACGACCAGGTCAAGCAACTGGCTCAGGCCAATCTTTTCCCGCCGGATTCCTACAAACCCACGCCTGCGCCTCCACCGCCGTCGCCTCAGGACCTTGCCCATCAGGCAGTTGCCAGCACGCCTGATCTGAATACGCTGGCACTCGCAGACAAGGAATTCATTCTTGCGAATGGATTGCCGGAAGATGCCACAAAAGTCTGGAATGTGCTGAAGGGTGTGACCGCTCAGGTGCCCGGAACAGTAATCTCGGCTACGGCGGATTCGGTGCAGCTTGCGGTTTCTGATGATGCAAAGCAATCGCAGAAGGCGGACTTCACCGTCAACATGAAGACCCCGCTTAAAGAGATCCCGCAGCCCAATACGCAGGTGACATTAATCGGCACATTTGATTCTTATACACAGAATCCGGCGATGATCATCATGAAGGATGGCGAACTGCCGGCGGCCAAGAAGCCAGCGGCAAGGCGGCCAGTGCACCATACAAGCGGCAGGTAATACTTTCACCGGTTAATAGAAAAGGCAGCTGGAAACAGCTGCCTTTTCTATTTTTGCGAGTTGGAAATGTTAGAGTAAAAACGCATGAGGAAATTCCTGAGCCTGTTTTCCCTGGCAGCTCTTTTCTTTTCCGTAACTTCGCAAGTTTTCGCTCAAAATACTTCGCCATCGAATCAAACGCCAACGGGATCAGTTTTTGCGCGCAATCAAAAAATGGAGTATTTCTCGCTCGAACACCACACGCCGGAGCAGATGGATCCAGCTGATGCTGCAATTCTGCAAAAACGCAATCGGGACATGGCAGCTGAAGCTGAGTTCTATGGGTATGACATGAACTCGCGCGCATGGACATACGAGCAAGTTAACTGCCCCATGAGCCCCGGTCACATCGTATTGCGGTACAGCAGTCAAAATCCTGCTGGCGGAACGTCGCTTTTCACGCTGCTGGTGCCGCGTAGCGGTGGACGCGTCCGGATCGTTCCGGTGTTGAGCAACGGGGCTACGCGCTTCAAGCCCGCCGCTGTGGATCCCCGAAATTTTCAGTTATTCAGTGAGGTGGTTCCGGCTGATCTGGCGAAACCAAACAGCGGCCCGGATGGGAAGTGGCTGACGCTTTCGGCCTGCTATGCGGAGATGACGGGGGCAAATTTTCCCATACCCAAAGATCCGAGCAGCGATGTGCAGATGATCAATGCGCCGCCGCCGACAATACGCATCTCTATTACCGGAAAAGAGCGCGAAATACGCTTCGCGGAGCCGGTTTCACAAAAAGATTTCAGACTTTGGAGAATTACCTACAACGACGCAGGGCACATCATTGCTGTGAGTGACGGCGAGCATTCTTTTGGCCCTCCTATTGTCCTGCATCCTGCAGAGCCTCCGGTAAAACAAATACCTCAACCGCCTGCTAAGGGGCCTCAGACTACACCACATCAGTGATTGGGCGGCTGAAAGGGCGGCTGCCATTTCAGAATGGGCAGGAGGCTGGCATAGTTATCCGTCCAGAGGTGAACGTCAGCGCGTGTTATGGACGGATGTGAGGTGTTCACCACTTCCGGCAGCGAGAGAAAGCGTTCGTTATTGGTGAGCAGCACCCAGTCAGAGACAAAAATCCCGCCTGCATCGTTTGCAGCGGAATGAAGCGTAACTGCATGCAGACCCGCCTGCTGCGCTTCGCGCGCCAGCACAGGCTCCAGGTCGAGATACTGGCTGGAGATATGGAAGGCGAGGATGCCGTCCTTCGTAAGATGCTTCCGGTAAAGTGCTAGTGCCTCCGCGGTAAGCAGATGGACCGGGACAGCATCGCCTGAAAATGCATCGAGCACCAGGACATCGAACGGCCCGCTGCGGTCGCGGTTCAAGGAGTAGCGAGCATCGCCAAGAATTACATCTGTTTGTGCAGGGGTTTCGCGCAGATAAGTAAAGAGGCTGCGCGCAATGCGCTCGACAAGCGGATCGATCTCGTAAAAACGAAAAACATCACCTGTTTGACCATAAGCTGCCAGCGTGCCCGCGCCTAATCCAACAATGCCGATGTGCTTTGGGCGGCCTTCGCAGCAGAAGCGCAATGCAAGGCCGATGCCGGATTCAGGGGCGTAGTAGGAAGCCGGCTCCATGCGCATTCCGTTGCCGAACATCTGGGTCCCATGTTGGATGGTGCCGTGATAGAGCGTCCGAGTCACTTCAGCCTGCGGAGGCCAGTGCGTTTCTGTAACGCGCAGAGTTCCGTAGAAGCTGCGTAGCTGGACCAATGCGTCTTGCTGCCGCTCTCGCGCCTGCACAACGCCAATCCAGAGAAGGCAAAAAGCTCCTGCGGTCCAGAAAAGGCGCGAGATGATGCCGAAGTCCCATGTAACGGCAAGAGCCAGAATCGTCGTAAGCGCTAGACCTGCGACCAGTTCGTAGTTGGCGCGAAAGACGAGGGGAGCGATGAGTCCGACGAAGAGCGCGCCAATGGCTGAGCCGAATGCGAGTGACAAATAGAATTTCGTAGCTTCGCCGGAAAGAGGCCGGAGCCTGTAGAGTTCGCCATGCAGAAAAAAGCACAGCAAAAACAATGAGACGCAATAAAGAGGCACCAGCACCTGTACCGGCAACATGGTGTGTGTGTGGTATGCCACATATCCCAGAACACCGAGCGCGCAGGCAGTCAGCCGAAGCATCAACCACCGCGGATACATTTGCGGGGAATGGAATGCGAGGATGAAGCTGAGCAGATAGGCCGCCAGGGGGAGAATCCAGAGCGAAGGAATGGCCGCAATATTCTGGCTCATGTAGCTCGTAAATGCGCAGAGGAGCAGAGAAGAGCAGCAGGGCAGAAATATCCAAAGCGCTTGTCGGCTTGTTGAAGTATCGGGAACGGTGTCGGCTACCGGAGGTTTGCGATCGGGCAGAGTGTTGCGAATGCTCCAGGCAATGCCGCCGCAAAGCACAGCAAAGAGAAAAAAGCCGATGGACCACACGCGGGTCTGCGTTTTCAAGGTGAAATATGGTTCGATCAGTACAGGATAGAGAATCAGGGCAAGCAGAGCTCCTGCATTGGAAAGCGAAAACAACCGATAGGGGAGCGCTGCATGAAAGCTGCGTGAATACCATGTCTGCAGTAGGGGAGTGGTTGCCGAAAGTGCGAGATAAGGCAATCCGATAATGAGACTCAGCAGGAGAAAAATCGTGATGAACGGATGCCATGTTGCAGCCCACAAATTTGGGCGCACGTGCAATCCCAGGGTGGTCAAGGCTGCTGCCAGCAGAAGAACATGTGCGAATGCCTGTGATTTGGGTTTCAGGCGCGTTGCTACGCAGTCCGCATAGAAGTAGCCGAGGAGCAGTCCTGTCTGAAAAAAGACAAGGCATGTCGTCCATACTGCTGCCGATCCACCGAGCACGGGAAGAAGCTGCTTGGCGATCATAGGCTGCACCAGAAAAAGAAGAAATGCGCTCAGGAAGACAACGCAAGCGTAGAGGAACGTGAGCAGTGCCATGGACTCCGCAGGACTGCGCATCCCGGCGATACGCGCCTTCGGCGGGGCTCCGCATCCATCGGGACTCCGCGTCCAGCGATATGCGCCTTCGGCGCTACATACTCCTTCCACCAGGGAATGCAATCCAGACTACGATGTGTGAGGGACTCTGGTCTACACTTGTGCAGTGTTTTCGGAGGATGTGTGCTGAACAACGAAAAAATCATGGCATTCGTCGGCGTGAGCAATGCGGACAGGGCGCGCGCCTTTTACCGT
>DATAQW010000440.1:0-10471 GCA_036264445.1 Pseudacidobacterium sp.
CTTGATCCGAATTATGTGGATGCAAAGCTGGTGGTGGGCACATATGAGTACGTTGTAGGAGCGCTGCCGCTGCCGTTCAAGATTCTGATCGGCTTTGTAGGAATTCACGGCTCAAAAGCTGGAGGCATGGAGACGCTGCGAGACGCGGCAGAGCGCGGGGTGATTACTTCCGTCGAAGCGCGCACCTGCATGATGCTTTTTCTGCGACGCGACGCGAAGTATCAAGAGGCGACGCAGATTGCGCAATCACTGACAGCAGAATACCCACGCGACTTCCTCTTCCGGCTTGAGGTTGCCAATTTGCAGAAAGATGCAGGGCAGGGACTGACTGCGATTACAAGCTACCGCGAGGTAGCGGATTTATCAAAGAAGCCCGGATACTTCGTGACTTCGCATCTGGAACTGGTGTATTTCGGCCTCGGTGACAGCCTGCGCGGTCAGAAAATGTACGCCGATGCCGTGGATGCTTACCGCGAAGGAGCCAATCTGCCGACTACCAGTCCGGAGTTGAGGCGGCGCTGCCTACTCGCAACAGGGCAGGTTTATGACCTGATGCATGATCATGACAAGGCGAAACAGCAGTACCGGGCAGTGATTGATGCGGGCAGCGACACAGCGCAAGCTGACCAGGCGCGAAAATTCATGCAAACAGCTTATGCAGGACACTAGAACCCAGCTAGTAAACAACTTTGGCGTCAGAATCTTCGATCCTGGAATAGCTGGTAGTGAGTCATTTCGAATTGCAGCGCGAGCTGGATTCTGATCTTTTCCGCTTTGGGGCAATGCTCGGCGAATCTCGGTGCGGCCTTCGTGCGCCGCAACATACGATCAACCGCAACTGGAGAAAAATAGGTAATGGCGAATGACGATCGCACCAAGATAATTCCCAGGAGAACACCGGAATCAGAGGACATGTTGGCAAGCGTAAAACGAGCGATGGCGATCACTGCTAACCTCAACCGTTTGACGTTCAACGATGCGGACGAAGCCCGAGCCTTGTTCAGCGATCTCATCGGCAAGAAGGTGGACGATAGCTTTTTATTAATCCCACCGTTCTACACAACCGGCGGAATTGATATCAGTGTCGGGCGCAATGTTTTCATCAATCAGAACTGCACTTTTTATGACCTTGGCGGGCTCGATATTGCCGACGATGTGATGATCGGGCCGAACGTGAGCATCATCACGTCCGGCCATCCCATCGAACCTTCTCAGCGGCGCGCGTTTGTAATCGGAAAGCCCATCGTGATTGAAAGAAACGTCTGGATCGCAGCTGGCGCGACCATCATCGGTGGCGTAACAGTAGGCGAGAACTCAGTCGTCGCGGCGGGTTCGGTAGTCACCAAGGACGTTCCCCGTAATACCCTTGTCGCAGGAAACCCGGCGAGAGTTGTTCGTTCGATTGGCGACTGCGAGAACGTCCGCAAGGGGTCGAAACCAGAACTTCAAACTGACCCACTACCGAATCGCTCATAGGCAACGCTGCTCAGTAGGCTGCAAGGCATTTTCCGATGTCTTACTGATCACGCAGCGTTTTCATCGGGTCGAGGCGTGATGCACGCCATGCTGGAGCGAAACTGGCCAACGCTGAAGCTGCCAGGAGAACGAGACTGACAGAAGTGAACGTGATGAAGTCGAGTGGTTTTACCCCATATAGCATGTGAGTCAGAAAGCGAGTAAGAATTGCGGAAGCGGCAAGGCCGGCAGCGACGCCGATAATGGCGAGGCGCAATCCGCGGCGAAGGACCATCTGAAGCACATCAGAACGCTGTGCGCCGATAGCCATGCGAAGGCCGATCTCAAAGGTTCGCTGGACAACGATGTATGAGAGCAGACCGTAGAGTCCAATTGCCGAAAGCAGCAGCGCGATTCCGGCGAAGCATGTCAGCAGGAATGTCTGGAAGCGCGGCTGTGCGGCTGATTTTGAGACGTAGTCTGCAAGAGGTGAAACCTGATAAACGGGAACATTTGTGTCCATTTGAGAGACGATGCTGCGAATGGCGTTTGCCAGAGTTGCTGGATCGGTAGCTGAGCGAATGGTAAGAAACGGGTTTGTAACCACAGCTTGCGCATAAGGCAGGTAATACATAGGCTCGGCATCGGCAGTAATGCCCTTGTGCTTGGTGTTGCCTACTACGCCTACGACTTCACGCATAGGGCTATTGAATACATCATCTCCCAGGTCCGAGCGGATGTGCTTGCCGATAGGGTTTTCTCCGGGAAGATATTTTTTGGCAAAGGCCTGATTGATGATGATGACAGGAGCTCCTTTAAGCCCATCCTGTTGCGTAAAAGTGCGGCCGGAATAAAGCGGGATACGCATGGTTTCAAAGTATCCGGGCATGACAATGTTGGTTGCTTCACTTGGCTCGTCACCCTTCGCTACAGGTTTTCCATCAATGGCAAATGAGACTCCGGCATAACTATTGGAGAATGGGAGCAGCCATACTGCTGATACTGATTGCACTCCGGGCAGAGTTGAAAGCTTTTCCACGACTTGCTCATAAAACTGATAATGCTGATCGTGGTTGTAGCGGTTGAAAGAAACGCCAAGCCGGGCGGTCATCACATGTTTTGCATCGAAGCCCGGGTCCACATGCAGCACGCGGATGAAGCTGCGAATGAGCAGACCTGAGGCTACGAGGAGCACGAGACCAATGGCTGTCTGCGCGATGACCAGGCTGCTCTGCAGACTGTGGCGCGCGCGTCCGCTGGATAGATTGTGCGCGCTCTCGCGCAGCACGGAAGACGGCTCAGTCTGTGATATGCGCCATGCTGGAAGGAGGCCAAAGAGAATACCGGTGATGACAGAAACTGCGACGGCAAAGGCAAGCACTCCGCCGTTGATTGTGACCTCGCTAATACGCGGAATCTGGACTGGAAGCAGGTTGAGAAGAGCTTTGAGCATTCCACCTGCGAGAGCAATTCCGGCAATGCCGCCGCATAAAGACAGAATTACGGACTCGGAGAGCATCTGGAGGATGATTTCAGCGCGGCTGGCGCCGATGGCCGAGCGCAGAGCGAATTCAGCGCTACGCTGCGAGCAGCGGGCAAGCAGCAATCCTGCCACATTTGCGCAGGCAATCAGCAGTACGAGCACTACTGCGGCAAAAAGCACGCGGAGAGCGGGTTTTGTGTCGCCAATAATATGGTCGAGTTCGGGCTCAATAAGGGCCGAGGTGTACCACATGTTGGTGTCTGGATATTGCCGTGCGAGATGGCCGGCTACTACAGTGAGATCAGCTTTGGCTTGCTGCAGGCTCACGCCCGGTTTCAACCTTCCGATGATTGCAAGATTATCGTTACCACGCTGGCTGGTCCTGGGGTCTTTTCCGTCAGCATCGGTTGCGATCGAGATCCATACTTCCGGCGCCGGGGTTTGAAATGGGAATTGAAACCCTTTCGGCATGACGCCAGTTACTGTGTAGTCGTTGTCGCCAAGCCGGATTGAGCGGCCAACAATATCTCTTTCCGATCCAAACGCGGACCGCCAGAATTCATAGCTCAACATCACAGCATGATTGCCGGGTTTTTCTTCTTCCCAGCGGAAATCTCTGCCAAGCATGGGAGAGACGCCAAGTACCTGAAAGAAGTTTGTTGAAACGACCTGCGACTCAAGCTGCTGTGATTCGCCATTTCGAAAAAGAGAGACGTTTCCGCCGCGATACGAAGCGATGCCGCTGAAGGTGTGGTTCTGCGCGCGCCAGTCGAAATAATCGGGATAACTTAATGGCTCAGAAATGACTCCCGGAAGCGAATGATCCTGCTGGTTTATCGAGACAAGCCTGTCCTGTTGCGGAAAGGGAAGCGGGCGCAGCAACACTGCATAGACCAGGCTGAAGATGGCCGTGGTTGTTCCGATGCCGATGGCAAGCGTCAGGACAGCGGTAAAGGTGAATCCGAGATTCTTACGAAGCTGGCGCAGCGCATAGCGAAGATGCATAAAGAACGTCTCCAGGAGAAGTATGAAGAAGAGCATGTTTTGGGCCAATGTGCGATGTGTGCTATGTAATTGATGAGAAGGAAATTGCCATACTCTTTAGAAAAATAATGTGGTGCGGAATGTGTTCGATTTTGGAATGTGTTGACCGGAAATGGACGATGGAGCATCTTTTCACCTACAGCGGAAGAACAGGTAATGGCGACATTTCATCCGATGAAACGCCTTCAAAATGTGTAGGTTTGATTGATTGAGCAGAAGCTGACAAAAGGAGCATACTATCGTCTATGGAGACAGGAGTGTGCTCTATGGCCACGTTGATTCGTAAAATGGTTGCTCCGCAGCTATTGCTGGCCGCCGGCCTGATGCTGGCCCCGGTAGCATTTGCGCAGAGCACTTCTCAGAGCGGCACGGATTCAAGTCAGCCTCAGGCTCAGCCTCCGGCGCAGACACAGAGCCAACCGACTGCCGCGCCCCAGAATCAGCAACAATCACAAGGCCAGCAAACGCCTTCGAACACTCCTACTCCTCCTACGCTTCCATCCGGACAAACGAGCGACCAGTCAAATGCCGCGCCGAACCAGCCTTCAACTGCTCCGCAGGTGAACACGGAGCCGCAGGAAGTCCACGTGAAGCAGGGCAGCATCGACGATGTGAATGCTGTGGGAACGCGGAACATCGGCGGGCGCGGAATTGGGAACTGGTACTCGACCGAGGGCGAAATCAAGATGGGCAAGCAGTATGCGGACGAGATCGAGAAAAGCACAAAGCTGATTAACGATCCGGTGGTGACGGAATACATCAACCGCATCGGCCAGAACATTGTAAAGAACTCCGACTGCAAAGTGCCCTTCACCATCAAGGTGATTGATACGGACGAGATCAACGCCATGGCGCTGCCCGGCGGCTTCTTCTATGTGAACTCCGGACTGGTTCTGGCCGCGGATGAAGAGGCAGAGCTGGCGGGTGTAATGGCGCACGAGACAGCGCATGTCTGCGCCCACCATGCGGCGCGCGAAATGACCCGCATGAACTACGCGCAACTGGGCACGATTCCGTTGATTATGATGACTGGATACAGCTGGACTGGATATGGCATTTACGAAGCCGTGAGCTTTGCCATTCCAATGACTTTCCTGATGTTCTCTCGTGAATTCGAATCACAGGCAGATTATCTGGGCCTCCAGTATATGTACCGCGCCGGTTATGATCCTCAGGCCTTTGTTACCTTCTTTGAGAAGATCCAGAATCTGGAGAAGACCAAACCAGGAGCAGTGGCCAAGGCGTTCTCAAACCATCCGCAGACGCCCGACCGCATTCAGCATACTCAGGAAGAGATTGCGAAGATTCTGCCCGCCAGGGACCAATATCTCGTGACCACATCGGAATTCGACGATGTGAAGGCTCGTCTTGCGCGCATCGAAAACAAGCGCAAGCTGGTTGATAACAAGAACGGTAAACCAACGCTGCGCCGCGTGAGCACGACCGATCCAAATGCCGACCCGAATGCTCCGCAGCAGGGCGGCGATGACCGGCCAACGTTGCACCGTCGAGACGACAACAACTAACCTTGCGCAATATCTGAGCCAATAAGCGGGGCGGCGTCGAGAAGACGGCGTAGCTCCGCGATCAGAGTTTCAGGAGGAACCGGCTTATACAGGAAGGCGACACTCGCCCTGTCGGCGAAGTCTTCCAACCCTGCGTCGCTGTGCCCGCTTACCAGCATTGCTTTTAACTCCGGGCGCAAATTCCGCAGTTCCGCAATCACTTCCTGCCCATTGAGTTTGGGCATCAGGGCATCACTCACAACTGCATCGATCACAGGCAGCATCTGCCTTGCGATTGCGAGCCCTTCAGCCCCATCCGCCGCTTCAATCACGTTGTATCCGCTGTTCTTTAATGTATGCGCGAGCAGATAGCGGACATTGGCGTCATCTTCGATGAGCAGAATGGTTTCGCTGCCCCGGGAGGAACTGTCTGCAGAGCGTTGTTCCATCTCTGGTATTTCAGTATTGCGTGCGATAGGGAGAGTCAGTATAAAGGTTGAGCCGTTACCTTCTGCTGACTTAACCGCAATGCTTCCGCCTGCCTCGCGCAGGATTCCGTAAACCGTTGCAAGACCCAATCCTGTGCCCTTACCTTCTGCTTTAGTTGTGAAGAAGGGCTCGAAGAGCTTCTCTCTCACCTCCTGGGTCATGCCGCAGCCTGTGTCCTGGACCGAGACAATTACATTGTGATATTCGGCAGAGGTTTTGATGGTCAGAGTGCCGCCCCTATGCATCGCGTCCCGGGCATTCACGGCAAGATTGAGCAAAACCTGGCTGAAACGGTGCGGATCAATTTTGATATAAGCACCACGAGATTCTAGCTGCAGATTGATCTCAATTTCATCGCCTACAAGGCGGCGCAGCATGGTTTCGTCTTCGCGGACGAGATCATCGATGAGTACAATTCGGGGCTGGCTGACCTGCTTCCTGCTAAACGCCAACAGTTGCTGCGTCAGACGGGCAGCACGTTCACCGGCGCGGTGAATCTCAACGGCCATGCGCTCAAGGCGTTGTCTATCCTCAAGTTCCTGTTTAAGAAGATGCGAATATCCATTGATAACAGAAAGGATATTGTTGAAGTCATGAGCGATACCGCCAGCCAGCCGTCCGATAGCTTCCATCTTCTGCGCATGACGGAACTGGTCTTCGAGCATGCGACGCTCAGTGATGTCATGAAGTAAAACGATGACTCCGTGGACATTGCCCTCAGCGTCATAGTCAGGCGTGTAAGTCGCTTCGATGTTGCGCTTTCGGTTGTGAATGAGAATCGATTTTTCAAAGTTGGCAGCTTCGCCTTGCAAAGCCAATGACCAGGCGCGACGCACATCGGCTTCGTATTGCTGGCCGTCTCCGCGGTGGATGAAAAACTCGAAATCGTGCTGGATTATCTCTTCCTGGGAAATATTGAACCAGTCTCCAAAAGCGCGATTGGCGCGCCGGCATTTTCCCTGCGCGTCGACATAAAGGAGCGCGACCGGAAGCTTGTCGGTGAGAGCACGTAATTCGGCCTCGCTCATACGCAGTACTTCTGTAGACCGAGCCGACTCGGTAATATCGAACACGGTAACCGCGCGGGCAGAGTGTGAATTCCAGATAACGCCGTGAGAAGTGATCTTCACCAGGCGCTCTGATCCGTCTTTATAACGATGACGCCAAGGGCCGGTAGACCTTCTGACTCCGAGTTCTTTTGCAACGATAGTTACAGACTCACGGTCGGATTCCGGGCGAATATCGAGAATGGACATGCTGAGAAATTCCTCGTGTGACCAACCATAGATGTCCACGGCAGCCTGATTGACATCGAGGAATTTCAGAGTTTCAGCGTCATAGATCCACATGGGATTGGGATTGTCACGAAAGAGGTCCATCGTGGACTCTTTGATACCGCCGGAATGAAGAATTTCCGCCATCAAACCCCGGAAATTTGACTGTATCACGTGTTTCGAAAATTGACTCTCAGTGCGCCAGTAGAATCACGCCAGCGCAGACGCAGAGTGCAGCGATCCAACGCCTCTTGTCCACGTTCTCTTTCAGGAAGATTTTTGCAGCGAGAGTGTTTGTGACAATCGTAAGTGAGGCAGATGCGGGAGCGACCAGGCTCAGGTCTGCGTGGCTTAAGGCAAAGAGCAGAGAAAAGAAGCTGACTGCCATCGCTGCTACTCCGCAGAAGAAACGCGTATTGGTCACGACGGCCTTAATGGCTCCAGAAAGCCCCGAGCGCGCCTTGATCTCGTCCAGATCGCCGATCTGACGCATAGCCGACGCAATCAATATGTCACCGATCGTGGCAGCGATGATAATGCTGCCGATCATCGCCGCGTTTGCGAATCCGGAATGATGTAGCGCGATCATGAGCACACCTCTTCTGCTGTATTCGGTGTAGCATCCGTTTTTTTATGCTCGGTGTAGGATGGCCCCTGCATTACAAATCCAACTGCAGCGGTGATGAGAAAAATACCCAGCCAACGTGACAGTGAGATTTCCTCGTGACGCCAGAACCTGGCGAGCAAAGCGACGATGACATTTCCAAATGCACAGGCGGGCATAACATAGGTAAGGTCTGCCCAGGAAAGAGCGGTAAGCCATGAGGCAAAAAATCCAATCAAGAGCAGAATTCCACCGCTGATCCATGGGGTAGCTACAGCATGAAAGAGTGTCGTGATGTGCGTAAGCGACACCGGGCCTATCTGTTTCATACCCTTATCGAGGAATGAATCACCCAATGGCGCCGAAACCGTGACGAAGGCCAACACCAGATAGCGCCGGAATGTCATCGTGCTTCGCGTCATAGAAAAGAGAAACCCACATCTATTAATGATGTGGGAGCACCCGCAAACGTATCGTCACTCTGCGCAAATGAATCTCAGTGAATCGCTTTTGAGATTCCTGGCTTGCTGCCGATCAAAATGACGGGGTTATTTGCTTTACTAAACCTCTGCGCTTACTGGTTTGCTATCGTTGGTTTTTTGTTGCTTGCTTTCCTTCACGATCTTGTTGCGTTGCGAGCGCAGCTTCAGGAAAGACTTCGCCTCCTGATATAGACGCGGCAAATCGCGGTTCACGATGGCCTTGCTCACGACGCGCCATGCGGCCTTCGGGCGGAAGTAGTACTCGTCGTAGAAGCGGTGCACCATTTCGAGAACGTATTCCTTCGGCAATCCGGGGTATTCGATGTGAGCGAGCTGGTGACCCTGGTCGTCGACCATCTGGCCATTGTTGATGATGAAGCCATGTTCCTTGGCATATTCGTAGAACTCAGTGCCTGGATACGCGTGCGCAATCGAGACCTGGATGGTTTCTACGTCGAGACTCTTAGCGAAGTTGATCGTGTTGCGGATCGACTCCTTCGTCTCGCCGGGCAGGCCAAGGATGAAGTCGCCGTGGATGGTGAGACCGAGATCGTGGCAGTCGCGGGTAAAGTCGCGAGCACGTTCGACGGTTGCACCTTTCTTGATGTTCTTGAGAATCTGCGGGTCGCCCGATTCGTATCCAACGATGAGCAGGCGGCATCCGGCTTCACGCATGGCCTTCAGGGTTTCGCGGTCGGTGGTAACGCGCGAGGTGCACGACCATGTCAGGCCAAGCGGCTTGAGCTTGGAGCACAACTCGATGGTGCGGGCCTTCTGGATGTTAAAGGTGTCGTCATCGAAGAAAAACTCTTTGACATGCGGGAAGATCTCTTTTGCATGCGCCATTTCCGCTGCAACATCATCGGTAGAGCGCTTGCGCCATGCGTGGCCTGAGAGCGTTTGCGGCCACAGGCAGAAAGTGCACTGTGCCGGACATCCACGTGTGGAGTAGAGCGAAACATAGGGATGCAGCAGGAAGGGCACGTTGTATTTCGTCACGTCCATATCCCGCGCGTAGATATCTGTGACCCACGGCATCGCGTCGAGGTTTTCGACCTGCGGACGGTCCTGGTTATGGACGACCTTATCGTCTTTGCGATAGCTGATGCCCAGAATCTCATCGAGCGGCTTGCCGTTGGCGAATTCGACGATGGAGTAGTCGAATTCGCGGCGGCAGACGAAGTCGATGACTTCGCACTCCTTCAGCGCGCGGTCTGGTGATGTTGTGACCGGAGGCCCAACAAAAGCGATACGGATGCTCGGGTTGGCCCGCTTGATGGCCTCGGCGAGCTTCTGGTCGCCCGTCCAGCCGGGAGTGCTGGTGAACAGCACGAGGAATTCGTAGCCCTTAGCGATCTCAATGGTTTCCTGTGCCGAGATGTGGTGCGGCGGCGCGTCGAGCAGCCGGGAGCCTTCGAGCATTCCTGCCGGATAAGCGAGCCACACCGGATACCAGTAGGACTCGATCTCACGCGTAGCTGGCCAGCGCGAGCTGGCGCCACCGTCAAAATTCTCGAACGAGGGCGGGTTCAGAAACAGTGTTTTCAGAGGCATGTACGTGTCTTTAAGTGTACCATTGCACGGAGCAGCCGCGTCCGCGGCGCCATTCTCAATGTTGTTGACTACATTGACTCATGCCGCTCCGTTAGTCGCTTTTTTTCTTAGCTGACTGATCCCTTGTCACGCGCGGCGTTTGCGTGTTGCGGGGCGTCAGAATTAGCGCAAACGGCCTTGCTGATTTCAAAGCGCTTGAGTGCAAAAATCTTACATGTGCGGCACAATTAGTGAAATTTTCCGTTCGGGCGTTCTCCCGGACCATCTGTGTGAAAGTTCCGTATTGCCGACCATACGCCCACAACAAGAGGGCACGTTGTGCTGGCCGTGAGCGTTATTGAGATTTCACGTAGGCTATCCGGGTAGTCTCGCAGGTGCTACGATCCGCAAGGTGATATTGATGCGGAGACTTGCGACACTCCTAATCGTCCTTTCGACGTGTTTTATTGCCTGGGCCGATGATTGTCCGTCCCCGTCGCCTATACGCCTGCACAGCAACGAGCCTTTTGATTTGCAGGTCTTCTTTGATGACACTCCTGCTGTTGCAACTCCGATGCAGCTCTATGTCGGAGACAAGCTGG
>DATAQW010000441.1:0-18844 GCA_036264445.1 Pseudacidobacterium sp.
CTTTCGATTCGCAGCGAGAGCATGGCGAGTCTCTGGCATATGTCGTCGTGCAATTCCCTTGCGATATGACTCCGTTCCTTTTCCTGGGCGGCTATGAGCTGACCACCGACCTTTTCCAGAGCCTCTTGTGCCAGCTTTTGATCGGTAACGTCAATCGCCGAGCCGATAAACCCGGCAAATGATCCATCTCCGTTCATTCTGGGCGAGGCAACATCGAACATCCAGCGGTAGATTCCATCGCTGCGGAGCAGGCGGTATTCCTTAGAAAACGGCTGCCGCGCTTTCAGGGCCCACGCGAGGGTATTCAACACATTCTTCAGATCATCCGGATGGACGTATTCTATCCACGTGTCACCGTAACCAGCCTTTGGGCCCGTTCCTGTAAACGCAACTCGCCGCTCATTCAGATACGTGACCTTGCCACGTGGGTCGCACATCCAGATCAGTGCCGGTGAGGTGTCAGCCATTACGCGGAAACGTTCTTCACTTTCGCGAAGGACAGCCTCGGACTTCCGTTTGCGCGCCTGTTGCCACAGCAATCCGATGATCAGGAGTGCCTGAGCGAAGATCACTGCAATAGCGGCAATCACGTATTTTCGGTATGTTCCACCAATCCCTGCCGGTCCTGAAGCAAGCTCTGGCCACGCGGCATAGATTGGCTCTGCCGCTGCACTGAGGCCTGTAAGCGCACACAAAAGAATGCCAGGAATCGCAAGCCGCATTTGGCGATTAAGCGCACAAGTGCCACGGCAACGAAAGATATGACACAACGCCATGCCTCGAATGGTCCCCATAGCCTTCTTGTATGAATGAACTGGGGTTACCGCAAAATCTGCGCCAGACGGCTCGTCTAACCAGCGTTTTGTACGGCATTCGTTGTGGGCCCGGCCGGTCTGGAATTAAGTCTGAATACTCTACAGAACTGCCGCTGCTAAAAAAGACTTCAAAAGAAATGCAACAGGATTGTAGCCCTTAACGGTATGAATTGGTAATAGTTTACTGGCGATTGTTACTTTATTTACGACAAGTACGAATCTACTAATTCGTACCAATTAGGAAGTTCTCGTTAGGGGCGAAATTAGATTCTTCAACCCCTGCCAAGCCGCCATCATCATTAACCCGCTTTCCATCAATAACATATAGGCGTGTTGTCCACAGGCCTGCTGTAACGTTGCCTTTTTTTAGGCCTGAGCAATCGCGTCCTTATGCTTGTTTTTCAGTGACGCTTCCTTGATTTCAGTGACCTGCTGTAGCATTTCCGGATTTTGAGCAATGCTGAGGAATAAATGAAGCGCCTGCTCAGGTTCATCCTGCCGGTTCGCTGTCCTAACGGCGAACGGATTACAGTCACGATGTACTGTCACAACTGCCAGTTTGTTACCGGGACTAATGGGCGTACTTTAACAGTGCCAGTGCTGTAGGTGACTTCGTCCCGAGCTTGTCAAACCTATGTTCTGAAAAAGATTTTGCACAGATGACTTGCTCATGGGTTCGGTTTCAAGGAGTGTGTCAATGCAGGGCATGGACAAGTCTCACCTCTATGAACTAAGTACTACGGATTCAAAGCAGCGTGAGCCAGCACCCGTATTTGCGGGGGATGCGCTCTTGAGCTTAGCCAGTGTCGGGATATTCCTGTTCGCGGCAGTCATCGGGTGTACAAAAGAAGAACCACATCCCAAAGCTTCTCCCCCGAACGTCAGGGTGGCAAGTGTCATTCAGCAGGACGTTCCCCTTTACGGCGTGTGGGTCGCGCAACTGAATGGCCCGGTAAATGCCGAGATCACTCCTAAGGTGCAGGGTTACCTGCTCCAGCAGAACTACCAGAACGGCTTCTTCGTCAAGAAAGGCCAGCTTCTGTTTACACTCGACCCACGCCAGTACGAGGCGGCATTAAGTGAGGCGAAGGCGCAGGTAGGTATCGCACAAGCCAATCTTGCCAAGGCTGACAACGATGTCCAACGTGATACTCCACTGGCTGCGCAAAGGGCGATCCCGCAGAGAGATCTTGACACCGATCTAACCACTCAGCAGGCTATGAGGTCGCAGGTGCAAGCGGCGAAGGCAAGCCTTTCGAACGCAGAGCTGAACCTGGCATGGACAAAAGTCTACTCACCAATAGACGGTATCGCAGGCGTGTCCAATTCGCAGATCGGGGATCTGGTTGGTACGGCCACGAAAATGGCGACTGTCTCGCAGGTGAATCCAATCTGGGCCTACTTCAACCCCAGCGAGAGCCTCTTTCTGCAGTTTGCTCCAAAGGTTACAGAATTTATTACCGGCAGGATCAAAAGCGGTCCAGCCATGCCGGTCGAGTTCATTCAGGCCAACGACGTCCCCTTTCCCTCACGTGGCAGGGTCATCTATGTGAACCGGCAGGTCGGTACTGGAACGGGCACGATTCAGATGGCCGCCGAGTTTCCCAATCCGCAGGCCATTCTTCGTCCGGGCGGCTTTGGTCGCGTCCGTATCAGAATCGGCGATAACGCGAACGCGCTGCTGGTGCCACAGCCGGCTGTTATCGAGGTGCAATCGGAGCACATGGTCCTTGTGTTCGCCCCTGACAACAAAGTAAGGTTTCGACCCGTCAAGGTCGGAGATCGGGTAGGGCCGAATTGGGTCATCTCAGAGGGATTAAAGCCAGGTGAGCAGGTTGTGGTTGAAGGCATTGACAGAGTGCAGCTATTTGCTTCCGCAGCGCCTGAGTTGGCAAAGGAGGGCATTCCTGTTTCTGCCAAACCCTACGTACCGGCAACAGCCGCAGGCGGGGATAACTGACCATGGCGAAATTCTTCATTAATCGTCCTATCGTCGCGATGGTCATTGCGATTCTGATGCTTCTCGTTGGCGTCATCGCCGCTGTCGAGCTTCCCATATCACAGTTCCCCAACATTGCCGATCCGATGATCCAGGTGAAAGCCACCTATCCCGGTGCTGATGCCCAGACTATTGCCGAATCGGTAGCGACACCTATTGAGCAGCAGATGTCAGGCGTCAGTGGCATGAACTACATGTACTCGTTAAGCGCCAGCTCCGGCGGTGGAATGAGCCTGTATGTGGATTTTGCGTTAGGGACCGATATTAACACTGACCAGATTCTGGCGCAGATGCGGAGCTCGCAAGCCAACGCGCAATTGCCAGCCGAGGTGACCCAACAAGGCGTCATCGTACAGCCTGGAACGACTGCGCCCTTTATTTTGCTTAATCTCTATTCAACTACGGGGGTGTTCGATAACGTTTTTCTGGCTAACTATGCCACTATCAATTTGCAGTATGCGCTGACGCGCATCTCTGGAATTGGACAGGTTCAGATATTTGGTGCTGGCCCTTACGCCATGCGCGTATGGGTGAACCCTGACAGACTGGCGAGTCTGGGTGTGACCGTGTCTGACATTTCAAACGCTGTCAAGGCTCAGAATAGGGTAAATCCTGCAGGTCAGATTGGTGGCGAGCCCGTTCCTTCAGGGCAGCAGTTTACCTACAACGTGCGCGCTCCCGGCCGTTTACCTACGCCCGAGGAGTTTGGTGAGATTGTTGTCCGTGCGCAGCCCGACGGCTCAATCCTGAGGCTAAAGGATGTGGCCCGTGTGGAACTGGGATCGCAATACTATTCCTTTCTCGCGCGAATGGGCATTGCAGGAGAGGGAAAGCCTTCCCAGCCGGCAGCGCTCATCGCGCTCTACCTCACTCCTGGCAGCAATGCTCTGGCGACGCGAAACGCGGTCCTCAAAATGATGGATGAGGCCAGCCGTAGGTTTCCTCAAGGCTTGGACTACACTGTCGCTCTCGATACAACGCTCGCCGTCAGCGCCGGCATCCACGAAATTTACAAAACACTGATAGAAGCTCTGATTTTGGTCATCTTAGTTGTATACATTTTCCTCCAGGGCTGGAGGGCAACGCTGATTCCGCTGCTTGCCGTACCTGTTTCTCTCATCGGGACTTTCGTTGTTTTTCCGGTGCTTGGGTTCTCCATCAATACTCTGTCGCTTTTCGGGCTTGTCCTCGCGATTGGGCTGGTTGTCGATGACGCGATCGTTGTAGTGGAGGCCGTGGAACACCATATCGAGCACGGATTGACACCTCATGATGCCGCCATCAAAGCGATGGAAGAGGTTTCGGGCCCTGTCATTGCCATTGGACTCATTTTGTCGGCAGTGTTTATTCCTACTGCCTTCGTTCCAGGTATCACCGGACAGCTCTATAAGCAGTTCGCAGTGACGATTGCGATTTCAGTCCTATTTTCTGCGTTCAATGCCCTCACGCTCAGTCCTGCACTTGCCGCCCTGTTGCTACGCCCTAGAAAGGAGGCGCGAGGGCCCCTCGGCGCCTTTTTCCGTTGGTTCAACAGTGCCTTCGGGCGCGCGACGGACTGGTACGTAAGTGTATGTAAGTACCTTATCCATAAGGCGGTCTTTGCATTTATCCTGCTCGCCTTGATCGTCCTAGGCGCTGGTTTCTTCGGTAAGAGGATTCCCAAGAGCTTTCTCCCTGATGAAGATCAGGGATATCTCTTTGCCGGCTTGCAATTGCCCAACGCGGCCTCGCTCCAGCGCTCGTCGGAAGCGGCGCGGGAAGTCGAGAAGGTCATCATGGAGACGCCCGGCGTTCAGTATGTCAGTACGGTCGTGGGGTACAGCATGTTGAGCGGTGTTAACGCGACTTATAGTTCATTCTTTTTCGTCTCACTGAAGCCTTGGGAAGAACGTAAGACTCCGGAGACAAGCTACGAAGGCATCAAAGCTCATCTGCAGCGTGAGCTCACAAGAGTTTCGTCAGGAATTGCATTCTCATTTCCGCCGCCAGCCATTCCTGGCGTAGGCACGTCGGGAGGCGCGACTTTTGTTCTCGAAGACAGGTCTGGTAGCGGCATTGAATTCCTCGCCAAAAACGCGCAGTTGTTCAGGGAAGAGGCGAGTAAACGCCCTGAGTTAACGGGGGTATTGTCAACCGCGTTGCTCAGCGTTCCGCAGGTCGGAGTGAGGGTAGACAACGCCAAGGCAATGACCCAGCAGATTCCGTTGAGCGACTTGTACCAGACGGTGCAGACGTTCATGGGCGGTTCGCTTATCAACTTCTTCAACCGCTTCGGCCTGCAATGGCAGGTATATGTTCAGGCGGATGGTGACTTCAGGACACAGGCGGAAAATCTCGGCAAGTTCTACGTCAGGAACACTTCGGGAGATATGGTCCCGTTGAGTACGCTCACCAGTACATATCCGCGCAGCGGCCCGGAATTCTTGATGCGCTACAACCTGTTCAACTGTGTGCAAATTAATGCCTCGGCTGCGCCCGGGTACAGTTCCGGACAGGCCATGGCAGCGTTGGAAGATGTGTTTCATAAGACGATGCCCAGTCAGATGGGTTTCGACTACATGGGAATGTCTTACCAGGAGCAAAAGGCTGCGCAGGGCATTCCGCCTTCGGTCATTTTTGGATTAGCGTTTTTCGTCGTCTTCCTCATCATGGCGGCGCAATACGAAAGCTGGACACTGCCTTTCAGTGTGTTGCTGGGTGTGCCGATCGCAGTATTCGGTGCGTTTTTCGCGCTCTACTGCCGCCGGCTCGACAACAATGTCTATGCCCAGATTGGGCTGGTGATGCTGATCGGCCTCTCGGCGAAGAATGCCATTCTCATTGTTGAATTTGCCAAGATTGAGCACGAAAGCGGCAAGCCACTCATTGATGCGGCCCTTTCCGGCGCCAGGCTGCGACTGCGACCCATCCTGATGACTGCATTTGCCTTCATTCTGGGCTGTGTGCCTCTTTATCTGGCATCGGGCGCTGGAGGTATCTCGCGCCAGGTATTGGGAACGGCAGTCATCGGTGGCATGGTTGCAGCCACGATTATCGCGATCTTCTTCGTACCTGTCTTTTTTGTCGTTGTTGAGCGGCTATCGCAATGGGGCAAGAAAGAATCGACGCCATCGTCGGTGCCGGGTGTTCCACGCATGGAGGAAGACAAGCCATGACCGGCAGACGTGAGTTCATAGCATTCGCGTTGATGCTGCTGACTGGCTGCACGGTTGGGCCCAACTACAAGCGTCCTCAGGTTGACGTTCCGGGAAGTTATCGTGGGCTTGCTCCGGACGCTGCTCCGCAAACCACGGCGTCATTCGCCGATGAAAAGTGGTGGACAGTCTTTGAAGATCAGCAATTACAAGCATTGATCCATAGAGCGCTCGCACAAAACTATGACGTGCGGATTGCGGCGGCGCGTGTATTACAAGCTCAAGCTGCTCTCGGCATTACCCGCGCGGATCAGTTTCCGGCCATTTATGGCGGTGCGAGCGCTTTGAACCTACGTAATCCCCAGACAAAAATTTCCCCCGCATACGATACGAGCGCAAACCAGTTGAATCTTTCGTTGTCATGGGAACTCGATTTCTGGGGAAAGTATCGCAGGGCGACGGAGTCCGCGCGAGCCAGTCTTCTTGCTACAGAATGGGGCCAGAAAGCTGTGATCTGGACGCTGGTGAGTAATGTAGCTTCGGCATATTTTCAGCTATTGGAACTTGATGCTGAGATGGTGATCTCCAGGCAGACTCTCGCATCGCGGAAAGAGTCGTTGCGACTGGTGCAGGTGCGCGAGGCCGGAGGCACGACGGCATTAATTGATGTTCGCCAATCGGAACAGTTGGTCTACACGGCGGCAGAGAGCATTCCTGACCTGGAGCGGCGCATAGAGCAGCAGGAGAATCTGATCAGTATTCTGCTGGGCGAGAATCCTGAACCTATCACGCGCGGAAAGACGCTGGTTGAAACCAATTTTCCTCCTACCGTTCCCGCCGGACTGCCCTCTTCACTGCTGGAGCGGCGACCCGATCTGCAATCAGCGGAGCAACAATTGGTAGCAGCGAATGCGCAAATAGGAGTCGCAAAGGCAGCGTATTTTCCTGACATTAGTTTGACGGCAACAGCTGGCTATCAGAGCTCCGCTCTTACAGGCCTGTTTAGCGGGCCGGCAGGTTTATGGACTTTCGGCGGGCAATTGACTCAACCTATCTTTACTGCGGGAAGACTCCGCTCCAATGTGAGGTTGACTGAGGCGCAACAACAAGAGGCGCTCCTGTTCTATCTGCAATCGATTCAGCAGGCGTTTCGAGAGGTTTCGGACTCATTGATAGCGTATAGAAAGGATCAGGAGTTTCGTGAGCAACAGCAACTCTTAACTGGGGCAGCACAGGACACGGTTCGGCTCGCAAATGTTCGCTATGGCGGAGGTGTCACAAGCTACCTTGAGGTTCTGGACAGCGATACACGCTATTTCAACGCTCAAGTCGCTCTCGCGCAGGCCCAACTGAGTGAACGGCTGGCGCTGGTACAGATCTATAACGCTCTTGGCGGCGGTTGGCAACAATAGGCGTTAACCCGTCATAGATGGCGCAGAAATTGTTGCGGTTTGGAGAAGATGACATGGAAACATCAAGTCGAACTCTAAAGGAGAAGATCTACCATGAGATGAAGAGATACCTTATCCTCGCCTTTTATCTTTGGGTGATTTTTGCTCTCCTGATAGAGTACAGGTCGGTGATTTTGGCCCAGAAACAAATTGATATTGAGACTCGTGGTTTTGCGCTCATCAATGCCCTGGCGCTTGCGAAAGTCATAATTATTGCTCAGGCATTTCACTTAGGAGAGATGGCCGATGATGTGCCGCTCATCTACCCGGCGATTCTGAAATCTGCCTTGTTTTCTATCGTCCTTGCCTTGTTCAAAATTATCGAGGTAAGCATCGTCGGGCTTATTCACGGGCGGTCTTTCCAGCAAAGCATTACCGAGATCGGCGGCGGTACCTTAAGGGGAATTCTTTGCATAACCATGATCATGTTCGTGGTGCTCATCCCGTTCTTCGGAGTCTCAGAACTACGAAGGGATCTTGGCGAGGACGAATTCAAGCAACTCCTTTTCCGTCCTCGCGTGAGGAAAGACCAACCAGCAATTGGAGCATCAAGTCAAGTGCGGCGTGTTTGAAATGGTGCAATTCTACTGGCGATGAGTTTCCAAAAACGGCATCCAGCAACAGCACCTTCTTTCACCGAGGTGCTTGCAGCGATTGAGACAGGCTCATTAGGTTTTTTGGAATCACATTAATGACGCCTCTCCGTGGGCTGTCGATGTCGGATATGAGAAAGAATGCGATCGACACGAGCAACGGCAACACCATAGATAGAAGGAACCATCGTCGATGTGTTCCATAGCCGATCAGCAGGCTACAGCAGATCGCGAGAGCTACCATCAGGATCCATGCCCCAACTGGAATGCGGTTCCACCATGCGGCCTGCGTGTATCCCTGCGTATTCAAAACATCATTCATCCCCGCTACTACAAGAGCAATTACAGGGGTCGGCTGCGCATTCGCAGCAGCTTGAACTGTGGACCACATTTCAGTTTGCAGTTTGGCTGTCTCACTATCGACTGATGCAAGCCGGCGGTCATCTCTGATGGCATAGAACTGCAGGCGCTGATCGAGATATTGCATCAGCAAATGGTGGACATTCGCCGCATCGGTGGCAGGCAGCAAGTCTGCCCGCACGTACTCCGTGCCGATCGCATTTGCCTCTTCTTCCTCATAATTTTTACGCTGATCGTAACGGTTTACGGCCATCGAAAAGGTAAATCCGATGATGAGAGCCAGCAGCGTTAGGCTTGCGCTCATCACAAGGCTGAGATCGTCTCTATCCTGGTCTTTGACAGGCCACTTGCTGGCTAGAAAAGAACCAAGCTGTATAGATAGGCACAGAATTAAGAGAGAACCTGCGAAGACTATAAGTGGGAAGTTAAGTATTCTGCTCAAACTTGGGCTCTCCTGGATTCGCAGGAGCAGTGCCGAATAGGTATCTCCTGACGCGTCATGGGCAGTGTACATCGGCCGCATGCGACGTTTGACTTGTTTTGTGCTCTGTTGATGCTCAGGTCAAAGTAACTTTGCCGGAAGCCAGGTCATAAACTCCGGAGTTTACCTTGAGTGTGCCAGCCTTGACGGCATCCCGGATGACTGTTGAGGAAGTGCGCAACAATTCAGCCTGAATCTTGGTATTGGCTTCGATTGCTTTGTTGAGATCCCCATCAGATTGTTCCACTGCCCGGCGAAGGTGCGGATACAGCGTGCTGATTTGTCCGGGCACCGTGTCGGCTTTCATGGCTGCCTTGACTGCTCCGCAGCCGCCATGACCGAGCACAATAAGAGTTTTGACTCCGAGGACGGCAACCCCGAATTCAAGGCTGGCAATAATCTCCGGCGTCACAATGTTGCCGGCCACGCGTGCGACAAAGATGTGGCCGATCGTCTGGTCGAAAATCAGTTCCACAGGTACGCGGGAATCGACGCAGGACAGCACAGCGGCAAACGGTTCTTGTTTATCCACCGTGTGCTCTTTGAGGACGGTCAGATCATGCTCAATCGACGTCAGCTGGTTTGCAGCGAAGCGCTGGTTTCCCGCAATCAATTCTTGTAGAGCTGCGTCGGGACTCAGATTGGTTTGGGCGGCGAGCTTTCCAGTAGCGGCGAACTGGATTCCGGCTTGCGCGGCAACTCCAACGGCTGCACTTGAAAGAACAGTCCGAAGAAATTGTCTCCTGTCACAACCATGAAGGCATGTATTGTCTCGCATTGTGCCATAACCTCCGCGTCTTTGATGAAAACACCGGTATTCCGGGCCATGCTTGACCACCGGGTTCTATCAAGCGAATTAATCCTCTTCCGTAATTGGGTAAGCCGAAACTGTCACATGTGCCAGTTGTCAACTTCTTTTGGTTGTCCTAATCTCACATGCCTAGCCGCTCTGGAGCGGACGGGATTTCAGTATCTCGCAGGTCCTGAAAGGCACGAAAATCAAGTTGTATCGAGAAAGATCTCCTGAGACAACGGAGAGGACTAAAGACACCAAGGAGAAGCAAATGACGAGACAAAGGGCTATCTTGATCGCAGTTTTGCTTACGATATGTGTGGGGCACGCCTTACGCGCCCAGACTTCTACGGTACAGGTGCATATGGTTGTGACCGCAGAGTCCACGAGAGATTCCGGGTCTCTGGCAATTATGGATAAGCGTGACGTCATCGTGAGGCAAGGGAGAAACAATAATGTGGAGGTGACCGACTGGATTCCAGCTCGTGGGGATCAGGCAGGCCTTCAACTGGCGATCCTGATTGACGATACCAGCGATACACGGCTGGGCTCGCACCTTGATGAAATTCGTTCATTTATTACTTCACAACCTGCCACGACTGCAGTAGCGATCGGATATATGCGCAATGCAGGTGTCAATTTGGTCCAGGATTTTACTGCTGACCACGCAAGAGCAGCCCAGGCCGTTCGCCTACCACTGGGTTCGCTCAGCGCGATGGACAGCCCGTATTTGTCACTAATCAACCTGCTCAACCGGTGGCCGGTGAGCAAGGCCAGGCGGCAAGTTATTATGATTTCCGATGGAATTGACCGCTTGCGGGGAGGAGTTGGACCATCAGTTGGGCCTTCTACCATGGGGCGACGGAACCGGGGCGTGGGATCTGTCGGGACGCCAAGGATGACGACGATGCCCTTCATCAGTCCGGATGTAGACAGAGCAAGCACAACCAGCCAGCGTAACGGCGTAATTGTTCACACAATGTTTACGCCGGGAGTTGGCCGATTAGACCGCAACTTCTTTGAAGCGAATAATGGACTGAATAGCATGGCCAAGCTATCCAGTGAAACGGGTGGGGAATCGTTCTCTCTATCGATACAACCGGCAGTTAGCTTCCAGCCTTGGTTGGACCGTCTGCAGACCATTCTGAATAATCAGTATTTCCTGGTGTTCCAGGCGCAGGCCGGGAACCGAGCCGGACTCCAACGCATCAGGCTGAGTACCAATGTTCCAAATGTCGAATTTGCGGCCGCGGACAATGTTTGGGTTCCGGCAGCTGGCGGTTCAACTGAACCAGCGGCTGGCGGCTCAACTGAACCCTAAGTCTGCACGAATTTTTCGCATACATGGCCTTCGCTTCAACGGCGCCGTAAAAGGCAGTACCAAGGGCGCCTGCGAAGGCCGCAACCTCGTCCACTCCCAAGAATGATCTCAGAGTGGCCACCAATAGATAGAGGATATTACTTAATGAGGGGAGATGTATCTTCTTGCTCAGTCAGCATTTTCTTTGTTCTCCCATTGGCCTGCTTTATCGATTCTTTCCGCTGAACTGGTTTTTGCTAAGTATCGTAGTACTAGATATCCCGCAATTCCCGCCAGTAGAGAAGCGGACAACACAGCCGCCTTTGCTGCATACAATAAGTCGGGCAAGCCGTAGAATGCCAATACGCTGATGAAGAGGGAGACAGTAAATCCTATTCCGGCTAGAATACCAACGCCTGTAACGTGACTCCAATTTACTGTTTGCGGGAGCTTTGCCATCTTCAGCCTGACACCAATCCAGCAGGCGCCCACTATTCCAAGCGGCTTGCCAACAAGAAGCCCGAGAAATACTCCCCACGCCAGAGGGCTATGGAACAGCGATTGCCATGTTGATAAGGAAAATGTAACCCCAGCATTCGAAAGAGCGAACAAGGGCAGAACGAGGAATGCAACCCAGTCATGCAGCTTTCGAGTGATCCGATCCGCGGGCGATTCAGTATTTGCGATCAGATGCTCCATTGCGCCGAGCTGTCGATTGGCCATGGCCTGGTCTCCCGAGGAATATGCTTTCCGAAATTCCTCCAGAGTCTCCGCGCAGACTTCTCCAAACGTATCGAGCGGGACGCGGGAATGAACTGGCACAATGATTCCCAGTATCACTCCAGCGATCGTTGCATGTATTCCAGAGCGAAGAATAGCCAGCCAGAAGGCGAGGCCCAGGATCGCATAAATGATCGACCGATCAACTCCGAAGCGGCGGCAAAGCAAGATTACGGCTAACAGAAGAACACCGATCAGAAGCTGATCGAGATGCAATGTTTCCGTATAAAACAGTGCGATTACAGCGATAGAGCCAATATCGTCAGCAATTGCCAGCGAAAGCAAAAGGACTTTCAATTCGGCGGGAAGGCCTCTCACCAAGGCTAGTACGCCAAGTGAAAAAGCAATATCCGTCGCCATGGGAATACCCCAACCGCGCGCTCCTGGTCTTCCGTGATTCAGGGAGACGAAAATCAATGCCGGCACGATCATGCCGCCAATACTACCGAAGACAGCCAATGCGGCACGTCGCATATCCGCTAGCTCTCCATGGACAACTTCCTGCTTGATTTCCATGCCGACCAGGAAGAAGAACAACGCCATCATGAAGTCATTGATCCAGTCATGGATCGGCAATCGTAATCCAGAGACTCTAAGCTCGATATTCAGAATGTGATGGTAAGAAGCGCTCCATGGCGAATTGGCCCAGATCAGCGCTATGATCGCTGCGGCGAGCAGAAAAGCGCTGCTTATACCTTGCGTGTGAATAAACTCCTGGATAGGAAGCCGTACCATCCGCGCAATCAGAGACTCGCGAATCTCCAGTTTCAGAGCCCCGAGGGTCCGTGCAGGTACGGTCATAGCAGATAATTTATCAGTATGAAGATTGGCGCGCCGATAACGTTAGAAGTATTGAAAGGTGATGAAGCAATTTCATCGGAGATCCGGAATTCGGGTTGCATCCCTTCTTGTTCGTGAGCGGTCTATGAAGTACTCTGAGCCGGCTTCCAGCACAGATGGCAGCGCCTCTACCGCCGTCAAAATTCCGCCCGGAGCGGCGCGCCTCCAATATTTCTAATATTGCTCCTGGTATGGCCCGCGCCGTCCGTTGCATATGTCTGTCGTAACTGGACGGCAGCGGCATAATAGCGTGTTTGATTTAGATCGGGCCGCGTAGCGAGGATTCGGCATACAATGTTTTGTGCCGCGGTTCACGCGGCACACCTCGCTTCGATAAAAAGCTACGAACAACAGCAAGCGTTCCCGTCCAGCTATTTTTCAATCACCAGAGTACTAGCGGACTGCGGTGGTGTTTGTCCCACTTTAGCAGCATTGCTGGTTTGCCGCGAAAGCCCTTCGGTTGTGACTGCGGTCACCGTGATCCTCATTCCCCTGGTCACGTTGTCAAATGAAGTTGGATTTCCACCTACATTGAACGTCGCATGGTGAGGAACGCGATAAATCTTTGACGTTCCGTCATTCAGGCGCACAGTCAAGAATCGTCCTTGCTTGGCTGTGATCGTGCCTTCGAATTGGTTCACTGTTGTCACTTCGTATTCGGTCCGACCCTGCATCTGTACGTGAGAGATGGTTGTACCCGGCGTGAGATCGGCTACGGTCGACGGCTTGCCATCGATGGTCAATGAAGTCCCAGGATTCAATTCGAACAACTGAAGTCTGCCGTCAGGCATTTTTAGCACGGCGTCGTCACCTGAAACATAGACCACTTCCGCAGTGTCAATTGTTAAAGATTTGGTGGTGGTTTGGGGATTCTTAGTTGTGGTTGATGTCGCCTGCGCGGACGAAATGGCTGGCAGGCTTAGAAGTATCTGTGTAACGAGGATTACGGCCATGCACGAGGCGGACTTGCTGCGTACGATCATTTAGTTCATCCTCCATAGTTTGTTATGTGTAAAACAGATATGAGGACAAGTGAATCGAACAGCAAAGAAAGTTTGCTCTCAAACCGGTGATATTGTCAACACGAATAGCCAGAGATTCAGACAAGATAGAAACGCAATTACAGACTGAGCCTCACCAGGACCTGAAATCTCAGTTGGGATCTGCGCGCTGCATTTGTACGACGGATTTCTGCACCTGCTCGACTGTCCGCTAGAATAGCGCGATGCGGTTCATAGCCCGCCCCATCTCGGTCCTGGAAGATGTCTCCGCGCTTCATTCTTGAATACCTCATCGCCCCCTGTTCGGCGAAAACTTCATCTGCTATCTCTAAGAACATCACATTCTCTGTGCTCATTGACAGAGCTTTGAAAGCTCAATTAATTTCGAAATTTAACTTAGGTTGCTGTATTAGAGATGGCTTTAAGCTAGTTGCCTGCCAACACTCTTTATAGTTAGTATGCAAATCTCAAGATTAGCTACGGTAACGACATTCTCGCAGTTATATAATTGAGTCCTGCTAAATCTAATACTTTCGATCCTGGCGCCGTGTGAAAGGTAGTCATGCTAGGGATCAGAAGTACCAGACTGTACCTTCGGTGTCATAACAGTAAGGAGTCATCATGCACCACGATCCTCTTTGGATGAGAGCCTTTCTCGCGGTCCACATTACAGCAGGCGCGTCAGCTTTTTTGTTGGCTCCTCTGGCGCTGATCGCCGCGAAAGGTGGTCGGGCGCATCGCCGATGGGGAAAGATCTATTTCTGGTCAATGGCTGTGGTTACAGTCACCGCGCTGGTTATGGCGCTTTATCGTCCCGTATTGTTTCTTGCGCTCGTTGCGATTTTCAGTTTCTATTCGGCGTTTGTAGCGTATCGGGTTTTAGGACAGAAAGCTGCTTATAAAGGCGAAAAGGTCGCGACATTCCTTGATTGGTTTGCCGGAATCTTTACATTTTTATCAAGCGCAACGCTAGCGCTCCTTGGTTTTGTAAAGCCGTCAATGATTCAAGGGCTGAGCATTCCCGCCATTGTGTTCGGGTTTATTGGAATGGGGATCTCCGGATCGGCCATGTGGAAGTTTACGCACCGCCCCAGCGAAAAGATGTTCTGGTGGTATGCGCATCTTGGAGGAATGATCGGCAGCTACATCGCTGCTTGGACTGCTTTCAGCGTGGTCACTATCGGTCCTCGCCTGCACGGAGCATGGTGGATCTGGATCGTCCCAACAGGCATTGGGATCCCGGCTATTTCGATCACGACCGCATATTACAAGCGAAAGTTTTCATTAGGAACCAGGTCGCAGGTCGCGGGTCTCAGGACATAGCGTACCCGGCATGGATAGCCAATCTATTCTTAAGGTTCAATATCCAATTGCGACTCCTTATGTCCTATGATCTGAACTCCTTCTTTTGCAGTATCATTTTTCTGATGCTCGCTCCTCTCCGTTTTATCTGGAATGCGACACGCGGCCACAGGTTTCGTCCGTGGCGCAGCGAATATCTTCGGTGGCGCATCGAAACATATTCCGGCAAAAAAGCTGAGACATTGCTGCCGCGCGACGTGCTGTCTTTTCTTTGGGGCGAGAAGTCGAATCTTGTCCGGTTCCTGCGCTGGACGGGAGAGATTGACAGCCTGAAGAAACTTTCGTCGCGAAGTTTTGAACCATGAGTGGTAAACCTACGCGGCGCGAGTTTCTGCAACGGGCTTCCATTGCGGCAATCGCCGCTTCTATGCCATCCATAGACGATGTGAGCGGGCCGCGCTCTTTGCGTGCTCACGCTGAGGCTCGCGGGTTATTGGTGGGTTGCGCTGTAGTTCCTGAAAGGCTCTCCGGTGAACCGCAATACGCGGAAACTGTGGCGGAACAGGCAAATCTGCTTGTCGCCGAAAATGCAATGAAGTGGCATGCGCTGCGTCCAGCGCCGGACAAGTACAACTTTGCGCCTGCAGATGCGATTCTCGCTTTTGCAGAAGGGCACAAGCAGCGTCTGCGCGGACATAATCTTTGTTGGCACCAGGCTTTGCCGGACTGGTTTCATTCCGTGGTAACAACGGATAATGCTGATCGAATGCTGACGGAACATATACGAACGGTGGCCGGGCATTTTGCTGGGAAGCTGCACTCCTGGGATGTGGTGAACGAAGCAATTGAGCCAAAGGATGAACGCCCTGACGGATTGCGAAAATCTCCCTGGCTTGAGTTGGCTGGTCCGGGATATATCGAGATCGCATTTCGTGCAGCGCGGCAGGCAGATTCTTCAGCATTGCTCACCTATAACGACTATGGCATCGAACTCGATACGCCAGATCAGACGATAAAACGTGAGCAAGTGCTAGCCTTGGTGCGGCGTCTTAAGAAAAACAATGTTCCTATCGATGCAGTTGGTGTTCAGAGCCACCTGGCCGCGGGAACTGGCGTGCCTGGAGATGGACTGCGCGATTTTGTCCGAAAGCTGCGTGCCATGGACATGCAGGTGTTTATCACAGAATTGGATGTCTCTGACCATAACCTGCAAGGAACGGTTTCTGAACGCGACGCGGCCGTTGCCAGTCTGTATGGCAGCTATTTGCGGCTTATGCTTGCAGAACCGAACGTTACATCTGTACTCACCTGGGGCATTACGGACAAATACACATGGCTTAACCATGAACATGCGCGCAGCGATGGCCAGCCGCAGCGCCCTTTACCGTTTGACGCAGACTACAAACCTGTTCCGGCGTTTTTCGCTATGCGCGATGCGCTGAGTAGCAGGGCAAAGCATTAGATCGTTGGCGGATAACTGCACGCTGCACCCCGAACCCTGTACTCTGATTTTGTAATGGTGTCTTTTTTGAAGAGATTGTGCTGTTTCTTGATGGCACTTGCGGCGATGCAGATTGGCGCAGCGCAAGAGCCATTTCCAGGAGAGCCGGCAAATACGTCACAACAGTCAACACAAAACGCTCCAGCGCAGCCCTCTCAAAAAACGCTGCCTGACCAGGATCAGCCTCCTACGATCCGCGTCAACACCAGCGTTGTGCTCGTTCCCACGCTTGTCGAGAAATCATCAGGAGAAGTTGTTTATGGACTTACTCAGAAAGATTTCACACTCGAAGATAACGGAATAAAACAGAACATCCATGTGGACGATGATCTCGACGCGCAGCCTGTGTCGCTTGTAGTCTGCATCCAACGCGGACGATCAAGTGGTCTTGAATTCGACAAGTTCGCGCGACTCGGCCCCTTGCTCGATCTTTTCACCGCAGAGGGGCGCGGCGAAGCGGCATTAGTGGTCTTCGACTCAAAACCGCTTTATCTTGAAGGTTTCACGCGCGACACTAGCGCAATCACAGATGATCTGCACCAATTGCAACCCGGCGATGGTGGCGCGGCGATTCTGGATGCTGTCGGATATTCCGTCGATCTGCTGGAGCATCGCCCTCCTGATCACCGCCGGATACTGTTACTTATCAGCGAGTCACGCGATCATGGAAGCAAGAACTTCAGTGCGGAAAACCTGGTTGAACGCATTGGAACAAGCAATACGCTGGTATTAAGCCTGACTTTTTCTCCTACTAAAGCCGGTTTGATGGACTGGGGAAAAGGCAATGCTGAAGGCGGTTCATCAATCAATGTACTTGCTCCGCTGTTGATGGCAGTCGCAGCAGTGCATAAGAACGCGGCTCGTGAACTAGCTGTGATGAGCGGAGGCGAATATGCAGCTTTCACGAAAGAAAGAGGCTTTGAAGATCGCGTTGCGGAACTGGCAAGTCACGCGCGCAATCGCTACATTCTCAGTTTTCGTCCCACCGATCTCACGTCCGGTTTGCATCGTATCGAGGTAAAACTAAATAACGATTACAATGCGCGGGTTATTGCGCGCGCCAGCTATTGGGCCGTGAATGATGCCGCAATGGATACTTCGTCGCGCTAAATATTTTCGCTCCTGAAAACGATCTTGAATAAAAGCCTTTGCTAAACTGCGGCGTTTGGTGCATTCTTTGCGACAGCACGTAAGCGTTTTGCATCAAAGCCACAGTGTCTCGAGCTAAGAGTGAAAGCGTAAAACATGGCTACAAGCGAAGCAGTTGCTGAACCAAGATTGATAGCGCAGGAACGATGGCGGCCTCGCGTCAATCCGTGGGCCATTGCAGCGACTGTGGCCCTTGCAGCTTTCATGGAGGTGCTCGATACCTCGATCGCCAACGTAGCGCTGCCGCACATTGCAGGCAATCTCGGTGCCAGCCAGGATGAGAGCACGTGGGTGCTCACTGCATATCTGGTCTCAAATGCCGTGGTGCTTCCTATGGGTGGATGGGCAGCTAGCGTCATAGGCCGCAAGAACTTCTTCATGTCCTGCATTGTGATCTTCACCATCAGCTCATTTCTTTGTGGCATTGCACCATCACTTCCGCTGCTCCTTGTCTTCAGAGTGATGCAGGGAGCAGGCGGAGGCGGTTTGCAGCCGATGGCGCAAGCTATCATGGCGGACTCCTTCGAGCCTGCAAAGCGTGGCCTTGCCTTTTCGTTGTATGGGATCGTTGCAATTCTCGCGCCATCAATTGGGCCGACGCTTGGCGGCTGGATCACCGACAACTACAGCTGGCACTGGATTTTTTACATCAACATTCCGGTTGGAATTCTGGCGCTGGTTCTGACCGAACGCATGGTGGATGATCCTCCCTGGATCAAGGCAGACCGCAGCCGTTTACGCAACGTCGATGGAATGGGCATCGCGCTGCTTGCTATCTCGATGGCAGCCTTGCAGATCACTCTTGATAAAGGCGAAGAGAAAGACTGGTTCCAATCCGACTTCATCCGCTTCTTTGGAATCGCGTTCATTGTTTCGTTTATGCTGTTGCTTTTTTGGGAGTGGTTTGCGAAGAACCCGATCATGGAATTGCGCCTGTTGAAGAACAGAAATTTCGCAACCTGCTGCTTCCTGATGCTCTTTACCGGTGGGCTGCTGAATGCCACGACCGTGTTGCAACCGCAATTTCTGCAGGGACAGCTTGGTTATACGGCAACGATTGCCGGGTTGTCGCTTTCTGCCGGCGGCGTGGTCCTCCTCTTTATGATGCCACTGGCAGGTCAGGCTGTTAGCAGGTTCCCGGCGCGCAATATCATTCTCTTTGGATTTGTGTGCTTTGCCTTTTCCTATTACTTCACGGCAACACGCATCAATCTCGGGCTGAGTTTTGGGATGGCGTCATTTCTGCGTGTGGTCCAGGTTGCGGCAATTCCATTTGTGTTTATTTCGATCACTACAGCAGCATATTTTGGAATGCCCTTGGAGAAAAACAATCAGGTTTCCGGCC
>DATAQW010000019.1:0-2334 GCA_036264445.1 Pseudacidobacterium sp.
CGAAATGTCCGCTGGTCTTGTCGATGTGCGCTTTAGCTGTTACATCCGCGAACGTGCCGTCGCCGCGGTTTTCATAGAGGATATTCTTGGAGCCCCGCAAGCCACGCGGGCCGCACATGACCGGAACACCTTTCCATCGGCAGGATGAGGTATCTCCGGGAACAGGTGTTGATGCAAGATCAAAATCCACGTAATTCGCGACGATCAAATCGAGGCGTCCGTCGCGGTTATAGTCCACAAACGCGCAGCCCGTCCCCCAAGCCTTACCGGATCCGGCGACCCCGGCCCTCTCTGCAACCTCCGTAAAAACGCCGTGGTCATTGTGATAAAGGCGATTTTTGCCATAGTAGGTGATGTATATATCTTCCCAACCGTCGTTATCGTAGTCTGCGACGCAGACTCCTTGTCCCCAACCAGTCGCCGTGAGTCCCGCTTTCGCGGTGACGTCGGTAAAAGTTCCGTCGTGGTTGTTGTGGTAGAGATGGTTTGTAGGCGGTGCGCCTTCCGGGAGTCTCTCGAGCATCGTGCCATTCACAACAAAAATATCCGGCCAGCCGTCGTTGTCGTAATCGAAGATAGCGACGCCGGTGCCCGTGGTTTCTATGATGTATTTCTTGGCGTCTATACCCCCAAACACAGTCGGCGCGGTGAGGCCTGCTTTTTCTGCGATATCCACAAAATTGGCGATTGGTGGAGTCTCTTTCACTTTTTGAGTTGCGGTTGGCTCCTGCGGAATCGCCACGCTAATCGATGAGGAAAGAAGCAGGGCTAAAAGACTGGAGGTTTTCAATTTACGTACCCAATTGCAAATAGCGAAGGCGAAGGTTTCTATTTTCATCGGTTACAAAACATCCTATGGCCCACACCAGGCATGGTCAAGGCGAATGGCTCTAAGATTGTGCATCAATCCGTTCAGTTGTCCGTCGGTGTCTGCCACTGAGGGAGCAGGAAATCGCCAAGCAGGTCGCCTTCTGGTGCCGGCTGCTTCTCGTTAGACGCATCAGCATACTTTGCGGCACGCGCTGGATCACCGGCGCGGCGGTATGCCTGGCTAAGCAGCCTCCGAGCCTGCGGATTTCCGGGACTCAGACGCAGAGCCTCCTCCAGATCACGAATGGCATCATTCAATTGGCCCAGCGCGAGTTCCGCTTTTCCTATGGCGAGGTGTGCTTCGGCGTTTTTCGGATTCAGGCGCACGGCATCTCGAAACGCAGCGATGGCTTCCAATCGTTTGCCAGAGCGATCGAGGGACAATCCCAGGAAATAGGCGAGGAGAAAGTTCTCACCGATCTTCTGCGTAGCAGTTGAGAGCATGCTGACGGAATCCCCGGCGCGACCCTCGCGCAGCAGGACTTGAGCCAAACCGATATAACTTGTGGGCAACGGGTCGCCGGCATCAACCAGAGTGCGAAACGCGTTCTCTGCTTCTTTGTAGTGTCCTGCCGCCAGATACGCGGCCCCGAGGCGCAAGTGCAGCGCATAAGATTCGGGGTTCGCAGCAATGCCTTCTTGCACCGCGGAAATCGCCTCCGGATAGCGGCTGAGTTCCATCAGTTCGCGAGACAGGTTCATCCAAGCTTCTTCCTGGCTGGGCTCAAGCGTTGCCGCACGCCGCAAAGCTTGCACTGCCAAATCCCCGTGGCCCAACCGCGCGTGAGCAATGCCGATCAGTGAAAAAGCTGAATTCGTCGTCGCGGGTTTCAAGTTGTTTGCTTGTACCAGTTCAAGATAAGACTGACTTTGTTTTAATGCGTTTTCGTAGTTTCCTGACGTGAGATAAGTCAGAGCGAGATCGAATTGGGCCCAGGAAACTGACTCGGGGATCTGCCGGCTGCTTGCTTTTTTCAGGATGGCGACGGCCTTTTCAGATTCGTTAATGGCCAGCAGCAGGGAAGCAACCTGTGCGGTTTGAGAATCACTGAGAGTAAGCGTAGAAAGCTGGCTGAGAGTCTTACGCGCTTCCTGCTGGTCACCGACCGCTTCGTATCCAATTGCGATTTGAAGAAGAAGAGCCGGGTCGGCGGGCAATGTTAAGCCAGAGAGCTTGAGCTCCCGGAGGGCGCCGGTGTATTGCCGTGAGTCCAGATACACGCGACCAAGATAATAGTGGGCAAAGGCGTCGTCGGGAGTCAGTTCAACAGCATGTATCAATGTGTCTCGCGCGTGGACTAATTGCCTTTGTGTCCACAACAGGAATCCGAAATTCCGGTAAGCAGCTTCGTACTTCGGGTCTAAGCGAATCGCTTCCTGATACTCGGCCTCAGCTTCCTTTGATTTTCCCAGTTGTGCCAGGCTGATTCCCCGAAAAGTCCGAACGCGTGCGTCATCCGGATG
>DATAQW010000020.1:0-11476 GCA_036264445.1 Pseudacidobacterium sp.
CTATGATCTGCTCCAGGTACAGCAAGGCATTGCACCGTCGCTTACTTTGGAAAACATCGAGCACGCGTTCGGGGAAATTGCAGCAGCCAGAGGTCCGCTAGCAAAGCTGCGGCTCGTGCTCGATCTGCTGGCAAAAGCCACTCCGGTTGAAGCGAAATATCTCATCAAGCTCATGACAGGAGACATGCGCATCGGCGTGAAGCAAAGTCTAGTAGAAGAAGCCATTGCTTTTGCGTATGGCGCAGAACCGGCTCAGATGCGCCGTGCAAATATGCTCACCGGCAGCCTGTCTGAAATAACGGCAATGGCTATCTCCGGAACGCTTGATCATGCGCAGATGCGCCTCTTTCATCCTCTGGGATTCATGCTGGCCAGCCCCGTCGCAACAGTGGAAGAAGCGCTTGCACGTTTTGCAGAAGAGATAACTGCCGAGCACGAGGGAATATCGGAAGCACTGCCAGAAGACGAGCGCTTTCCTCAGCACAGTGAAGCTGCAATCAAACATCAAGAAGCAGTCCGCGAGGCACAGCTTGAGGACAAATATGATGGCGTACGCGCGCAACTGCACTGCGGTGATCCAACTCAACCAGAACGCGTAGTGCTCTTTTCCCGCAATCGCGAAGATATCAGCGAGAGCTTTCCAGAACTCGTTGAAGCCTTTGAGCAGATCAACGAACCAGCCATTCTCGACGGAGAGATTGTCGCCTGGAATGCCGCTGATGAGCGCGCATTGCCATTCAGCTCTTTGCAGCAACGCCTCGGACGCAAGCGCGTCTCCCGCGAACTGCGCGAACAGACACCGGTTGTATTTGTAACGTTTGATCTGCTGTATCTCAACAAAGAGTTGTTGCTGGAACGACCGCTGCGTGAGCGAAGGCACGCCCTGGAAGCATTTGTTGCACGGCACTCCGAGATGACTAAAGATTCTAAGCAGCGTGGGCAGGCACATCTCTTTGCTGATTCAAGTACAAATAGTTTTCCGAAAATGATTCTTGCTCCTGCGGTACAGTTGCGCAGCGCGGAACAACTCGACCGCGCCTATGCTGAAGCGCGGGAGCGCGGCAATGAAGGTGTGATGCTGAAAGCGCTGCACAGCATTTATCAACCCGGACGGCGCGGCCTTGCATGGCTAAAGCTGAAGCGCGAACTGGCGACACTTGATGTAGTTGTGACGGGCGCTGAATACGGCCACGGTAAACGCGTTGGAGTGTTAAGTGACTACACCTTCGCGGTTCGCGATGGTGACGAGCTGAAGAACGTCGGCAAAGCCTACTCCGGGCTAACTGACGCTGAAATCGATGAGCTGACAAAGTTCTTCAAAGAACACACGCTTGAAGACAACGGCCATTTCCGAACAGTCGAGCCGCTCGTTGTCCTCGAAGTCGCCTTCAACAACATCATGCGTTCCGACCGGCATAACAGCGGCTTCGCACTACGCTTCCCGCGCATTCTGCGAATCAGGAGCGATAAACCTGTCAGAGAGATCGATACGCTTGAACGTGCGGAAGAGATTTACAACGCGCAGCCGGACAAGCCGGAAGAAGGCCAAAGAGCTGGTGGCTGGTAGCTAAAATCCGGATAGCTTAAAAGCGGGTAGCCCTCGATCTGCAATCGCTAATATCTCGAATCAAGCCGTAAGCCGTCCGCTTTTTAGCAACCAGCCACCCGTTCTTGAGCGATGTCAATGGCTATGCCCATGGTGATAATGCCCATGCACATGCAGATGAACTTCCTCAATCGCCATTACGCAACCATGTTCAACTTCGCATCCTGCGTTTTCAAACTGAATGGTCGTATGATCGATGTGAAATCGCGAGTGCAGTGTTGCCTTGATCTGGTCAAGAATACGCCCGCTCTCTGATGGCGGTATGTCGGCAATCGTCACATGGCTGGCCAGCGCATGGGTTTGCGAGCCGAGGCTCCAGACATGCAGATCATGCACATCTTCCACGCCATCGATTACTTGCAACGCTTCGCGGATGGCCTTCAGAGAGATGCCGCGCGGAGTGCCTTCAAGCAGAATGTTCAGCGTCTCGCGCACAATCGAGAACGACGACCAGATGATCAGCGCACCAATGGCAAGCGATAGCGCCGGATCAATCCACGATTTACCGGTCCAGAGAATCGCGGCGCCGCCTGCGATGACGGCAGCGGTCGAAAGCGTGTCACCCAGCATGTGGATGAAGGCGCTGCGCATGTTTACATCAGTACTCACGCGCCACAGCAACAGGGCAATCACGCCATTCATCACGACACCCACCGCGGCCACGATCATCATCAGCCTGGGTTGAACATGCACAGGTTCGCTCAGACGATGCACGGCTTCAATCGCGATAAAGACAGCAATCACAATCAGCGACAGCGCATTCACAAAGCCGGCCAGCACGCCTGCGCGCTGATATCCGAAAGTTTTCTCATCAGTAGCGGGGCGGCCCTGAAAATACACCGCGACAAACGAAAGCAGCAACGCCAGCGCATCGGAAACGTTGTGGCCGGCCTCTGAAATCAGAGCCAGGGAATGTGCGCGCAATCCTGCAATAAAAGTAATGACGACATAAGCCAGTGTCGCAACAAGCGAGAAGCGAAGTACCCGTTGCATTTTAGCGGTCGGCGCGCCATGTACGTGCATGTATTCAGTCTATGCTTGGTCTCGGTAGGGCTTCAAACGGGCTTTTACCGGGTTGTGCTCCATGAGCGCGGAGACTTAGGCATGGTGTGCCGCGTTGGGACAGAGCTGGCCGTATTGCGCAGCCCGCTCCAGGTTTCTGCCACTACGATGCTGTTCTCAGGCTTATGCGTGTCATACCGGACAGAGCAGGGAAATCCAAGACGGCAGTCATAGATATTCACCAGGTCGCGCAGCGTTGTGACGTCCTGCGAGCATTCATAGATCACGCCGCCAATCTCATACTTGTAGAGAATGAGCTGCAGGCCCATGGGCCGTCCGCTTTCTTCCGGACTCAGGTCTGAAATGTCGAGCAGCGTGCCATCAATAATGCGTCCGGTGCTGACCAGGTAGGACCGCCGCTCGCGCTCCATCTCATCCGCGCTGGGCTTTTTGCGCATCATGAAATAGAGGGCCGCGCCACTCAGGCAAAGCCCAGCGACCGTTAAGGTACCTATTACCTCGGGATCTCGCAGGGAAAAGGTATTCATCCAAGTGTCCGCTTCAATCCGCCTCTTGCGCCTAATAGCAGGATACCTTAGACACGTAACAGGATTCTCTACAGAAACTCCTGCCAGTAGCCGGTTTTCATTACGGAACCATGAAACGCTCCATCTCGAACCGGAACCATTCCAGCGTAAACAGGATCGCGGGGCAAAAAATCGTGCCAGCGCCTGCGTATGCGGGCGTATGCTGGTGGACGTTCCGAGAAAGGTTCCCCCGCTCGATCCTTTGAAATTCCGGACCAGTCAGGAGAAAACCCATGCAATGCACCTCATGCCATAACGAAGTCAGTCCCCAGGCTGCATTTTGCGCATTTTGCGGAGCGCCAGTGGGCGCGGCAGCTGGAGGCGTCGGAGGCAGTGCAGCCCAAGCAGGTTACACGCCAGTAGGTGGTGGTGCTGCTGCCGTTCCTGTCGCCGCGCCGGCAGCCGGCGGACTTTCAGAAAACGCGGCGGCTGCCATCTCATACATCACCATTATTCCGGCGATCGTCTTTCTGGTGCTCGAGCCGTACAACAAGATGCGCCTGGTGAAGTTCCATGCCATTCAATGCATTGCACTGCATGTTGCCTGGATTGCGGTATGGGTGGCCACGATGGTCCTGAGCGTCGTTCTGCACTTCATCCCGCTTATCGGTCTACTCTTTGGACTGGTCGATCTGCTCATCGGAGTGGTGTTCTTCGTCGCATGGCTGGTCGCAATTCTTAAAGCCAGCAAAGGCGAATACTTCAAGTTGCCCATTATCGGCGATTTTGCCGCCAAGCAGGCTAACGCCTAGAGCATGCTAGATAACAGAAAGATGGTCAGGCGAGGGCTTCAGCCCTCGCCTGCCTGAATATCTGGTTAGAAGAAATGGCTTATACTCAAACCTGAGCATGTCGAAAAGAACGCCTCTCTCGGCCACCAATTCCCGTGGCTTGAAAACATCCGCTGGTTCTCCGCGCATCCGTTCCACGACCGTTGTTTGCGTCCGGCGTAACTCGAGTGTCGTCATGGCAGCCGACGGCCAGGTAACACTAGGTGACTCCGTCATCAAGCACACGGCGAAGAAAATCCGCCGCTTATATCAGGACAAAATCCTCGCCGGATTCGCCGGATCAACAGCTGACGCCTTTTCTCTCTTCAGCCGCTTTGAAACGAAGCTGGAGCAATACGCAGGCAACCTCGGCCGATCCGCAGTAGAGCTCGCAAAAGAATGGCGCACAGACAAGATGCTGCGTAATCTCGAGGCACTGCTGATTGTCTCCGATCCGCACCAGACATTTCTCATCAGCGGATCAGGCGACGTCATCGAACCAGACGAAGGCATTGCCGCCATCGGCAGCGGAGGGTCGTTTGCATTGGCAGCGGCGCGTGCTCTATATCAAAATACAGAGCTGCCGGCTCGCGATATCGCTGAGAAATCCCTGCGCATCGCGGGACAAATCTGCATTTATACCAACGACCAGATCACTATCGAAGAACTGCACGCATAATCAAAGAGCCCGCCCAGAAGGAACAGGCACATGGCCATCTATTTACCCGGAACCGCTGAAGATCAGGAACTCGCGCTCGAAGAGCTGACACCGCGCGAAATTGTCGCCGAATTGGACAAGTACGTCGTCGGCCAGAAGGCCGCCAAACGCGCCGTGGCGATTGCTCTGCGCAATCGCATGCGCCGGCAGAAGCTCACGCCCGATCTCGCCGAAGAGATCATGCCTAAGAACATCATCATGATCGGGCCGACGGGTGTGGGTAAAACCGAGATCGCGCGCCGCCTCGCGAAACTGACCAATTCTCCATTTCTGAAGGTCGAAGCTTCGAAGTTTACTGAGGTTGGCTATGTGGGCCGCGATGTCGAATCCATGGTGCGTGATCTAGTCGAGTTCGCCATTGACATGGTGCGCGAAGAGAAGCTGGAAGAGGTAGAAGACAAAGCCGAACTCAATGCCGAGGAGCGCCTGCTCGACCTGCTGCTTCCTCCTCCCACGCCAACTCCAACGTCTTCCCAAACTACGCAGAGCGACTCCGGCAGCAACACGCTGGCTTTTCCCGCTCCCAGTAACGAGTCGCATCAGCGCACGCGCGAAAAGCTGCGCCAGCAATTCCGTGAAGGGAAACTCGACGAGCGCATGGTGGAAATCGATGTACGCGAGCGCAATGCGCCATCATTCGAAATCATCTCCAACCAAGGCGTCGAGGAGATGGACATCAACCTCAAGGATGTCCTGCCTAACATCTTTGGCCAGCGCACCAAGAAGCGCAAGATGAAGGTCGCCGAGGCCTTCGAATATCTGGTGCAGGAAGAAGAAGGCCGCCTGGTAGATATGGATCAGGTGACACGCATCGCCGTCGAACGCGTCGAGAATTCCGGCATTGTCTTCCTCGACGAGATCGACAAGATCGCCGGACGCGAAGGCGGGCACGGTCCCGATGTCTCCCGCGAAGGTGTGCAGCGCGACATTCTGCCCATCGTCGAAGGCACAACAGTCAACACGCGCTACGGCATGGTGCGGACGGATCACATTCTCTTTATCGCCGCCGGAGCGTTTCATGTTTCCAAACCCAGTGACCTGATCCCCGAATTGCAGGGACGCTTTCCCATCCGCGTCGAGCTGCAATCGCTGACAGTGGAAGACTTCATCCGCATCCTGACCGAACCAAAGTCCTCGCTTACCAAGCAATACACAGCATTGCTCGAAACCGAAGGACTGAAGCTCGAATTCACATCTGAAGCCATCGAAGAGATGGCGCGCTTCGCCTTCCGCGTGAATGAGACCACGGAAAACATCGGCGCACGCCGACTGCATACCATCATGGAGCGCGTGCTCGACGAAATCAGCTTCCTCGCGCCTGATTTGATCAAGGCGGCCAAGAGCAATAGCAACGTTGTCGACATCGCCGCCGCTGCCGATAATGGAGCAACCGTTCCGCTGCCCATCGTCGAACGCGAAATCGCATCCGGTATAGAAAAGGCCGCCGTTATCAGTGCAGATTATGTCCGTCAGATGGTCGCCTCCATCGTGAAAGACCAGGATTTGTCGCGATATATTTTGTAGGACTTTCGCTAGAATTCCGCTGGCTCGCGGCGGGTGCCCCAGGTTCGCGAAGTTAACCTGGGGATGTTCACTCAATCTCAACTCGTATGATCCAAAATAATCTTCCACCCCTCAGCGGTCTTCTCCCAGACAAGCGAGAAAATTCCGCTGGCGTCACCTCCGCCAGACGCGTCGCGCGCCAGATGATACCGCCCGGTAACCACTGCATGATCGCTCCCAAGCATGCGCACCTCTAAATCCGAAAAATCAAGCGTGCCCATCGCTTCTTTTGTCGGATATCCGCGTTTATACCGCTCAAGAACCTGCTGCCAGCCATGCTGTCGTGTCTTGCCGATGAACGTTGTATCCGGCGAGTTCTTATACCCCTTCATAAACGTATCGATATCGCCCTGGTTCCAGGCGGTTATCTGATCGGCAAGCACTTTACGGATGTTGCTCTCGTCACCCTGAGCAAAAAGGGCGCGCCCCTGCAGCAGGGACAGCAATCCAATAAGACAGATAACAAAAACGTGCCTTGTACGCTTCATGGCTTCTCCTCCAAAAACAGCACGCACAGAATAAATTCCACGTCCAATTTCCGGTGGACGAAATTTTACCCAGATGCGATGAATTAACTATAGGAAAATTGCTATGGCGACATTACAAGTGATGACCCAAGCCGCTTCCAAAGCCGAATGGCAGCCGCTCTTCCCGCTACCCTCAAGAAAGGCTATGGAGCAGGCCTATCTTTCGAGCGATTCGAGTTATGACGGCATCTTCTACATCGCAGTAAAAACAACTGGAATCTTCTGCCTGCCCTCATGTAAAGCCAAAAAGCCGTTGCCTGAAAACGTTAAATTCTTTGCCACCATCAAAGAAGCGCTCTTCGCCGGATTTCGCCCCTGCTTGCGTTGCAAGCCAATGGAGCAGCAAGCCGCCACTCCTGACTGGATTCGCCGCGTCCTGCATGCTGTAGACGCCGAGCCAGGCCGTCGCTTCACCGACCAGGACCTGCGCGCGCTCGACAGCGATCCGGTCCGCGTGCGCCGCTATTTTGCGAAACACTTCGGCCTTACTTTCCAGGCCTATTGCCGCGGACGCCGTCTCAGCCGTGCACTTGAAAGCATCCGCAATGGAAGCACCCTTGACAATGCAGTTTTTGACGCAGGCTTCGCTTCCCACAGTGGCTTTCGTGAAAGTTTTGCAAACACCTTCGGGCAGCCTCCCGGAAGATTCGACGCGCTTGATCCAATTCAGCTGGCATGGATCGACACACCGCTAGGCCCAATGATCGCGGGCGGAGTGCGAAACGGCCTTTGCCTCCTCGAATTTACCGACCGCAGAATGCTCGAAACTGAAATGCGGTTTCTACGCAAGCATTTTTCTACAGCTACAGTTCCCGGAGAATCGCCGCACCACGCCTTGCTGCGCGAAGACCTGCAAGCCTACTTCGCCGGACAAGGCACAACCTTCAGCTCAAAGTTCCTGCACGTCGGCACTGAATTTGAGCAGCGCGTATGGGAGCAATTAAGCCTGATCCCCTACGGAGCAACCGTCTCCTATGAAGAAATCGCCCATAGTGTAGGAAGCCCCGGAGCTGTCCGCGCTGTTGGGCGCGCCAACGGCCTCAATCGTTTCGCGATTGTAGTCCCCTGCCATCGCGTCATCGGGAAGAATGGCGACCTCACTGGATATGGCGGCGGTCTATGGCGAAAGCGGTTATTACTCGAACTGGAACGCGCTAACGCGCATGCATAGAATCTCACCCGAAATCCAGTTTGCCATTAGCGGAAGATGACGTTTGTGGAGTTGTGGGAGGATTAAAGCCGCTCGAAAACCCGCCAGAATAGCCCTACAATCTAATTATGCCCGCCGCAAAGACCATCCACACCGTCTGCTCGCACGATTGCCCCGACTCCTGCGGGGTTCTCGTCACGGTAGACGAAGCGGGGCGCGCAACCCGCGTGCAGGGTGACCCGAACCATCCAGTCACTCGCGGATTTCTCTGCGGCAAGGTGGCAAAGTATCTCGACCGGGTCTACTCGCCGGACCGCCTTCTCTACCCCATGCGCCGCCGCTCCGGAGTGGCAAAAGGCCCGTTGCCGCAAGGCAAAGAAGCTGAAGCCTTCGAGCGTATTTCCTGGGACGAAGCGCTCGGCGTAATCGCAAAACGTCTGCAGCAGATCAGCGACGAACATGGCCCGGAATCCATCCTGCCCTATTCTTATGCAGGAACTATTGGCACGCTGGGCTACGGCTCAATGGACCGCCGATTCTTCCACCGCCTCGGCGCATCGCAGCTTGACCGCACCATCTGCGCAACGGCTGGCGGAGACGCTCTTGTTTCCGTTTACGGACGCAAGCTCGGCACAGACACTGAGACCTTCCCCCATGCACGCTACATCATCGCCTGGGGCGCGAATATCCACGGCAACAATATTCACTTGTGGCCGTTTATTGAGGAAGCACGCCGCAACGGAGCGAAGCTCGTCGTCATCGACCCTTATAAAACACGGACGGCAAAACTTGCCGACTGGCACATTGCCATCAACCCCGGAACCGACACCGCGCTTGCGCTGGGCCTGATGCACGTCATTCTGCACGATGGCCTCGAAGATCGCGCGTACATCGCCGAAAACACGCATGGCTTCGAAGCGTTGAACCAGCACGTCGAGAACTATACTCCTGAGCGCGTCTCTGCCTGGACTGGCCTGACACCGGAAGAAATTGTCCGTCTTGCGCGGGAATACGCGACGACCACCCCTGCCGTCATTCGCATGAATTACGGCGTTCAACGCAGCGAAAACGGTGGAGCAGCCTCCCGCGCCATCGCTATGCTTCCAGCGCTCACTGGAGCATGGAAGCACAAAGGCGGAGGATTCCAGCTTTCGACCAGCGGCGCATTCTCCTGGGACAAGGTCACTATTGAGCGCCCTGATCTGATGCTCGCAAGCCCGCTCAAGCGGCATGCGCGTGTTGTGAATATGTCGCTGCTCGGCCATGCGCTGACTGAGTTGAAAGATCCGCCAGTAAAAGCCCTATTCGTCTATAACTCAAACCCAGCGGCTATAGCTCCGGACCAGTCACAGGTCCTGGGCGGCATGGGGCGTCCAGACCTGTTCACCGTGGTCCACGAGCAGTTCTTTACCGATACGACCGACTACGCCGACATCGTCCTGCCCGCAACTACATTCCTTGAACACAAAGATGTACAGGGAGCCTACGGCCACTATTACGTTCAGATTTCCAACCCGGCCATTGAGCCTCCGGGCGAAGCGTGGTCAAACGTCCGTATCTTCTCCGAGTTGGCGCAGCGCATGGGGTTTACGGAGCCATGCTTCCGTGACACACCGGAAGATTTGATCGCACAGGCACTCCGCACAAGCCGACCAGAAAACCAGGAGCCCTGGATGGCAGGCATCACAGAGTCAACATTAAATGCAGCTGGAGGCCACCAGCACCTGCAATTCAGCGGTGGTTTTCTTCCTTTCGCCAAGGGCCCATTCCCGACCCCAAGCGGCAAGATTGAGTTCTACTCAGAGATGCTGGCCAAACAGGGTATCGACCCGCTGCCGACATTTCATCCTCCCGCAGAATCGCGCCATAATGCGCCGTCTGAATACCCCCTAGAATTCCTGCCGCGCAAGGCCGACAACTACATGAATTCGACCTTCGCCAACCTGCCCGGACATCAGCGCATGGAAGCGGCCTTCACCAACTATCTCGAAATGCGCACAGAAGACGCCGTCACGCGCGGCATCCTGGACGGCGATACGGTCGAAATCTTCAATGACCGCGGTCGCCTGCGCATGACCGCTCACATCAACGGCAGCGTTCCTCGTGGCACAGTCGCCAGCCGCCTCAACTGGAACAAGCTCTCGCCCGACGGCCACAACGTAAACCTGCTCACCTCACAGCGCCTGACGGATATTGGCGGAGGACCTACGTTCTATTCCACGCTGGTCGAGGTGCGGAAAGTCGTCTCATAACCCCCGAAAACCCCTTCCATCCGATAGACTAAGAACGGATTTCGTCATGCCGTTCGCAGCGGGTTTCCAATGCGCTGGCTGTGGAGAGTGGAATGAAACAGTGGTCGATGAATCAGCCGGCTCGCGGCAGTCTTATGTCGAAGATTGTCAGGTTTGCTGCAAACCAAACGTTCTCAGGATCGTCTGGAATGGTGATGGCTTTGATATCCAGGCCGAACTGGAAAGTTAGCAATTGCGGGTGGATCGGCTTCGCCCGATGACTGGAAGGCGACCCAAGGATGTTCCGGAGTTGGGAATAGCGCCTCCGGTCACTTATAATCGCTTTTTCCTCAATTTCGATTCGATTTTTTGCAGTGAGGGTGTGCCTATTTTTCCCGTCATACGCGAGAGCGTAAGCTCTCCAAATCAAACAAGCCAGATTGCGGGCCGCAAGCTCCGCCTCGCGTTGAAGCCGTTGGCCTTCATTCTCCTTTGCCTCACCATCTTTCCGGTATGGGCGCAGCAAGGCGAGACGATTACGCAGATTCGCGTCATCGGCAACCGCCGCATTCCCAAAGAGACTATCCTCGCTCGCATGTTCAGCCATGAGAATGAGCCCTTCGACCCCACCGCGGTCGAGCGCGACTTCAATTCGCTCTGGAACACGGGTTATTTCGAAAGCGTGCGTATCGAGCGCGAAGAGTCCCCCAAGGGCGGCATCATCCTGGACGTATTTGTCCGGGAAAAGCCGACGATCCGTGAAATCAATTACAAGGGCCTGAATTCTGTCACGCAGTCTGACGTGCTCGATCGCTTCAAGAAGGAAAAGGTCGGTCTTTCCATCGAGAGCCAGTACGATCCAGCGAAAATTGCCCGCGCCATTGCTGTTATTAAGGAAATGCTCTCCGAGCACGGCCGCCAGTTCGCCACGGTTAAGTGGGACGTAAGGGACATCCCCCCGGCGTCGGTGCAGTTGAATTTCATCGTCAGGGAAGGCCCGAGGGTCAAGGTCGGCAATATCAGCTTTACCGGTAACGAGCACATATCCTCGCGCAATCTGCGCAGCTCCATGAAGAACCTGCGCCCTATCGGGATTCCGCGTTCGATCTTCTTTGAGAATCTCTTCTCCAGGACCTACGACGCCAGCAAGCTTGAAGAAGACGCTGAGCGCGTCCGCCAGGCCTATCGCGATAAAGGCTACTTCCGGGCTTCCACCGGTGACCCGCAGACCCATCTACGCAATGAGGGTGGCCTATCGCTGCTCACTTTCCGCCCGCGCAGCGGCAAGCGCATCGACATCCGCATCCCTGTCGACGAAGGCG
>DATAQW010000044.1:0-6241 GCA_036264445.1 Pseudacidobacterium sp.
AATCAGCGATGAAGGACAGCAAAAGCTGTCTGCCGCGCATGTGGCCATCGTCGGCTGCGGAGCTACAGGGGCAGCAGCAGCCAGCCTGCTTGCCCGCGCCGGAGTGGGCACGCTGACGCTGATCGACCGCGATTTTGTCGAAGAAAGCAATTTGCAGCGGCAAGTGCTCTTCGATGAAGATGATGCCAGCCAGTCTCTTCCGAAAGCCGAAGCTGCTCGCAGAAAAATCGCTCTCTTCAATAGCGAAATTGCAGTGCATGCCCATGTAGCCGATCTGGCTCCCGGAAATATTCACGAACTGCTTCACGGGGCCGGTCTGGTGCTCGACGCGACCGACAATTTTGAGACCCGCTACCTCATCAATGACTTCGCCGTCGAACAAAACAAACCGTGGATTTATGCAGCCGCCATCGGTGCCTATGCGGTAACAATGAATATTCTCCCCGGGGAAACCGCATGTCTCGCTTGTATTTTCCCTAAGCCTCCGGGGGGCACTGTAGAAACATGCGACACTGCCGGCATTCTCAACACCGCGGTCAATCTTGCTGCTTCGATTGAAGTTACGGAAACCATCAAGCTGATCGTCGGCGCAAAAGAGAAACTTCGCCGCAGCCTTTTGTCATTTGATCTTTGGACAAACGAGCGTTCGGAGGTCTCAACTGCTGTTCCACGCGGCGGTTGCGAAGTCTGTCAGCAACGCGACTTTGTGCATTTACGCGGCGAAGGCCGTCCACACATTACGCTCTGCGGACGGAATTCTGTACAGATCCATGAGCGCAATCGCATTGTTGATTTTGATGAGATGGAGCAGCGGCTCCGGCCCCATGGTAAGGTCCGTTACAACAGCATGTTGCTGCGCTTTGAACATAAAGACTACGTGATAACGCTCTTTGCCGACGGTCGCGCGATCATTCAAGGAACGACGGACGTGACACAGGCACGCAGCCTTTACGCACGATTTATAGGCTCATAACCCATACGGATAGGAAGGGAAGGTTACGGGACAGCGTAACCTATTTGCAGGCAACTCTTTGTCTCTATATCGACGTCTAAAGATGCAAGTTTCCGATTACTTTTCCGGATAATCGCCATGCAGCTAGCCAAGTCGGCAAAACTGGGCAGTCCATTGGCGGAAAATACAACCCATGGAATTTTCAAGACAGGTAACTTGCGAATGAGCGCAGAACCCACTCAGGCAAAACCAGTACAGCATGTACGCCGCAATCCTCCCATTGCCGGAGAACAAGAAGCCATCACGAACGCCCAGGCAGGCGATGCCCGGGCCTTTGAAACGCTCTATTCCATGCACAAGCGCCGCGTTTATTCGCTGTGTTTGCGCATGCTGGGCAACGTCGCCGAGGTGGAAGACCTGACGCAGGAAGCATTTCTCCAGCTTTATCGCAAGATCGGGACTTTTCGTGGAGATTCGGCATTCTCTACCTGGCTGCACCGGTTAGCAGTCAACGTCGTACTGATGCACCTGCGCAAAAAAGGCCTGCCGCAGGTTTCGCTCGAAGAAACGCTTGAGCCTTCCCAAGACGACGGCCCACGCAAGGATATAGGCGAAAGAGACTTGGTGCTGTCTGGTTCGATCGACCGAGTTGCGTTAGAGCGCGCTGTCGAAAATCTGCCTCCTGGCTACAGGTTGGTTTTCGTGCTGCATGATGTGGAAGGCTACGAACACAATGAAATCGCCGATATGCTGGATTGCTCTATTGGCAACAGCAAATCGCAACTGCACAAAGCTCGGATGAAGCTGCGTGATCTTCTGCGGTCAGGTGAGCCAAAGGAATCTGTTGCATGAGCAGCCAGCGTCGCGACCAGGATAAGGAACACATGAATTGCGCGGAATTTCAACAAAAACTGCCTGAGTTGTTTGAGTCGGGCGTAGACGTGAGCAACGAACAGCATGTAAAAGGCTGTGAAAATTGCGCTGCCCTGGTGAGGGACCTCGAATATATTGCAGCGCAGGCAAAACTTCTCTTACCGATTCATGATCCCAGCCCCGCAGTCTGGGACCATATCCAATCAGCAATTCGCAGCGGCCCGGACGAAAAAGTGGTAACTACTTCTGGTTCCGGTAAAAGGCCGTAAACGCTGTTCGGCTGTTAAGCGTAGCTGCGGCCATGGTGTGTTTTGACTGATTAGCGATCAGAAATCCTGGAGCCAGGATGGGTCAGCCCTCAGAATATTAAGAAGTGACAACCTATAATGCATAGAACGCATGAAGATTACGGCAAAGCTCCCTGCGCGCATCTCACGTATCGTGCTTATAGGATTCATGGGCGCAGGCAAATCTACGGTTGGCGCGCTGCTCGCCCCGCGGTTGCAATGGCATTTCCTCGATGCGGATGCTGTCCTTGAAGAACGCTCCGGCTCTACCATCGCAGAATTTTTCGCGCGTCACGGTGAGCCTGCATTTCGTCAACGTGAAACCGAAGTCATTCGCGAGCTACTGTCTGAAGAGCATCTGATCCTGGCGGTAGGCGGCGGCGCGGTCGAAACCGAAGCTACACGCGACGCACTTTTTCAATCTCCGGAAACCTGCATCGTTTTTCTTGAAGCACCGCTCGAAATCTTGACCGCCCGTTGCGAAGAGCAACCGGACGCCGCAGTCCGGCCCGTGCTGAAAGACCGTGAACGTCTGCAAAATCGCTTCGAAAACAGGCTGCCGCACTACCGCAATGCGCATGTCGTAATTGAAACCACATCACTCACCCCAGCCGAGACAGTGCAGCATATCATCGAAGCCGTGACCCTTCTCTTCAAGGAAAATGCCCTCGCATGACCACCGCGGCAAGCCCCGGGTCTCGCACGCTACGGAGCAACATCGTATTTGCATTTGCGCTTGCTCTGGGAATTTATCTCGCGTGGCTGGTGCGCAATCTTTTGCTGTTGTTGTATGTCAGCGCTCTTTTTGCCGTAGTGTTGATGCCTATCGTTCGCGGCATCATGAAAATACGCATCGGTAAGTGGAATCCGAGCCGCGGGATTGCCATTCTTATCCTCTTCCTGCTCGTAGCAGGTTTTGCATCCCTCTTTTTTATCTTTGCCCTCCCGCCGGTCATTCACGACATAAGAGAATTTGTAAGCGAACTCCCAACGCGCGGCCCTCAGTTGCTTTCGCGCATCCGCCATCTCCCGCTTATGCAGCGCGTGGATATCAGCGCGCTGAACGCTAAGTTGCAGGACTTCGCCACGAATTTTGCAACATATCTTCTTTACTCTGTGCGCCAATGGGCCAGCAAACTCTTCGATATCATTACCGGAATTATTCTTACCGTCTATTTCATGCTCGAAGGCGAGCAGGCCTACCGGTGGCTTCTCAGCTTCTTTCCGATGAACACGCGCCAGCGGCTTGATACAACCCTGGTGCGCGCCGAGATGCGGATGGGTAAATGGCTGCTCGGCCAGGGAACGTTGATGCTGATCCTCGGCATTTCAAGCACGATCGTCTATGTCGCGCTCGGCGTGCGCTATGCCTATGCTCTTGGCGTGCTGATGGGTCTTTTCAATATCATCCCCATCGCCGGAGCTTTCATTACAGTAACGCTCTCGCTCATGGTCGCCTCCATTGACTCCTGGGGACGCGTCCTCGGCGTCGGAATTTTCTATGCCATTTACGCTCAGGTGGAAACATCCTTCCTGACGCCGCGCATCATGCGCTCCAGCGTAGATCTTCCCGGCCTCGCCGTGATTGTTGCCCTGCTGCTTGGCGCGGCTTTTGACGGCATCCGCGGAGCCATGGTCGCTGTGCCAACAGCTGTGCTGGTGACGGTGCTGCTCGACGAGTATGCTGTCCACCATGAACCGGTTATCTCTGATCCGAAACCGCTTACTCAGTTACACACTTAAGTTTCCATAAAAAATTCGCTGTGCTCATCTGCCATCGGACATCGGGTGCATTCAGCTTGATATTATGGGGAGTGCTCTCAGCCGCAAAATCCATGCCATCGTATGCGGAGCAGCCATGACGCCAGCCGCTCCCGCGTCTCCAGCGCTTGAAACGGTTGTCAACGAGAAAGCCGCGCCGATCGAGAAGCATGAGCATCTTCGCGCCGGCGAAACTGCCTCCCGTATTGCCGATTATGCCGAGCTATTCAAATTCCGCGTCACCGCTCTTGTTGTGATGACCGCGTGGGCTGGCTTCTACCTCGGCTCGATGCGCAGCGGCATCAGCAGCGTGCAACCGGGCCTGATCACTGCATTGTTAGGTATCGGCCTCGTCTCCGCCGGCTCCGCAGCTCTTAATGAAGCGTTAGAGCGCAGGCTCGATGCGAAAATGATTCGCACCGCGCAGCGCCCCATGGCCTCGGGTCGTATCAGCCTCCCACACGGCCTGCTATTGGGCATGACCGCCATCATCGCTGGATCGCTCTGGCTGACCTATGCGGCAAACCTCGTCACCGGCACACTGACGCTCATCACAGCCTTCAGCTACGTGGCTGTTTACACGCCACTCAAGCGTTACACAACGCTTGCAACATTTATCGGTGCATTCCCCGGAGCTATGCCGCCACTCCTCGGCTGGACCGCCGTTCGGGGAGCCATCGAATGGCCCGCCGTCGCGCTCTTTGCCATTCTCTTCGTCTGGCAGTTCCCACACTTTATGGCCATCGCCTGGCTCTACAAAGAGGACTACGGACGCGCCGGAATCCGCATGCTCCCCGTTGTGCAGCCCGATGGATGGTCGACTGTGCTTGAAGCCATCACCTACGCCGTTCTCATGATCCCCGTGAGTCTGCTTCCGGTCTATTTGCACATTGCAGGACGCATCTACGGCGTTACCGCGCTGCTGCTTGGATGCATCTATCTCGCGTATACCCTGCGTTTCGCACGCATTACCCGCGCACGCAGCATCGTGGAATCGAAAATGTACGCCCGTGACCTTTTGAAAGTGAGCGTAATCTACCTGCCCGTGCTGCTCACGGTTCTTATGCTGAATGCGACAGGAAAGTAGTGAATATGTCGTCTGTAACTCCAATTTCTGCCCCTTTCAATGCAAAATCCGAGCAAAATCACGCAAATTCCGCGCCAATTTCGCTCCTCAATCTGACCCACAACTATGGAGAGCGTAAGGCGCTCGACCGCCTTACCTTTGACGTGCGCCCTGCTGAAATCTTTGGCCTTCTCGGACCGAATGGAAGCGGTAAAACCACGCTTTTCCGCATCCTCTCTACCCTGATGGTGCCTACCGGTGGCCATGCGCTCATTCAGGGATTCGACGTCGCACGCGAGCCCAACAAAGTCCGCCAGCGAATCGGCATCGTCTTCCAGGCGCGCAGCCTCGACATCAAGCTCACTGTCGCGGAGAACCTGAAGCACCAGGGCCACCTCTATGGACTGAGAGGCGCGCAACTGAAGGGGCGCATCAAAGAAGTGCTTTCTCGCGTCGGACTGCTAGACCGCGCTAAGGATACAGTCGAAACCCTGTCTGGCGGGATGCAGCGCCGCGTAGAACTGGCAAAGGGACTGATTCACTCGCCTTCCGTGCTGTTGCTTGACGAGCCCTCGACCGGACTCGACCCCGGAGCGCGTCGCGACGTCTGGCAATATCTGCGCATGCTGCGCGATGAAGAAGGCGTGACCGTCCTCGTCACCACGCACCTGATGGAAGAAGCCGAACACTGCGACCGCCTTGCCATTCTGAATGAAGGCAAGCTCGTCGCGCTCGGTTCGCCCTTCGAGTTGAAATCCCAGATCGGCGGCGATGTCGTGCTTTTTGAGACTGCTAACGAATCTTCAGCAGAAGAACTCTCCGTAAAAATCGCTCATCGTTTCGTCGTCGCGCCAACTGTATTAGGAAACACAGTCCGCCTCGAACGCGAACAAGGGCACAAGTTCGTGACGGACGTGGTCGAGGCATTTCCTGGACTCGTGGAAGGCGTCTCCGTCGCAAAACCCAGTCTCGAAGATGTCTTCATCCAGCGAACCGGCCACCGTTTCTGGACAGACAAGGAGCAGACATAATCATGGCTACCGCTGCTGCAACTGCTTCAGTTCCCCGCGCTCTTCCTTCGCGCAATGCGAGCATCTGGACTGCCGCCTACACGCTATGGGAGCGCGAGATCGTCCGCTTCTATCGCCAAAAGGCCCGCGTCGTTGGCGTGATCGCCTCGCCGCTGCTCTTCTGGTTTGTGCTCGGCTCAGGATTTGCGCACAGCTTCCGCAGCGGCAACACAGGCTCGGATCAATACCTCGGCTATTTCTTCCCCGGAGCCGTGGTTATGATCGTGCTCTT
>DATAQW010000070.1:0-20144 GCA_036264445.1 Pseudacidobacterium sp.
AGCTGATTGTTGTAATGCTCTTTGTTCGAGCATCTGGCGCAGTAACCGCTGCCTGCGTTTTCGAACTGACATACGGCCGTTTTGAACGGCATGCGAGTTCTGGAATAAGCCCAAGCACAGGAGAGCCCGTCAAACTCTCAACTTCATCCAGCAACCGTACCTTGTCGTCGGTTTTTTCCCGAGCAAAAGCCGCTCCTGTTCCCAAGAGCAGCCCGGCAACCATTGCAGCCGCATAGTATAGCGGCAGGTTCGGGCTTTTCGGGCGGCTGGGCGGAGGCACGCGGGCCGGGTTCACCACAGTGATATTCGTCGACCGCAGCCCTTCGAGAACACCTGCCTGCTTTAATTTCGCAACCAGGCTTTGATACACTTCACGGCTGCCATCTGCTTCCTGCTTCGCCAGAGCAAATGCCACGGTTTTATCATTCAGATCATTTGCCAACGCTTTTTGTTTTTCAAAAGCCCGCCGCGCTGAGTTTTCGGTGCGCTGTGCAATTTCGTAGTCCGTGCGGGCGCGCTCGCCGATGCGATGCACCTCATCGTGAATGGACTTCTCAATTCCCCTCGATTCGGCCTGTAACTCGGCAACCCGCGGATATGCGGGACCATAGCGAACTTCATCCTGATCCAGCTCGGTTTTTATGGTTGCTTCCTGGGCGCGGAGATTCTGGATCAACCCCAGAGAGTTGGCCATAGACGCAACTGCTCCGGCTGAATTTCCGCTCAGCCCTGAAATCAGTTCCGGATCGCCGCTGCTCGCGACACGATAGACCGATTCTTTGAGAATGCGATTGGATTCCGCTTCGGCAAGCGCGCTATTTAACGCTTCCAGCCGAGCAAGCACTACGTTGTGTGAATCGTCATCACCGAACATTCCCGTGTCACGCTCGAGTGACATCGCTTTTGTCTGCAGGCTCTCCGTCTGCTTGCGCAGATCATCAAGCTGGGTCGTGAGCCAGTTTGATGCCTGCGCCGTAGCTGTAAAACGTGCCTGATAAGAGTAGTCCATGAGCGCGCCGATGAGATGATTAACCACATCGGCGGCAAGCTGCGGATCAGGGCTCGAATAACTGACATCGATAAGGCGTGTGCCCGTGACAGGTTCTACTTTCAGGTGCGAAGAAAATATTTTGAGCGCCAAATATCTACGGTCGGGCGCATGGTCAATGGGCACAGTCAACGGCTCAACCGGTTTCTTCCAGAAGAACAGCGATCGAGGCAATGTCCAGCCAGTTCCTGTCTTTGCAGGTGGAAAGAAATCTTCCGTTGTTTCGAGATGCAGTTCTTTGATTACCTGCAAAGCGAGCGAATCGGAGGTAAGGATATTTGCTTCCGTCTGCAGGGTAATGTTGTAGTCGAGCGCATCGGATGCGGAATCGGCCGCATCGCCCATCACGCTTTCATCCAGCCCGAAAGCTCCCATGCTTTCTTTTTGAATCTGAACCTGGCCTGTTGCCTGATAGCGCCGTGTGACAACTAAGCAATATAAAGTTGTGAAGACAAGAAATCCTGCAAGGACACTAACCAGAATTCCACGCCGTCGCCGCACCACCAAAAACAATGATCCCAGCGATAATTCTTCATCGCGCACAGCACGAAGGTCTGTGTGTTCTATTGAACGAACTGGCGCTATGATCATAGTCTCCTCACCGTTCAGGCATTGCGCATCATTACGACTGAGCCATCAAAATCGAAGTTGAATTCCATTTCGCTCACTCCAGCCTTTGTCATGGCAGCCCTCAACCGATTACGATCCTGCGTGTGCAGCAGAAGAAATCCGCTTCCACCCGCTCCTACCAGCTTGCCGCCGGTAGCGCCGGATCTTCGCGCAAGGTCATACAGCTCATCGATCCAGTCGCTTGTCATGCCGTTGGATCGAGTGCGTTTTCGCATCCAGTGTTCATGCATAAGCCTTCCAAACTCGCTTACATCACCGGCTTCCAGTACGCTGCGAATTTCTCCGCCTAGTTGTTTCACAAAGTGCAGGCACTCCAGCATGGAGATGTCGCGGCGCTCGGAGCGTTTCTTCTGATCATTTAATAAAGACGAAGCGCATCGCGTCTGCCCGACAAAGAAGAGCATCAAGGAATCTCGCAATTCTATAAGAGCAGACTCGCTGATCGTGAGCGGAGTTACTTTCACCGAATCGTCCGCACAATACTCCTGGCAAAGCAGCCCTCCATATGCGGCGACGTATTGGTCCTGTTTACCTACTGGTTCCTTCAGCCGGTTCATTTCGATTTCGACTGCTTCCTGAGCCAGCACTTCGGCTGTTACGTGCTTGCGCTCGTACGCATAGAGTGCGTGGACAAGCCCAACTACAAATGTTCCCGACGACCCCAACCCTGTTCCCGCCGGAACATCGGCGATGCTTACAATCTCCAATGGCCGGGGCGCTTCATGCAGAGTTAACGCCTCGCGGAGCAAAGGGTGCCTGATCTCTTCATATGTCTGCGTATGCTCCATTTCGGAGTATTTGAGGAAATATCCGGGCAGAAAGCTCTTGTTGATCGTGATGTAAACGTATTTGTTGATGGCCGCCGAAATAACAAATCCGCCGAACTCGCGGTAGTACGAGGGCAGGTCTGTGCCGCCACCACCGATAGAAATGCGCAAAGGAGTACGCGTGATAATCATTGCGCTACTCCCAGAACGGGCTGCGTTCTGTTTGCTTCTTCTATCTTTGTTCTCGTTAAGAACTCTTCCATCACGCGCAGGCCTTCATGTGAGCCGATTTCATAGAAACGCTCATACACCTCATATGCCGCGAGATTCCCTTCTTCCGCAAGGTGACTCATGACATCAGCAAGATCGAAGGGCACGCCCGGCGGCCAATCGCGAAGAACATCCGCGCGAAGGATGCTCAGCCCGTAGTCGATGTAGCGCATGTCTTGTGTTTGGGCACTTTTGCTGTAGCGAACTATTTTGCCATGGAGCATTTCAACATTGCTTGTATCCCACATGCCCCCATTTCTAAAAACAGCCATCAGCGCCGGCTTCTCTGAGGCAAGAAATGCTCGCCATGAAAGGGCTAGGTCGGCACGTAGATAACTATCGCCATACATCACAAAAAAACTCTCGCCTAACGGCGGCAATGCGCGCCGAAGCGCGCCCCCGGTTCCAAGCAGGCTTGCGCCATCGTGGGAATAAACAATGTCACATCCGAACTGCGACCCGTTGCCTGCGAAAGCCTCAATCTGGTCGCCCAGGTGTCCGGCGCATATCACTACTTCCCGGATTCCCTGTGCTACCAACAGCCTCAATTGATGCGCCAGAAAAGGCTGGCCATCCACACTCACCAGTGATTTTGGGATAGATTGCGTCAGCGACTGGAGACGTGTCGCCAGCCCTCCGGCCAGCAGGGCCACCCGCGGAAGCCTGCTATGCATAGCACACTCTTTCATCCGCAATCATCTCCATGAGTGCATCCCTCATGGCTTCGCGGCTGCTATGTTCGCATCTCCAGCCAAGGCTTTTTATTTTGTTGGAATTTAACCGTACGATGGGCACATCGCCTTTCCATCCGCGATCGCCCCCCGTGTATTCAAGCTCCGGCATGGAATTTAACTGCAGACACTCTGCTGCGAGCTGCGCGATTTCCGTAACAGTAATTGCATCGCCAGTAGAAACATTGAAAACAGAGAATGCTTCATTGCACTTCTCCTCGGCGCATAACACTGCATTCACCACATCAGAAACATGGATATACGACTTGCTCTGCGTGCCATCTCCAAGGACCTGCAGCAGACCCGGATTCGCCATCAGGCGGCGCACAAAATCAAAGCCGACGCCATGTGTCTGCCGTGCGCCAACTACATTTGCAAACCGGAACGCGCACGCAGTCATTCCAAACATTGCGCAATAAGAAGCAATCAGTGCTTCGCCTGCGAGCTTACTTGCTCCATAAGTGGAAATGGGAAGAAGCGGGCCGTAATCTTCTGCAACTTCAACATCGCCTAAATCACCGTAGACACCACTGCCAGAAGCGTAGAGCAACCGTGAAGCTCCGCTGCGCCGCATAGCCTCGACCACATTGTTTGTCAGCATTGTTCCCTGGCGGAAATCGATCTCTGGATCAGTCGCGGCCCTGGCAATATCTGGATTAGAAGCAAGATGGATAACCACGTCGTGACCGTTCATTGCGTCTGTCAAAGCAGTCACGTCATATACATCAGCATTGATGAACTGAAATCGACTGTTTTTTAAGTGTGGCTGAAAATGCCATCCGCGGCCCGAGGACAGGTTGTCGTAAACAGTGACCGATCCAACGCTTTCGTTTGCCAGCAGCACGTCCGTCAGGTGGCTGCCAATAAAGCCAGCGCCTCCCGTCAGGAGATATCGGCGCTCGCGCCCTCGATACAAGGCAGACTTGAACATAGCAGTAAACCGAAACAGCAACCATAGACCCACTATTGAACTGGCAACCTCTACGCGAGGTCTGGCTTCTGCACCTCAACCTAGCACCGGCCTGCCTACATTCAACAAGAGAATGCGATCACAACCGCATCTTTTTAGTTGCCACTTATGCTTGTGTGTAAGTTAGCAGGCTGCTTTTTTATTGCAAACATTACCTAAGTTTCGATTAAGTTCGATATTGTATTGACGTAGTACACATACAGCGCGATATATACGTCAGTTACTTATATTTTTTTTGCACTACTTATTGCCTTGTCTGCTCTGGATTCTCTGCGTTATGCCGCAGGTCTTTCCATGCTTGGAAGGCATTGAGGAGGGGTCTTGCAGCAGAGCTTTCTTAGCATTGATTTGTCGCGTTGTATCGTTGCAGGGGTCCCAATCGATCGAATCACATTGAATGAAGCTGCCGGACGGCTTGCGGAGGCTCTGCAAAGATCCACGCCCTTTGCGCCGCTGCTCATCATGGGGCCGAATGCACAGCTTGTAACGCTTGCGCAGCAAAATCATCGCTTTATGGAAGCCTTGTGGGCTTCGTCGCTGAACATACCAGACGGAATATCGGTTGTACTTGCGTCAAGACTTCTTGGCAAACCCATTTCAGAACGTGTCACAGGCGGCGATCTTATGGAGCGGCTGTGCGCGGAAGCAGCATGCCGCAATCTCAGCGTCTTCTTTCTCGGGGGCCTTCCCGAAGCAGCGAAAATTGCCGCAGAGAGACTACAGCAACGATATCCGGCACTCTCGATCGCCGGAGTATATTGCCCGCCTTTACGATTTGAGCGCGACTCAATGGAAAATGCGCATATTCGTCAGCTCATCACAGAGGCATCTCCTGATTTGTTATTCGTGGCGCTTGGCGCTCCCAAGCAGGAAATCTGGATGGAGGAAAATTGCCCGACATTGCCCATCGGCGCGGCTTTGTCTGTGGGAGCAGCTTTTGACACGCAGGCTGGACTGCGCAAACGCGCTCCACGATGGACTGGCAGCCTCTGGGTCGAATGGCTTTATCGGCTTGTACATGAGCCACGACGCCTGTGGAGAAGGTACCTTCTTGGAAATCCTTACTTCATCTATCTCGTATTGAAGCAGTGCTTACTCTACGGACGCTTCGTAGACAAAGAGATCGCGCCCCCTTCATCTGTAGACCGGACAACCGCACCATCTCTTTCAGCCCAGCAACAGCCGCCTCGCCCGGTACAAGCAAAATCACAGGCATGATCGAAAACCCATGCTTAAGAAAAGGAACTATGCTCCTCAATCAATTGCAGATTAAGTTGTTTTGCGACGCCGCCGATTTCAGCAACCTCATAACATGGGCTGCTGACAACCGCATACAAGGTTTTACAACTAACCCCACGCTCATGCGCAAGGCAAGTGTCATTCATTATGAAGCTTTCGCACGCCAGTTACTCACGGCGATTTCCGACCGGCCGGTTTCTTTCGAAGTGCTGGCTGACGATCCCGAGGCGATCGAAGAACAGGCGTTAGCTATTGCAGAATGGGGGCCAAACGTTTATGTAAAAGTCCCGGTTACAAACACATGGGGAGTATTCATGGGGCCGGTCCTGCGCAGACTTTCATGCGCCGGTGTGCGGCTTAATATCACTGCCTTGCTCACGCTCGATCAGGTGGAACGCGTAGCAGCATGCATTGACTCTTCAACACCGGCAATTATTTCCGTATTTGCCGGCAGAATTGCCGATACCGGCGCTGATCCACTGCCCGTCATGCGACAAGCTGCACAGACAATTGCTGGATCTCCAAATCTGGAACTGCTGTGGGCAAGTCCGCGTGAGCTGCTGAATATCTTTCAAGCTGAAGAGGCAGGCTGTAACATCATTACCCTTGTGCCCGAAATTCTGGCCAAGCTAAGCCTTATCGGCAAAGATCTCGAAGAGTACTCACTTGAAACAGTCCATATGTTCTACAAAGATGCATGCGCCGCGGGCTATCACATCGAATGCCGCAGGCCGGCTGAAGCTTTGAGCGTGTGAGGATCGAGGATGATGCGCGCAGCAGAACACAAATCTGCGGCCAAGTGATTCGCATTGACCTTCATCTCTGATGCATTTGTGAGAAGCACCGTGTTTACGCCTGCGGCATAGCCACATTCGACATCTGTGATACGGTCTCCAACCATCCATGACTCTGCAAAATTGATGCTGAATTTATCGCGAGCCTGAAAGAGGAAATAGGGTGATGGTTTGCGGCAGACGCATTCTCCAGTGAAATCAGGATGATGCAGGCAGTAATAAAAAGCTGTAAAGAATATCTTCTGAGCTTGCAGAATATCTTCCAACCGTCTATGAATGTCTTCGAGCGTCTGCATAGTTGCCTTGCCTTTGGCAAAATTCGGCTGGTTGGAAACAAGTACCAGAAGATAGCCTGCATCGCGTAGCTCCTGTAAAGCCGGAATTGTTCCTGGAAGTATCTCCAGATGCTCGGGTGCAAGAGGCGATTCATATGCGCCGGTTCGCGGGTTCCATACATTATGATTCAGGGTACCGTCGCGATCAAGAAACACAGCGCGTCTCACGCTAGCGCCACTTCTGCTTCCCACTTCATTTCGTTTGCTTTGATCCGCGGATGCGAAACAATCAGATGCCACACCACAGCCTGAAATGCTTCGACCAAGGGCGTGATCGTATCAGCTGATGTAACGGGGATAATGACACATGCGTCTGCAACTTCAGCCGTGAATCCACCGTCGCGTCCAACTACGCCTAGAATTCGAGCGCCGGTATGCCGCGCCAGCTCCAGGCTGCGCACTATATTTATACTGATGTTTCGCTCGCGATTCCCTCCTCCGACAGAGAAGACAAACACTGCATCCTGTGCGCTGATGCGGCTGCCGCGAAGCCAATTGGCATAGCAACTCTCCCATCCATCGTCATTGATTCGGGCCGTCAACTCTGAGACGTTATCACTGGGTGCATAGCATTCGATGCCCGCGATCTTGCGGAAATCATTGACCGCATGGCTGGCATGACCCGCGCCCCCGCCAACTCCAAGAAAGAAGACGCGGCCGCCGTTCTGTCGCGTTTCTGCAAGCAGCTCGACCATCTTTTCAATTTTTTCTGGGTCCAGAAGCCGGGCTATGGCACCCACTTCACTCAGAAAACGCACCGTATAATTCTCCGTCATGCGGCAACAAATATTCCTTTTGTATAGAGTTTGGTCAAAGCATACAAAAGCAACCAGCCGTATGAAAGGTAAGAAGTAGTTATGACTGAAACGAAAGTAATAATCCTGGCTACTGGCAAAGCAGGTATATAGTCGAAAGATTTGAGTTGAAGAAGGGTTGCCAGTGTCCATCATGAGCCTATTATTCAGCAGCTGGCCTCCTGGAAGAAGTAGATGACTTTAGTCCCCTGACAGCTACCGTTCAAAGGCAGTGTACTTTGCTGCCGCAGCTCCAGCATTTTGCTATCATGATCTGACTTCCCCCGGACATCCTAAGAAAATAAGCTGATTTCCTGGAGACTTAAGATGCCTCACTACGTCTTGTTGAACTTTGAAGATGCCGATCCAAACGCGGGCCCGGGCAAGGCAACAGCCATCAAAGGAAAAGATGTTCAGAATGCCCAGCACATAGGCGGCGCTGCTGCAGGGACTGCAAACATTTATCAGAACCGCGCGCTGGCCAAGTCATCCTTCTTTAAGAAAAGACAGGTCGTGTTTTACACCTGTCAGGAGATACTGCAACGCAATATAGCTGGGACTCTTGCCCAAACTGACCTCGCGAATATTCAAAAGGATTGCAAGAGCGCCAAGACCATCGCCTTTATCATTCATGGCAAACCCGGCGAGACCGAACATGGCTTTGCCACCACCGGCGAACAGCTATGCAGTTGGAAGGACCTCAGCAAACTTGCGCTTCTTATTTTGCAGCCCGGCCACCAATACAATATTGCTCTCATTATGTGTTATGGTGCCCGCTCCGAGAATGTCAAGATCGACCACCGCGGCCAGATTCCTGATCAGGACCTGAAAACCAGCTTCGCATATAAATTCTTCCGTTCTATTTGCCGGAAGCGCAGCATACGCATGACTGCACGTACTGGAGCGGTTTCAAACGATAAGAGCATTAACCATATGGTCGAAACGGAGGAAGAGGTTTTTCTGTATCTCAAGATGCAGAAAGCCTTGGCAAAACGTACTCTGAACAAGGTCTCGATGGACGCGGACAAAGTTAAATTTTTTAACGAGAGCGGTCTCAGCAAGCCAGAATTTGAAAAGCAGTTCGGCGAAGCCCTCTTGCACGTCGCTGAGAACCCCAAATATGTTCCCCAGAATGATTTAGAGAAGTTCGCAAAGGACTATATCATCTACTCGAGCAAAGTAAACCAATATCTTCGCGCCAAATACGACCCAGCTGACCTAGGTAACCGCGCGAAATATGGCAAACTCATCTACACCTATGACGGCCATACTCTTGAAATCATCGCGCGCTATGGCACGGACCATCACGGCCCGAATTTCCAACTTTACTACGGCAGACTTCTTTAGTGGCCTGAAGGCAATGCGGCTAGAACTCATGCTCGCTTCTATTTGACCGGTGCGTTCTCCGCCCCTTTGGGCATAAGTGCTGCGACTGCAATCAACCAGAAAAATCCACCGAAGCGCGTAACCGGCAGCATGAAGTTCATGGGATAAGCAACCAGACTGATTGACGAAAGCTCGCCCGCCACGGCAATGAGAAGACCAAACCACACCAGCCAGCGCGGAAGCAGTCGCGCGAAGAAGCTGGTTACAGAAACTCCCGCGGCCAGCAATCCAAATCCCACAGCGAAGGCAACGCCACCTGCGAGAAAGCTGAGGAAGTGCATCAATCGCAGCGTCGCCACTGAAGAATTCACCTCAGGCACAGAAAGCACCCAGGAGCATAAGGCCGAAACAGCAATCGCGATGGCCGTTGTGAATCCTCCGAAGAGAGTAATATAGGTGCCTGCAGCGCGCACTCCCAGAAACCGCAATCTGGCGACGATGGTAGCAGTGTAAATCCCCAGCGGCACCGCCGATCCAAAGAAGAAAAACGCCGACCAGCGCAACGCCTCTGGGTTTGAGGTGTAGAACTTCTGTGCATCTTCGATGGGGCCGTAGGGATTGGCAAAACCCTGGCCGTGACGCAAGATCGCGCCGACGGCGAGGCTTGCAGCGAACAACGATACATGGACTACCGCTACTGGCAATAACGGTGGCCCGGCAAAACGATGGGATTGTTCAAATCGTTTCATAATACAATTATTTATAATATAAATGATTATCAGATGCAATAATAATTGCAGCCTTTATGGATCCCTCTAAGAAGCCTTCGGGACCTGCCTTTTTACTGGCTCAGGTTGGCGCCCATGCAGCCTCGAAGTTTAGTGAACGTATTGCTGTCATTGGGCTTACGCCGCCGGATGCCGGGATCCTTCGCCTGCTCGCTGCAAACCAGGGAATGAGCCAGCAGGACCTATCTGCCCGGCTCGGCATCCATCCGAGCCGCCTGGTTGCGATTCTTGATGCATTGGAAAACCGTGGCCTGCTGGAGCGAAAACCGAATGCAGAAGACCGCCGTCAATATGCTCTCCATCTCACAGCCAGAGGAAGAGACGCCTTCACAGAGATTGGCCGGATCGCTCAGCAGCACCAGCAGGCGCTCTGCAGTTCCCTGACGCACGACGAGCGCGAGAAACTCACTGAACTATTACAGAAGATTGCAGATGAACAAGACCTGACTTCAGATGTACATCCGGGCTATCGTCACTTGCGCCCAAAGCAGAGAGCTAACGGGTAAATACTGACACTTAACAAACTTCAGCACTGATCCGGGATACACTGGCGAGCAGCAAGCCAAGTCTGTACTCCAGGAACCTGTTCAATGGATCAAGACGAAGAAGGACTCAGGCTCATCCTTTCTCCGGTACAACTGGAGGCCGTCTTACAGCACGGACAGATAAGTCCAGCAGAGATCGCCATGAATCGCGTCTGGGGCGGTGTTGAACTGCTTGGCGGAGCGCTGGAGCTTGCCTTTGGCGTCGCCCTCGTGGGAGCACCCGAACCCACCATGTTGACCAAGGTAGGCGGTGGCGTGCTGCTCGTCCACGGAACCGACACATTCAAGACTGGTTTCGATCAGATGTGGACCGGTCAGCCGCAAAAAACGCTCACCGCTCAGGCGGCAACGGCCGTTGCTCACGATCTGGGAGCCAACCCGAACCAGGCTGAACTTGCCGGAACAATCGTCGATACAGCAGTGCCTCTCTTCGCTGCGACAGTAGTTGCGGCAGAACGCATAATAGCAGTCCGTGCTGGCCGTATTGTACTGAGAGAAACGGCAACAGCAGCCGAACCTGGAGTGAATCTAGCTGAGGAAGAAGCTGCTGGCGGCCACACTATTGCCAAGCACGTTGGGCAAACGGAAGCACAATTACGAGCTAGGCTAGCGGCAGAACCTTGGATTCCCGGAGCTAGTTCATTCAGATCTGTTCAGGAAGCTCAAGAGATTATTTCTAAAGCTCTCCAAACCAATGATCCCATGATTCGTACATGGGCCTCTGATAGTGGGGCATCTGGCAAGCTGATTTTTGAATACTCTTCGTCCAAACCAACCGGATATGGCGTCGTGCGCAGCACTGGCGCGATGACTCAAATGAATAAAATTAATGTCGTTCTAAGAAAAACCAACATTGCTGGCAAAATTTACTTCCTACTAACCTCTTATCCAATACCGTGAAGGGGGCGCACTGTGGTTGTTCCATACGTCGAACAATATCCCTATTTATTCAACCTGATTGGCGGCTGGTTTCACCAGGATTTCGCTCTTGAGGGCGATACTACACTGGAGGGCATTATTGCTGCATTTCGCAAAGAATCTCCACCAGAAGACTGGTTGGGAACCAGGGCTGATATTCACAGGCTATTGCGTTTTTATAACGATGAGGAATTACCGCAGAAATTTGGAGAATTATTTTCGCATCAAGTGGATGCTGCTTTATGGGGCATGACCACGCGACAATGGCTGCTTAGAATTGATGAGTTATTGAAATAAAGACCTATTTCGGAAGCTAAACGCATGGATCAGGAAAAGAAACTGCTGGAGCAGGGAAGGAGGAATCATGGTGGTATTGAAAAAAACAAAAATAGCAAATAAAGCTTATTTTGTTCTTACCTCCTTCCCAACTCCTTAAAAGGATATGTATTGTGGGCAGACTATACGCTGACAATTATCCCTATTTGGATTCGCTGATGGGTGGCTATTTTCATCAGGATTATGCCATTAATGGCAATACTACAGAAGAAATCGTTAAGGCCTATCAAGAGCATTCTCATCCGGAAGACTGGATGGGAGTAAGGGCTGATATACACCGATTCCTGCGCCGCTATGACGACAGCCGGACAAGGCAAGAATTTATACGAATCTTTGGCTCCGACATTGACCCAGAATTATGGGAACCAACCACACGGCAATGGCTGCTAAAAATCGACGAGCTGCTTCAGCAAATCGCCCCTCGACCTTGAGTGAACTTTTTTATAAATATGTTGTCCCGCCCCCTCCTGGTCCGTATGTTCGTGTACGGGGTCCTGGGGCCAGAAAACCCAAATTACTGGAGCGGATCCGGCGATATCTTTCCTATCGACAATACGTGGAAGTAATCGTAATGGGAGGTCTGTACACAGACAACTACCCTTATCTAGACAATCTTCTCGGATGCTATTTTCACCAAGACTTCGATATCGAAGGAGACACTATCGAAGAGATTATCGCTGCTTACAGGAGAGATCACCCAATAAGCCTAGACGGGTTGGGTGTCAGAGCCGACATACATAGACTTCTGCGCCGCTACGACGACTCCGAACTCGCGCAGGAATTTGTGCGCATCTTTCAACCAGATATCATTGCAGAAGGCTGGGAAGGCATGACTACCCGCCAATTCCTTCTGCGCATGGATGCACTGCTGCAACAGCCCTGATTCGTGCTTCTCAATTCCCCATTTTTAAGTCCACGTAGTTCTTGCTGTCGAGCGCGGGTTGCACTGTGATCGTGAGCAAATGATTTGCTCCTTCGCCGCTGTTTGTGCTGAAGTGGCTTAGCCAGCCCTTAAAAGAATACGTACAGAGCGCATCCTGCTGGCTTTCATCCTTCCAGTATTCGATCTTGATGTCCTTGATCTTGTCTCTGGTCACAATATTGGCCAGATTAAAAAGCTTGCTCAATGTCGAGAACGGCATGTTTTTATCATCATGCATGTTTACGACGAACTGTATGGAGCACATAAGCGTACCCATCTGCGGAAGGCCCATATGGTCATGCTGGGTGGTAATGCCAACGTGCGTGGAAACTGCATTGAACTTGTCGCCATCAACAGTAACTGTTGTCAATGCCGGTTGAGCCATGTGTCATCTCCTCTGCAAGAGCTGTTTAACGCACAGAATCTATCCTATAGGTTGCTTGAGGGATGCTTGTTTTGTCGTGAACTGCTCATGAAAGGATGAAAGACAGGAAATCAAGAGTACCTGGGTAGTTTTCCACCACATCCTCAAGCTATTGCGGCGGTAGACTTTCTCTAATGCCCCGCGCCGCAAAGCTCAAGCTGGAACCGGTTGATCCTGAACAGGAAATTGTCTCCGCAGCGACCCTTAAAATGCGCATGCTGCGCTCGCTGGTTTGCGGCAACAAGTATGAAAAGGCCGCGCGTATGCAGGGAGCGACCATCATTGCCGGAGTCGACGAGGTAGGGCGCGGGTCGCTCTTTGGATGTGTGGTCGCTGCGGCCGTTATTCTGCCGGAGGATACGCGTATCCGGGGACTGCGGGACTCCAAGCAGCTTCTGCGCGAAGACCGTGAGCGTCTGGCTAAAATCGTTGAACAGAAGGCAGTCGCTATCATCATTGAAGAAGTTGATGTCGAGACCATCGACCGCATCAACATCTATCAAGCATCCAAGTTGGCCATGACAAGAGCCGTCAGCAAGCTCGCGCCTGTGCCTGACCATCTGCTGATTGATGCATTGCGCCTCGACCTGCCACAGGCGCAGACCAGCATTATCTACGGCGATTCGCTTTCGATCTCGATTGCCGCGGCATCGGTCATCGCCAAGGTCTACCGCGACCAGCGCATGCGCGAACTGCATGAAGAGTACCCGCAGTATGGATTGGCCTCTCACAAGGGCTACAGCACTCCAGAGCATCTCGCCGCGCTTGAAAAATTTGGCCCCACGCCGTTGCACAGAAAAAGCTTCCGCCCGGTTTTGCAAACTTCCCTTCCGTGGGAGGAACTTGAAGCCGAGACGCCGTTGGAAGCAGTTGAACGCCCGGAAGTCGAAACAATATCAGCACAATCTAGCTAGCCGCAGAGTTCTTGCTATAGAATGCGATGCCAGCGGCGAGAAGGGCCGACTCTGGGCGAATCCCTCTGCCGTGGAGGGATCCTGTGTCAGCTCCCGACGTAGTCTGGAAAAACGGCAAGTTCGGCCAGACATCAAGACATGATGCCTGGTGGCTATCTCCCACAGCAGTCTTTCTGGGATTGAGCGCGTTTATTGTGTACTCCACTTGGGCCGCGCTTCAAAACAGTCATTACACCTTTGGGCCGTATATTTCACCGTTCTATTCACCGGAGCTTTTCGGCAGTTCGCCGCATGCGTTGTTTGGTCCAAAGCCCGGGTGGTATCCAAGTTTTCTGCCATTCTCACCTGCGCTTCTGATTCTCTGGATCCCGGGCCTCTTCCGGCTGACTTGTTATTACTATCGCGGCGCGTATTACAAGTCGTTCTGGGCTGATCCTCCTGCGTGCGCGGTGAGCGAACCGCGCAAGAGCTATCTGGGTGAGCGCAGTTTTCCGCTCATCCTGCAGAATTTTCATCGTTACTTTCTACGCCTTTCTTATATCGTCTGGGGATTTCTGGTCTACGACGCAATCAAAGGTTTCTTTTTCCCCGATGGCTTTGGCATTGGCATCGGCAGCATCGTTCTTGTCGTCAATGTTGTGCTCCTGGGTGGCTATGTATTCGGTTGCCATGCTTTTCGTCACCTGATCGGAGGCACTTTCGACCGCATCTCGGAGCATCCCGTGCGGCATAAACTCTACGATTGCGTGAGCTGCCTTAATGCAGGACATAAGAAATGGGCATGGGCGAGTCTCTTCTGGGTTGGTTTCTCTGACCTCTACATCCGTCTCTGTTCGATGGGCATCTGGCATGACTGGAGAATCCTGTAGATGCCGGAATTCCAGCGCTTCTCCTACGATGTTCTAGTGATCGGCGCGGGCGGCGCGGGTCTGCGCGCTGCTATTGAAGCCGCTGCCAATGGCGCAAGGGTAGGCGTCGTCTGCAAGTCGTTGCTGGGCAAAGCACATACCGTGATGGCTGAAGGCGGTATAGCGGCTGCTCTCGCCAACGTCGATGACCGCGACACTTGGCGGGTGCATTTCGCCGATACGATGCGAGGCGGCCAGTACCTCAATAACTGGCGCATGGCAGAACTGCATGCGAAAGAAGCGCCCGCATGCGTGCGTGAATTGGAAGCATGGGGCGCGCTCTTTGACCGCACCAAGGACGGACGAATTCTTCAGCGAAACTTCGGTGGGCATCGCTATCCGCGCCTTGCTCATGTCGGCGACCGCACCGGGCTTGAAATGATCCGCACACTTCAAGACCACGGCATTCACACAGGCATGGAAGTCCACATGGAATGCACTGTGCTCAGTCTCCTGATGGACTCAGGCCGCATCGCCGGAGCCTGCGGATACGACCGCGAGAAAGGCCGCTTCTATCTCTGGCAGGCGAAGGCAGTTGTGCTTGCTACCGGAGGCATCGGCCGCGCTTACAAGATCACCAGCAACAGCTGGGAATACACTGGCGATGGGCTGGCGTTGGCGTACCGCGTGGGTGCCGAGCTACAAGACATGGAATTCGTGCAGTTCCATCCGACCGGCATGATATGGCCCGTCAGTGTGCGTGGCATTCTGGTGACAGAAGGGGTGCGTGGCGAAGGCGGCGTATTGCGTAATAGTGAAGGCCACCGCTTTATGTTCGATGATATCCCTGATCTATACAAAGAGCAGACCGCCGATACAGAAGAAGAAGGCTGGCGCTATACGCAGGGGGACAAAGATGCACGGCGTCCGCCTGAGTTGCTCACGCGCGATCATGTTGCTCGCTGCATTAATCGCGAAGTGAAAGCGGGACGCGGCTCGCCGCATGGCGGCGTTTTTCTGGACATCTCCTGGATCAAGAAACACATTCCCAAGTCAGAGGAGCACATCAAGCGCAAGCTCCCCAGCATGTACCACCAGTTCAAGCAACTGGCTGATCTTGACATTACTAAGGAACCGATGGAGGTCGGACCTACAACGCATTACATGATGGGCGGAATCCGCATCGATGGCGACTCACAGATGTCGTCTGTGCCTGGACTGTTTGCTGCAGGAGAAGTAGCCGCAGGACTGCATGGCGCGAACCGGCTGGGCGGTAATTCTCTCTCTGATCTCGTCGTATTCGGACGCCGCGCTGGACGCTATGCTGCGGAATTCGCCAAATCGAACGGCACGATAGTTATCGACGAACAGCGGCTTCAGGCAATCGCCACTGATGCCCTAGTCCCTTTTGATCGCGGTGCCTCCGGCGAGAATCCATATCAGATTCAATACGACTTGCAGGACGCGATGCAGGACTTGGTAGGCATTGTTCGAGCTGAGAACGAAATGCAGCATGCATTAGAGGTCATTGCGCAACTACGGGCGCGTGCTGAACGCATCGGTGTTGTCGGCAATCGCGAGTACAACAACGGCTGGCATACCGCAATCGACGTTTCAAACATGATGCTTGTGTCTGAAGCAATTGCCCGCGCCGCGCTGCTGCGCAAAGAGAGCCGAGGCGCGCAGTTCCGCGAAGATTTCCCCAACAAAGACGCTGAATGGGGCAAGCACAATATTGTTATTCGGCAAGGCACTGATGGCGCAATGCAGGTCGAGAAACAGGCTCTTCCACCCATACCCGAAGAGTTAAAGGCGGTAATTGAGGAGATGAAATGATGGCCACACAGGCAACATTTCGCATCTGGCGCGGGGATCCTGCTAACGGCATGTTTCAGGATTACACAACGCCCGTTGAGGAGGGCATGGTCGTGCTTGATGCCGTCCACCGCATTCAGGCGCAGCAGGCTCCTGATCTTGCCGTGCGATGGAACTGCAAGGCGGGCAAGTGCGGCTCATGCTCGGCAGAAATCAACGGCATGCCGAAACTGATGTGCATGACGCGCCTCAGCGACATCAATCTGGATAGACCTGTGATCCTTGAACCAATGCACACATTCCCTCTCATCCGCGATCTGGTGACTGATGTTTCCTGGAATTTCCGCGCCAAAAAGACCATCAAGCCCTTCAATCCGCGCTCGCCAGACTCTCCTGATGGAACATGGCGGATGCAGCAGGCTGATGTCGAGCGCGTGCAGGAGTTCCGCAAATGCATCGAGTGCTTTCTATGCCAGGATGTCTGCCACGTCCTGCGCGAGCATCATAAACAGGACGAGTTCATCGGGCCCCGTCTGCTGGTCTACGCGGCGGCGCTCGAAATGCATCCACTCGACACGGAGGACCGTGTAAGTGATTTACGGCACAAACACTCCATTGGTTACTGCAACATCACAACTTGTTGTCGGCAAGTGTGCCCTGAGTCGATTACGATTACCGAGAACGCGATTATTCCGCTCAAGGAGCGGGTGGTGGACCAGTTCTTCGATCCTCTGAAGGCGCTGTTCCACATCCTCTAACCGGAACAAGGAGGAACTCTGATGTTCAAACTTAAACCCATTTCCCGCACCAGTGTGGAGACCGCACTGGCCAAAGCGGAACGGTATCGCCTGCTCAACGAGCCCCACGAAGCCGAAAGCATCTGCCACGACATTCTCGAAGTTGATCCTGCGAACCGGCAGGCGCGCATCAGTCTCATCCTCGCCCTCACTGATGAGATTCCGCATGACCCAGGCGCTTTTACCAGGGCCGTAGGAGCGATCGCCAATCTTGAAGCTGAGTACGACCGCGCTTATTATTCCGGCATCGCATGGGAGCGCCGCGCAAAAGCCTACCACGCTGCCAATGGCCCCGGAGCAAGCGGCTATATCTACGATTGGATCGTCAAGGCATTGCAATTCTTCGAAGACGCGGAGCGTTTGCGGCCTGCAAGCAATGACGATGCGATTCTTCGCTGGAATGCGTGCGTACGTTTCCTTGAACGCCACAAGACACTGCAGCCAAAGACAGAGGAGACTCCGGAGCCAATACTTTCAGAGTAGCCAGGATTTTTTATGTATTTGCGGCAGCCAGCTAATAGGTACTTTTTATCCGTCTTACAGCTTTAAGAAGAACAGGCGGCACAAAATCCAGGACATATTCTTTTACTGGATCCCGTTTGAGATAGAAGTTCGGAGCATAAATGGAATTATGAGCTGTTTCCGCTCCATTCGGAATGGTGTGAAAGTAGAAGGCAAACGACCGTCTCGACCTGCCATCCTCAGTTAATACCGGCCGCACACCATGAAAGTTTTTGTCACCAACTTCAAACAATATGGTCCGGTTGAACTCCGGCTCGATGCTTTTTTCACAATGGGTAGCGTCTGAGTTCCATAATTCCAGCTGACCGCCGTATTCATGCTTCCAACCCTCATTCAGGTAGGTGATCATGGCAAGGCGGCGCGACAACCCTGTGATCTGATCCACATTGCGGTCGGCATGCACGTCGAACTTGCCTCCCTGCGGAACCACATGGTACCCACCACCTCCCAGATATGGATCGGGCAAAAGGCCCCATATACCGGTGATTTCTGAGATGAGATACAGGAATGCGGCCGAGTGAATGAACGATACAAACTGAGAGCTGCACTCGCCCAGGTAAATAGCAGATCTTAAATTCAGCTTTGTAATTCGTTCTTCGTCGTGGCCTACCCAGTTTTCCGCGGTCGGCGGTGGAATTTCATCGATGAGGGAATGCAATACATCGGGTGAAAACATTCTGTCGATCAGGAGATGCGGAAACGGTTCTGCGTTCTGATACTTCCCTCGAAGATCAGAGAGGCCTTCGGGAAGCGAAATCCTGTGCTTTAAAAACTCAAGAATGCCATCAGGCATGGTGCCATTCATTCTATGTCTTCCAAGGCCAAATAAACTGCTTTGCTCAACAAATCTTCTTTCCATCCGAACAATTTCAGATGTATTCGGAGTGGAAGAATAATAGTTTCTAATATTTGGATCGACGCAGAAGTAGGGGACTTTAACTACGATCCTCGCAGCAGAAGTTTGCCTTGCGCCTAAAGCTCAAGATATGACCTCTGTCTGCTTAACACACAGTTTAAAAATTCCCTATATGCGCCAGACGCTTCCAACACTATGACTCATTTGTACCAATTCTTTGAAGTTACTTCTGGCATGGGTGTGCATGACCGGCTAATGTCCTTGTAAAATAGGCAGAGTGGCGCCGAAAGTGCGGGAGTGGCGAAACTGGCAGACGCACCAGACTTAGGATCTGGCGGAGCAATCCATGGGGGTTCAAGTCCCTTCTCCCGCACCAACTAAAGCAAGATTCCCATTTTCATCACACCTCTGCGGTACTCTGAAACCATCATGAATTCTTCTCAACAACCCCAGCCGAAGATCAACCTGGTTCAATCTGCCGACTACCGTGAAAACTACTCAAACAGCGTGCAGGTGCGCGTCAGCGTATGGGATTTCTTTCTCGCCTTTGGCCTCGTGCATCAGGATGCGCCCGATTCTGTCACCATTCAGAACACACAGGGCATCTATCTAAGCCCGCAGCAGGCCAAGGCTCTCTGGAACATCCTGGGGCAGAACATCGCTCAGTATGAGCAGGCTTTCGGATCCATTGCGCTTGAGCCGCAGCATCCGCTTCCCGTTCCGCAAGGCCCGGTACACTAGTGCCGCAATCTCGAATCCGGCTATGGCTTGTTTTCCCATTAATCTTTGCAGCAGTACTGCTGGCGCATCTGCCGTTGCTACGTCTGCCGTATTACTGGGACGAAGCCGGATACTACATCCCCGCTGCCTATGACTTTTTTCGCACCGGCTCGCTGATTCCCTTTTCGACACTGTCAAATGCACATCCACCGCTGCCGTCGCTCTATCTTGCTCTATGGTGGAAGGTCTTTAGTTTTGCCCCCGGGGTCACGCGGGTCGCGATGTGCTTTGTGGCGGCAATCGCGTTGCTTGCTGTGTTTCAGCTGGCGATCGTCACTACCCGCAAGGCTCAGGTTGCTGTTGCGACGGTTGGGTTGACCGCTATGTATCCCGTCTGGTTTGCGCAGAGCTCGCTGGGGCATGCGGATATGTTTGCGGCAGCAGCGACGCTCTGGGCTATTGTTTTTCTTCTGGAAGAGCGCATGTGGCTGGCGGTAACTTGTTTTTCGCTGGCTGCGCTCGCCAAAGAGACTTCCATTGTCACGCCGCTGGCTCTTGCCGGATGGCAGGTGTGGCTTGCTTTTACGGCTCAGGGATTGAATGCCTCGACCACCACGAAACAAGGAAACCAGAGAAGATACCGCCTCTCTACCGCTGCGCAATTGCTTCTTCCCATCGTGCTGCTTGCCTGCTGGTATGCGTATCACTGGCATCGCACAGGATTTGTCTTCGGTAATCCGGAATATCTGCGCTACAACGCTACAGCCACGCTCACGCCGTTGCGCATTCTGCTGGCATTCGCGCATCGTGTGTTGCACATTACGGCTCACATGAA
>DATAQW010000073.1:0-15036 GCA_036264445.1 Pseudacidobacterium sp.
CATTCAGGATCTCATCGCGCGCGGCCCAAAAAACAAAATCGAAGAAATGCGCATTGAGCTTTATAAGAAAGTGAACGAGCTCGGCATCGGCGCGCAGGGGCTGGGCGGCCTGACCACCGTGCTCGACGTCAAAATTCTCGACTACCCAACGCACGCGGCCAACCTGCCCGTTGCCATGATTCCCAACTGCGCGGCTACACGTCACGCGCACTTCGTGCTCGATGGCTCAGGGCCGGTAGCTCTCGAGCCGCCAGCGCTCGACGATTGGCCGAATCTGACCTACGATACTTCATCCGCACGCCGGGTGAATCTCGATACCGTCACACGCGAGGAAGTTGCAAACTGGAAGCCCGGCGAAGTATTGCTGCTGAACGGCAAGCTGCTCACCGGACGCGACGCCGCGCACAAGCGCATGACCGACATGCTGAACAGCGGCGATAAGCTTCCCGTCGATTTCACCAACCGATTCATCTATTACGTCGGTCCGGTCGATCCTGTGCGCGAGGAAGTCGTCGGCCCGGCAGGCCCAACCACTGCAACACGCATGGACAAGTTCACGCGGCAGATGCTTGAACAAACCGGCCTGCTCGGAATGGTTGGAAAAGCCGAGCGCGGCCCCGCAGCCATTGAAGCCATCCGCGATAACAGCGCTGTGTACCTGATGGCCGTAGGCGGCGCCGCGTATCTCGTCTCGAAAGCAATCAAGGCGTCACGCGTGCTTGCTTTTGAAGACCTCGGCATGGAAGCAATTTACGAGTTCGAAGTGTCAGATATGCCCGTAACCGTGGCTGTCGATTCCAGGGGCACATCCGTCCACCAGACTGGCCCAAAGGAATGGCAGACAAGAATTCAATCTCGCATCGGTGGCACCCAAGTCTTGTTTAATCATTACTAGACGGGTGCCCCCAGGTTCGCCGAGCTAACTGAGACGTGGAACCTTATCCCAAAGAAAAAGCCATGCTTTTACGCATGGCTTTTTTCAGGAATCCGGAAGGATGCTGTTATTGCCGTCCGAAGCGATAGACCACGCCGGCAGTAAACCCGAGATTGTTCTGGGTGGAGCTGCCATACCTCGTCATCAGGTAGTTGGGCGTAAGCCGCAGGGCCAACGCAGGGCTGAGGTTGTAATCCATAGAAGCGCCTGCCGTCATGTTGAACGCATTGCCATCGCTGTACAGGCCAATCAGCTCAGGAGGCAGACCACCAGTACCCGTCCCGAAGTTCCCGTGTCCTACACCAGCCAGGACATGTCCTGTCCATCCCCAGTGCAGGCCTTCAAAGAAGCGGACTGTAGGCCCAGCCATGAAGGTGTACTGGCTAATGCTGGGTTGATACACGCTATACGGATTTGGGCCTGTATAGGTTGTACCGTAATAGCCGCGGGCGTCGGCAGTAATGCCAATTTTGCCGAAAGCATAATCGGTAATTCCGGCATGCCAGCCAGCCTCATTGATGCGCTGAAGATCGTTGCCGGGACGGAAGCGCAGATAATTCCCGCCGAAGTACGCCTCGTATTTGTGGCTATAGGTGTCTTTGATGATTTGCTGATCACGCAGCCGCCGGCGCTCTTTCACGCGTTCCTGCGCCTGATGCAAAACCTGAACACGCTCCTGTGGAGTGGTGGTCTGTTGCGGTGGTGGCACAGTCTGAGGAGCAGGCTGCTGATTGGTTGTTTGTTGCGCGGGTGATTGAAATGCCGCCAAAGAAACGAGTGTGAATACCAGAACCGGATAAAAACGGTTGGATCGAAACATGAACCTGAATGCCTCCACTGCCGGCGAAACAAAAAAGTCTAGGCTACCGTACTGGTCAAAAAAAGACAGAACCGGTTTTCTAAAGCCAAAGCTTTTTTTATTCTAGTGCCTTAGACGGGTTTGCGGGGTTCTGGGAATCGGGTTTTGGGCGACTCCGACGTTTTAACAAGAAATTCCTTGCACGACGATCTGCCCCCTGCTTTCCTGTTGAAGCATCGGATTTTCAAACCGCCATCTCACTCAGGGGGAATCTTTCGCATGAAGGGTTTTATTCTCGGCCTGATTCTTGGCCTTCTTGCTATACCCATCGCTGTTTTCTCTTATCTCCGTTTTGGACATCCTCCGGTTGCCGTTGCGGACCCACCCTTCCCCATGGAGCGCCAGATTGTGCATGCCCCATTACGAGCCCGCATTGACAGAGAAATGCCGAAGAACACGCCTATTTCTCCAAGCGAGACAAATCTTCTGATCGGCGCGCACATCTACAGGCAGCAATGTGCAGCCTGCCATGGTCTCTACGGCAGGCCTTCCAGTTTCGCAGCACACATGTACCCCGAGGCGCCGCATCTATGGGAACCGCACGGAAATGGTGTCGTCGGAGTAAGTGATGATCCTCCAGGGGAGACCTTCTGGAAAGTGAAGAACGGCATTCGCCTCAGCGGCATGCCCGCGTTCGACCATATTCTGAACGATACGGAGATATGGCAGGTAAGCATCCTTCTGGCAAACGCCGACAAGACGCTGCCAACAAGCGTCTTTGAGCTGCTAAAACAGCCATTGGATTTCAATCCAAACACCACTCCGTCCGCAGGCATTCTACCGGAGACAAAATAGCCACGAAGAGCGAGTGAACTGCTTGAAACCCATAAGAGATAAGCCAGGCACACAAAATGCCGTGCCTGGCTAAAAACTCAATAGGAAGACTTGATGGCGTAGGTTACCCCCATTGTGAATGTGAATGAGTTGCGTTTCGTTGGCGGTATGGTCAATGGCGGATTATTCAGGTACGAATTCAATGTACCAACCGTAAAGCTCAGGTTCTTGTAGGTTGGGAATACGAGCGAATTCGCCTCTGCGATAGTGTAGGCATGGAGATCGTTCCAGGCAGGGGTATACGATACCTGCTGATTGAAGACCATCCCCCTGGGAAGCTTCCGGTTATAGTTGGCTCCAAACGTGGAGCTGATCAGGTTCAGTTCAGCTGCCGCTGGCGGTACTACGTTAAAAAACTGCTGTCGCTGATATTGCACAGTCCCTTTAAGGTCGAGCTCCTGCTTGGCATCCCTGATGGCTGTCCAGCCAAGTCCACCGCCGTATATCTGCTGCAGGTCAAGGCTTTGGCTGAAGTTGTGATCGAAAGCAACCAGCCCAAGAACATAGAGGCGACGGGTAAAATATTCATCGCGTTCCGCATCTGCATGCAGGATGGAAGTCTTCGTATATGACGATGGAATAAAATTGCCGGAAGCGTCAATGTACGATGGCTGCGTGATTTTTCCATACGCTTGGAGATAATTAACCGTGGTGCGGTTGCTTGGATCAAGCCAATCCACCGTCGGAACAACGCGCAATAGGTTTACAGCTCCGGTAAAGGCATAAGAATTCTGTGTAGCGGATGTGATTGTGGCCCCAGCCGTTGCACCGCCGTTCCATCCTTGAAAAAATCCGGGGCGACCAATCAACTGCTTATTAAATGTACCCTCATCCACCACGACTCTGGCGTTCCTGACAGGTATTGCCGGAAGTGTCGCCGTTGTAGACCGCACCATAATCTGCTGGTCGGCCATGGACGCTCTTCCCATGGGAAAATTCGGCGGAACATGGCGGTCTTTAATCTGGACACCTTTTTCGAGCACTGCCAGATTCTCTCCCGTATGCAATTCTTTGATCTTGTCCCAGCCCACATTCACATCTCCTACAACATCGCTGTGGAATGTAACCGTATCGCCGACCGCGCGTACGAACTTTCCGGAAAGCTGGTCGCCATTCGTGAAAATAACTACGTCGGGCTGAGGTTTAGGCTTGTCATCAGCAGCAAACGAGTTCACTACTGACACCAAAAAAAGGGCGGTTGTAATGAGCGGGAAAAGTGAGCGCGTCACACGTGGGATAAGAGTCTGCATAAAGGGTCTCTACTCCTCAGGGAATTTTCACAACTTCTCGATCAGGGGCCGGACCTTACAGAATCCTCATAGGTTTCTGATGCACAATGAGAAAGGCCAGTATAGGAATCAATAACAAATCAAAGAATCATGATACTGCGACGTAAGTTCCTGAATCCTCATGTCAGAAAGAAAACTCGTGGCAACCTCGGTACAGCCTGAACAGCAGGAAGGCTATTAAAATTAAATTTATGCCGATAACACGCCAGCAAGCCCTTGATTTCTTCCTCTCCGACGACCTCATAGGTCTTGGCATGGAAGCCGGTGCAGTACGAAACAAGAAGCATCCCGAGGGCGTTGTAACTTATCTCGTCGACGGCGCTGCAGCATCCGACAGTGACGCAGATGCAGATATTTCAGCTGTAGATAGCACAGGGATTCAACTGCAAAGCGCAGCCGGGCATTCCATCGAATGGTTTGAGCAATCTGTGAATAGCATCCGGCAGCGATTTCCTCAGACACAGCTCCGTGGCTTCACAGTCCCTGAACTGCTCGCTCTCGCAAAACGAAGCGACCTCAGCCTGCATGAGACTCTTTTGCGGTTGCGCGATGCCGGACTTGATTCGATCTCAGACGCCAGCTTTGAAATTCCGCATCACAATGGCCACGCTTCATCTTCATTCGAACGGTGGCTGCGGGCGCACCGCACGGCCCATGAGCTAGGAATGCGTACGTCTGCTTCCATAACCTTCGGCGCCGGTGAAAGCTTCGAGCAGCGGCTGGACGCACTCGATCAGATACGCCAGCTACAAGAAGAGTCCGGAGGTTTTATCGCATTCACTCCGTTGAGCTATGCACCGGAGCGTGAGCTGGATGCTCCTACGGGTGTCGAATACCTGAAAATGCTGGCGATCTCCCGTCTCTATCTGACGAACATCGAGAACATTCAGGCTAGTTCTGCCTCACAGGGATTGAAAGTCCTGCAAATGGGATTGCGCTTTGGCGCTAACGATGCTGGTGCCGTCTGGAATGCGCGTTCAACCAATCGCGCTAGGGAAGAAGATCTTCGCCGCATCATCCGCGATGCAGGATACAGGCCCGCACAGCGCGATCCGCTCTACCGGACGATGTTCCTGAACTAAAGCACTAGTTGGATTCTCATCTGAAATGTGCCTTTTCTGGAAATTGTCCCGTAAAATAGCACTTTGACCACTTGCGGAGGCAAGGCTCTGCTCACCCAGGCTCCATCTCACATCCCGATGCTCCATCTCACCCACAGTAGCATCGCGCTGCTAGCGCAAATGAACCAGCACAGCCTGTCTCATTACCTGAGATCACATTACGGGGCCAATCCTTTTGAGCATCTGTACCGCTGGAATTTGTTCGATACCGCGCTGCTCATCCCCTATTTCGTCGTGATGGTCATTCTGGCGTTTTATGGGCTGCACCGTTATCAACTGGTCTATCTGTATTACAAGCACCGCAAAAACGCAGCCAAAGAGCCGCCAAAACGCTTTACCCAGCTTCCGCGCGTCACCGTTCAGCTTCCCATTTTTAATGAGCAGTTCGTCATTGACCGGCTCATTGAGTCATGCTGCAATCTCGATTATCCACGCGATCTGCTGGAAATCCAGGTACTCGACGACTCAACGGACGAAACAAAAAATGTGGCGGCCAACCTCGTCGAGCAATACCGTGCCGCAGGAAATCCCATCGTCTACATCCATCGCGAAGACCGCTACGGATTCAAAGCCGGCGCTCTCGACAATGGATTGAAGACAGCAAGTGGCGAGTTCATCGCAATCTTCGACGCTGACTTTGTACCTCCGGGCGATTGGCTGATGCAGGTTGTCCATCACTTTGCCGAGCCGGATATAGGCATGGTGCAAACGCGCTGGACGCACTTGAACCGGGACTATAGTTTCCTCACTCAGGTCGAAGCCATCCTGCTCGATGGCCATTTTGTGCTGGAACATGGTGGCCGCTCACGCGCCAGTGTCTTCTTCAACTTCAACGGAACAGCAGGGATGTGGCGCCATCGCACCATTGAAGAAGCAGGCGGCTGGCAGCACGATACTTTAACGGAAGACACAGACCTGAGCTACAGAGCACAGCTGAAAGGCTGGCGCTTCAAATATCTCCAGGATGTTGAGTGTCCGGCGGAAGTGCCGATCGAAATGACTGCGTTCAAAACGCAGCAGGCACGTTGGGCCAAAGGACTGATCCAGACATCGAAGAAAATCCTGCCCAAAGTTTTTGCAAGTGATGCCCCTTTTCATACCAAGATTGAGGCCTGGTATCACCTGACAGCCAACATAAGCTATCCGCTGATGATCGTGCTTTCTACGCTCCTGATGCCGGCCATGATTATCCGCTTCTATCAGGGATGGCTTCAGATGCTCCTGATCGACTTCCCCCTGTTCATGGCATCGACGTTTTCCATCTCATCGTTCTATCTTGTTTCGCAGAAAGAGCTCTACCCGCGCACCTGGTATCGGACGTTTCTCTATCTGCCATTTCTTATGTCACTCGGTATCGGGCTGACCGTCACCAATACAAGGGCCGTGCTTGAAGCTCTGTTCGGCATCAAGAGCTCCTTCAAACGCACGCCAAAGTATCGCGTCGAAAAACGCGGAGAGAGATCAAAAGCCGCCAAGTACCGCAAACGCCTTGGCATTGTTCCATGGATTGAATTGCTCATCGGCAGCTACTTTGCACTGACCATCTGGTATGCCATCAGTAATGAAAACTACTTCACCGTGCCGTTTCTTCTGCTCTTCGTGGTGGGCTACTGGTATACCGGACTGCTTTCGTTGCTTCAGGGAAGATTCGAGCGCTGGCGCTCAGGCTCGAACCTCGAAGAATCATCGCCGAAACCGTACCCTGTGGGCGTCTAGTCATGACAGACGTACATTCGCAAATCGAACATCTTGCACGGCAGCGCGAATTACTCGAACGCGCTCTGCATTCCGTACCGGAAGTCAATTTTGAGAACCGCATCCCCGGCAAATGGAGCGCTCGTGAACATCTCGCGCATCTGGCACGCCATCAGGGGATTTTTCTCGACCGCATTCGCAGAATCCTCCAGGAAGAAAAACCCATATTGCCTTCGTACGTCGCGGAAGAAGACGCACATTGGCAGGAATGGCACCAGTTGCGCGTGAGAGAAATCGAAGCGCGATGGCTCGAACAACGATCAGCCTTCATCGCGTTACTTCAGAATCTCAGCTCTGAGCAATTTCTTCGCATCGGAACCCATTCCACGATGGGCGAATTAACATTGCACGAGTGGATTGATTTCTTTCTCGTCCACGAAGGCCACCACCTGCTTTCCGTTCTGAAAATCATACGCGGGAGAACTGTGTGAAATTACGCACTGTCATCGCAACTGTATTTACAGTTTGTCTATTGCCTTTGTTCGTTGGATCTGCTCATGCTCTCGACCGCCAATCCAACGCCGATTACCACACGCGCCGTCTTGCTCTGGCCGATAAACTGAATGGCGGTGCTGCTATCCTCTTTGCCGCAGAAGAGCCGCTGCTCGACTTCATGCCTTACCGTCAGGACGAAGATTTCTACTATCTCACCGGATGGAATGAGCCAGGGGCGGCACTGCTGATTGAAGCCCCGGTCGCTGCTCAGGGAACGCATCCAGCTCGCCCCTATCGCGAAGTCATGTTCCTGCCCACGCGCAATCTGCGCATGGAGCTCTACACAGGAGCCAAGCTCGATGCTGCTGCGCCCAATGCGCCGCAGGTAACAGGCATCGATGAAGTAAAGCCGATGAGCGATCTCGCCGTCATCCTCAATCAGCTTGCCGCGGAGAATCGCGCAGTCATGTCCCGCATCTGGTCAGAACCGGACATGGAGCAGGCAAAATCAGTCGTCACATGGACAGCAGCTACGCTCGGCATGGGCAGCGCTCCGCAATTTTCTGACGTGCGTACGCTTACAGCACAGTTGCGCGCCACAAAAGATGCGGGGGAGATGACCCTTCTGCACAAAGCTTCCGATGCCTCTGTCGTTGCTCAGTTCGCGATGATGAAAGCTGTGCACCCAGGGCAGAAAGAGCGTACTGTCGCAGGCATCATTATCCAAAATTTGATGGAGAATGGCTGTGAGCGCCCGTCATATGCTCCGATTGTCGGCTCTGGTGAGAAATCGACCGAGCTACACTATTCCGATAACAGCCAAACCATGAAAGATGGCGATGTAGTCGTCGTCGATGCGGCCGGCGAATATTCGATGTACGCATCTGACATCACGCGCACCGTTCCGGTCAACGGGCATTTCACCGAGCGTCAGCGCGAGATTTACAACATCGTTCTGGGCGCGCAAAGAGCCGCTATGGAAAGCTTCGTCGCAGGCAAGTCGCATCTGAACGATCCACAGCATAAATACTCAGACTCGCTCGACACCATCGCATGGAATTACATGAATGCCCATGGCAAAGACCTGCACGGCGAACCGCTGGGCAAATACTTCATTCACGGAATCGGCCACTCGGTCGGCATCAACGTGCATGATCCATTTGATTACTCACAGCCAATCCCTAAAGGCATGGTCTTCACTATCGAACCGGGCATTTACATTCCGGATGAAAAAATAGGCGTAAGAATTGAAGACGTCTTTTACGCCGATCAGGATGGCAAGCTCGAATGCCTGACCTGTGCATTGCCAAAAGAAGCTGATGCAGTAGAAGCGACGATGCGCAAAAAATGAAGCCTACCGCGCAATCATTCCTGGCAATTCTGGTGGGATTCATCACCATCATTGGTCTTTCCGGAATTGCCGCTGCACTTCTGAGACGGTTCGCGCCATCGTTTGCGCAGGAAGACACGCATGATCCATTTCTCATGGCAGTGAATGTCGGCATTGGGCTTGCGACCTCTTTGCTTGGCGGATATGTCACCGCTCGTTTCGCCCTGGGCAATCCACTGGTTCACGCGCTCATGTTGGCCCTGGTTGTGCTATTGTTCAGCGCATTTTCCGCTGTGCAGATGAAGAGCAAGCAGCCTGTATACTACCTGATCGTCCTTACCGCGATTCCTCCGCTTGCAGTTCTCTGTGGAGGACTCCTGCGCATGCAGCAGTTAGGGGTTCACTGGTAGAAAAGCAGAATTTTTTTATATTGCCGTCGGACCTAACCGTTTCCCAGGCTGCGCGTTTTTGCAGCCTGGAATAGAGTGGAGAACCCACACAGGTACAGAGTTAACAAAACAAAGGGCGGAACGCTGTCCGCCCCTCATGATTTTTTAAGTTCCTCGTTTCTAAAAGCGAACGCCAAACGTCACGGGAATCAAGCTTGACGTTCCCGAGCCGTATGGGTCTTCGTTGCTGGCGACGGGGGAATCCACCCAGGTATATCGGACTTCAGTAAATAGTTTTGCGTTGCTGTCTTCTCCGAAAGCTTTCCAGTAGAATCCAACCCCGATATTGAGACCGCCCTGGTTGCTCGAGGAGTGGGCGATGGTTGTTGGAAAGTAGCCCTCGTAGCAGAAGTAGTAGCAGTTGATTCCCAACACCGGCGCGGTGAAGTTCGTGACCTTGCGGTAAAAGCCGCCACCGCCAGTCACATAGGCCCCCGCCTTGGCTGTTACAGGGAGGTAGTAGATCGGATTGATGGTGAATGACCATAGGTTCACGTTGCCACCAAAAGGAACAGACGATCCGCTCGCGATGGCAAGCTGTGTCAACGTGCTTCCGGGGATTTTATCGCGGTTGAAGTTGTACTCAAGCAAGGTGCCGAAATGTTTCGTAAAGTTCCATCCGGCGCCGAGCTTCAGGTTGTACCCGTAGGTCTCCCAGCCATGCGTAGTATTGCCTACCGGGGCCGTGAATCCTCCGCCGCCTACAAAAGCAATGTGGCTCCATCTGCTCTGATAGGTAGGATATTGGGAGTGCGTCTGGCCATATTGCGGCTTAGGCGATGGCGATGGATTGGGCGCAGCAGCAAGCGAAGCGCCGTCGATGTCTTCTCCGTCCAGATAAGCGCTGTAGTCCGAAGAAGAAGAGCTGGAAGAACTGTGAGTGTTGTCTTGTGCCCTGACAGAAGGCGTGAGCGAAGCCAGAGCGACAACGGAAAACGCAATGGCAATTCCATAAAACAATTTGCGCGAAGGACTCGAGCCGACCACCATAAATTCCCTCTTTAAGTTGGATTTTGGGGACTCGTGGGATGGCCCCCTTACACGTTGGTAAACACCATTCCGATGGATTTGACTCGCAGAAAGACGTGTTTGCTAACAAATGACACCTGCTTTCCACTGGAGAGAGGGGTCATTTGTTAGTTTTGATGAATTGTTGAGTGGCGTAGTGTTCGTTATTCTGAGCGGAGCGAAGAATCTCAACGACATTGGCTCAATCACTGGTCGCTGCGATTCTTTCTCTCTCGCTCGTCAGAATGACGATTACGCTGCACGAATTCGATCTAGTGAATATCGAACTGTTCCGGATGGAGCACCGGGTCACTTTTGACAATGATCGTCTTGCCCGTCATCTCCTCCATTTCATTCAGCCAGCGTGCATTGTTTGCTTTCAGCATCTTCACCACTTCCGGATGGACGCGCAGCAGCACATCGTTGCGCTCAAGATGCTTCTGCATCTTCCGCATCTCGATATAGATTTCGTTGCAGACCGTCATCGGGCTCTTCACCATGCCAGTACCGGCGCAAATGTAGCATGGCACGCTCAGAGTGCGCTCCAGCGACTGCTTGACGCGCTTGCGCGTAATGGCGACAAGTCCGAAATCGTTAAACTGCAGGACCTTCGATGGAGCGCGATCGTTCTTTAGCTCCTCTTCAAGCGCCTGCATCACTTTATAGCGGTTCTTGCGCTCATCCATGTCGATGAAGTCGATCACGATGATGCCGCCCAGATCGCGCAAGCGAATCTGGCGGACGATCTCAGGAATCGCGTCAAGGTTCGTCTTGAGGATGGTGTCTTCCAGCCGCGCCGTCTTGCCGACATACTTGCCGGTGTTGATATCGATGGCCACCAACGCTTCTGTCTGGTTGATGACAATCGAGCCGCCGGATTTCAGCCACACCTTCGACTTCAGCGCCTTCGTAATCTCGTCCTGGATGCCGAACTGCTCAAAGAGCGGCGTTTCCTTGGTGTAGAGCTTCACGCGCCGCACCAGCGAAGGCTGGAAGCGATTCAGGAAGCGCACCACGCGCTCGTATTCGCTTTCGCTGTCGACCCAGATCGTCGAGAAATTGTTGCTCACCTGATCACGAAGCACACGCTCCACCAGGTTGAGATCGTGATAGATCAGCGCCGGGGCTTTGGCTTCATCGGAGCGCTGCTTAATGTCCGTCCAGAGATTGATGAGGAAGCGCAGATCGGCGCGAAGTTCTTCTTCGCTTGCGCCCTCCGCTGCGGTGCGGACAATGAATCCACCCGAGGCCGTGCCTTTCTCGCTGATGAGAATGCGTTTCAGGCGATAGCGTTCATCGTCGGAGGCAATTTTGCGCGAGACACCGACATGATTGACCGTCGGCATAAAGACCAGGAAGCGTCCTGGGAGTGCAATGTGGCTGGTGATGCGCGCGCCCTTCTTGGCGATCGGCTCCTTGGCGATCTGGACCAGAATTTCCTGCCCAGGCTTCAGCAACTCTGTAATAGCCGGCAGATTCGTAACCTGGGCGGTTGCGCGGCGCGGACCTCCGCCACCCGGACGGCGACGGCCATGCCGGCCGCGTCCGCGACGGCGCTCGCGCTGTTCCTGCGGACGGCCTTCCGTTACTTCAGTGGCGTGTGCATCCGCTGTGTCCTCTTCCTCTTCCTCTTTCTCTTCAATCTCTTCCTCTTCTTCCGCTTCGTCTTCAACAGCTTCGCCAGCGTATTCTTCGTCATCCTTCACTTCAGCCAGCGCGCCTTCAGGGCCGAAGTGCACGCGCTGATTGATGTGCAGATCGCGCACCATCGCTCCAAGATCAGTGCCGTTGATCTCGTGGTTCAGCGTCTCTTCTTCAAGGTCTTCAAGATCATGCTCGTCGGCATGCGCATGGATCGGCTCAAAGTCGTACTCCTCGTCGTCGATGACCTCTTCTTCAAGAAGACCTGTGCCGGGCGCAAAATCGTGGCTATGAACAGAAGCATCTTCCTCAGCTGCAACCGCTCCCTGTTCCGGAGCAGCAGGTTCGTCCTCTTCCTGAAACTCAACGGAGAATGCCGGCTCAGAAATAAGCGGCTCGGCAACCGCTTCTTCTGTAACCGTCTCAGGCACAAATTGCGTTTCTGCGAGAGCGGCATGCTGTTCCTGCTCTACTTGGGCGGTCGGCTGTGCAACCTCAACTTCTTCTATTACGCCGGTGATACGAAACTCACTCGGAGCAACCGGATCAACACGATGCGACGCCGAAGCTTGTTCCGGCTCATACTCGTGGACTTCCTCGACAACCGGGTGGTCATACTCCTGAACCGGAGCAGGTTCCTGCGCAGCCTCATGTACCGGCTCTTGTACTTCAACTGCTGGTTCCTGGGTATCTGGCGAAACAGCACGTGGAAAAGCTTCTGCTGCCTCTGCTTCATCAATCGCAGGAATTTCCGGAACGATCGCTGCAGCCTGTCCTGCCGGTACTGACGGCTCAACATCATGAGCATTACGCCACGCGCGCGACTCGCCGGGAAGCAGCGCCGTGCCGTCCCATTCGATAGGGCCTTCAATCAATGTAGAAGGCTTCGAGGTTGGCTGTATTGGTTTAGGCGCAGTTGGAGCAGCCGATTCAGTCACCGCCGGCTTTCCGCCGTATTTTGAAAGTGACTCACCCGGCAGCAGAATCGGCGAATGGGAAGTGGAAATGCCTCCCGGTGCACCGTGTTCCGGCAGCGGAGTCGGTTCGGCCGAAATACTCTCTTCTACAGCCTCCGGCGACTCAATGTGCCCATTGCCCTCGTGGGCATGATGATGGCGGTTATCCCTGCCATCCCTGCCACGGCGTCCGCGGCGGCCTTTCCAGCGGCGAGTGCCCTCAGGAGAATGTTCACCTTCGCGCTCCTCTTCTGCTTCTTCCGATTCGTGGGAATTTGTCGAACCCAGGTTAGCTTCGCGAGCCTGGGGCACTCGCTGCGGTGGGCCGCCAATGTGCTCAAAGTCAGCCGAGTCTTCCTGCTCTTCAAGGAAATCCGTGACATAGAGAAACGCGTCGCGTTCCAGTCCCAAGTCTACGAAAGCCGACTGCATGCCTGGAAGCACACGCGTTACACGGCCTTTGTAGATGGAACCCGCCAGGGTATATTCGTTTTCGCGCTCGTAGTAAATTTCCGCGAGCTGATCATCTTCTAAAATCGCAAGCCGCGTCTCATGCGGCGTGCTGGAAATGCAAATTTCTTTTGACATGCTGCCTCTCTTGCCCGTCGGCTCTTACGGCCTTGGGGGTGCGGACGAGGCAGATCACACCGGAAAACCGGACGAGACCAGAGATGACAATGAGATGGCCGTATTCCACCAGAATTCACGTCGGCGAGACCCGCTTCCGGGCGGCGACTGATGAAAAAGATGGTTTGTTTCGGGAAGGCAATCTGGGCGCAGAGAGTTTGTGACCGCTTCAACCAATTCATTCGGCGGGGCCGTTACCCGTCTCAGCGCGCTCATTCCTGATCCTGACCGGCAGGGCGATCCGCCTCGGCCGGTTAAATAGTTAAACTTCTTAAACTTCCTTTACTGGCTCTCGCAAACAGCGAGAACCCAATCCATAAACCTGTTTGCCTCAGTTCACGAAGCGGCTCATCCGGACATTCATCACCATGCCCAGAGCCAGGAACGTGAACAGCACCGAGGACCCCCCATAACTCATTAATGGTAAAGGGATTCCGGTAACTGGCATCAGCCCGATCACCATGCCGATATTGACCGCAATCTGAAAGATCAGTACGGCCACCACGCCCATCACAATGAACGTTCCCGGCAGGTCGGCGGCTGTTTGAGCGTTTTGAATCAAACGCATCAATATTAAAAAGTATAGCAGCAAGACGATCACTGCGCCGATAAAGCCGTGTTCCTCGCTGTATGCGGCAAAAATGAAGTCTGTATACGGAATCGGCAGGAAATCGCCCTGTGTCTGGGTACCCTTGGTCGCACCGCGTCCAAAAACGCCCCCATCGCCTACTGCAATCAATGACTGGCGAATCTGATAGCCGGTGCCTCGCGGGTCGTCATCTGGATTCATAAAGCTGGTCAGGCGCGCTTTCTGGTAGGGTTTGAGTACTTTGCCGCTCTTCCAGATCACCCCAGCGGCCAGTAATACCACCAGAATGAGAACCCCTGCCTTTTTCCAGTCGATTCCACCAAGAAAAAGGCCGATCAGCAGAATGGGAGAATACGTCAGCGCCGTTCCCAGGTCAGGCTGCTTTAGAACCAGAAGCATGGGAACAGCAACAAGCGCTATGGCTTTGAAAATGTCCTGCCAGGTAAGCTCTCTGCCCGCGAGATTAGCAAAATATCGCGCTACAGCGACAATCAGAACAAGCTTGACCCATTCCGACGGCTGAAAGTGGATGCCTCCAGGCAGTTTGATCCAGCGCCGAGCCCCCAGGACTTTGGATCCGACCGCAAGTACAGCAATCAGCGAAACAACGCAGAAGCCGTAAATCCAATGAATAAAATCCAGCAGAAAGTGATAGTCAATCACGGAAATAATAAACATGGCCACCAGTCCGCCGAGTAGCCACAGGATCTGCATCTTGTGAAAACCAACAAACTTGGTGTGCATCGTGGCGCTGTAGATTTCCAGGATGCTGATGATGGAAAGTATCATCACGAACCCCAGCAGGGTCCAGTCGAAATCGCGGAAAGAAAGAAAACGGCCCATTTTTAAAAATTACGGAACTTTCACAGAAGCCAATGTTGACGGCACTGTCAGATAAAAATGCCCGCCCCACATGGTGTCTGGATTGTGATTGTCTTTGAGCACAGGCTTGCCGCCAAAGTTGTTCTGCTCACCTGGATTCGTCCATAGAGCGCCTACATCGACGGTCGCAGGAGTCTTCGCAATCAGATTATTGTTCAGCCGCCGCTGCTTGGTCACATAGGCTTCAATCACGCGCGCAGCAAGGCGCCCTGCAAGCCGCCCATGCTCACCACCTTCAAATAATGTGCAAACCACAATGTCGGGATTGCGGCGAGGCGCAAACCCGACAAACCATGCATTGTCCTTTACCGAATGAGAATGCCCCAG
>DATAQW010000114.1:0-3182 GCA_036264445.1 Pseudacidobacterium sp.
AGATCGTAGGCTCCATTGGATATCTGCTGGTCGGAGGCGACGGACCGCACAGCCTCGCGCACAGCATGTAAGTACGCGAGCGGCTCGCCCTGGGTACGGATTACAAACTGCGCGAAAGGAGGCATATAGCTCGTATAGGGGAGATATATTGCGGGCGCAACCGGCCTGTCGAGACCGTCGTTACGAAGATCGCCAATGACTCCGATGACCTGCCGCGAGTCATCGCTATGAGGAGAAGATACCTCTAATGGGCCTCCCGATTTGAAAGAAGGAATGCGTAGTTGCTTGCCGATAGGGTCTTCCTGCGGCCAGTAATGATTCACAAAGCTCTCATTCACGATAGCGACGAAATCCCCACGTTGATTTTCAGTCTGGTCCCAGACACGACCACGCAAAAGGGGAATCTTCAACGTTGCGAAAAACTCAGGACTGACAACATGCACGCGGGCCTTGCGTTCTTCACTCTTTCCTTTTCCCGAAATTTCAACGGGTTGCTCAAAGCCGCTGTAAGGCGGAATGGACGAACCTGTGCTGACGGCAACGGAAGTTACTCCAGGAACAGCAGCAATTTTCTGCCGCACCTGATCGATGAAGGCGGCACGGTCTTCCCGTGACTTGATGCTCTCCCAGTCTCTGGGATTGTTCCAATGCAACACGATTCCGGCCTGCATGACATTGTTCGGATCGTAACCGAGAGGTGTCTTCATTAAGCGGAGAAACCCTCCAATGGCAGACCCTGCGGTAGCCAGCAGGAGAAGCGTGAGAGCAATTTGTCCAGCGATTAACAGATTCCATCTGCGTCTGTTGCTGCTGCCAGAAATTCGGCGAAGGCTCGCCTGCATTGTGCGGGCCGAGTCAGGACGTGATAGCTTCAGTGCCGGCACCAATCCAAACAATATGCCGGAGCAAAGCGCAAGCCCGACTGAAAATGCAAGCACTGGAAGGTTAATGCGAATGACGGATTCAGCAGGAAACGAATCCGGGGAAAGCTTCAGCGGCAACTGCGCCAGCCAGTAGGAAGCGACTAGGCCGAGCACTGCTCCGGAAAACGATACAACCAATGATTCGACCAATAGTTGCCGAATGATCCGCCAACGGCTGGCTCCGATGGCGCTCCGCACAGCTAATTCATGCTGACGCGCTTCGCCTCTTGCGAGTAGGAGGATAGAACAGTTCGCACACCCGATTGCCAATAAAAGGAGCACTGCAGCGAGTAACAAATGCAGTGTGTGGCTTGAATTATCTTCGAATGGGCCAACAATCGGCTGCAGCTGCAAATGAAATTGTTTGGGATAGGGATGAGGATTTTCTTTCGCAAATTGCTTTACCAGCGGGAGTAAGTCTGCATCCGCCTGCGCTCTGCTGACATTGGGTTTCAGCTTGATCCAGGGCGTATAAGGCCATCGAATGGGAGGATTCACAGTATCGTGCAGCAAACTGCGGGGGAGATAGACATCTCCGACGCCCATCATGTCACTGAAGGCAAAACTCCGAGGCATCACACCGACGATTGTGTAATTTGCGTGATCCAGTTGCAGGGTGCGGCCGATTACTGCTGGGTCCCCGTTGAAATGGCGTTGCCAGAATTTGTAATTCAATACAACGATGGGCTGGCCTGAATTCTGTCCGTCAGATCGTTGAATGCCGCGACCAAGCAAAGCGCGCACCCCAAAGAAGGTGTCGGCATTTTCGGTTAGATAGATGGCAGCAACATCTTCAGGAAGCTCGTTCCCGGTGATTTCCATATTGACGTTTCTGAACCCAAGCAGACTTTCAATGGACCTGGCGTGACTGAATAATTCGAACTGAGGTTTGTACATTGCAAACCATCTGTATTGCTGTGGGTTCTGCTCGTCAACAAGGACGGGATTCATGATTCTGTCTGAATCCGCGTAGGGGAAAGGGTGGATGAGGGCCGCGTAGATCAGGCTGAACATGGCTGTTGTGGCCCCGATGCCCAATGCGAGCGAAAGTACTGCGACGGTTGCGTATCCGGGGTTCTTGAACAACGAGCGCAGGCCGTAACGGATGTCTGCGCCCAACTCGTCAAAGGCGCGCAGGCCGATGGCATCTCTATACTTCTCATTCTGCATTTCTGCGCGGCCGATAGTAATACGCGCCTGGCGCTGGGCCTCGGCAGGCTCCATCCCCAGCCTGATGAGATCCTCTGCGTAGGAGTCAATATAAAACTGGAATTCTTCTTTGACGTCATGGTCGATGTGAGAGCGGCTGACAATCGCTCTCCACCAGCAACGGAGCATGGCAAAGAGGCTCATGGCTCCTCCGCTTTTGCCCGCAGGATGCTCGCGACAACGCTTGCCATGTCCGACCACTTTGCTGTTTCTTCTTTCAGTTGGCGCCTGCCTGAAGTTGTGAGGCGATAGAACTTGGCCCTGCGGTTATTCTCCGACTCGCCCCATTCACCTTCGATCCATCCGTTCCGCTCAAGACGATAGACGGCGGTGTAGAACGAACCCTGCAGAATCTCAAGGCGCTCTCCTGAGATCTGCTGGATACGAAGCAGTATCCCGTAACCGTGGAGAGGTCCCAACGAGACGGCTTTCAGAATAAGCATTTCTAATGCGCCCTGGGGCAAGTCGACTGGTTTTGGCACGCGTACTCTCCTATTTGACATAGGAGAGTACGCCACTCTCTCCTATTCGGTCAAGGAGAGAAGAAATAGAGGTTCGCTCATGCTCGCATTTCACTTCGAGTAGCATTCAGCCGTGGGTTGATAGTTATAAAATAGGTGAGCACTATGATTCTCAATTGATGCCAAATCGCCAAACCGCGTTTCGAGACACCGCGGTTCTGGAAACGTGGTTTGGCCTGAAGTCATCTGTTGAGATCGAAAATCTTGTGTAAGCGATGTTATGCTGTCCTCGCAACGTTAACCCTTGCTAGATTGAGCGCGTTGAGCACCAGCATTTCACCTAAAACAAGCGGGAGTATGTCAAGTGATCGAACTCACCGAAATTCGAGCCATTGCCATGGCGTTGCCGCAGGTGGAGGAAGGACCGCCTGTTCGAGCTGCCCGCCGGATTGCGGCATTCAAAGTTGCAGGAAAGAGCTTCGTCGGTGTGGAAATAGGAGGCAGAAGCATGACGGTGAGCCTGCCCGAAGAGGAGGCAAGAGCGTTTGTCGCAAAAGATCCAAAGGCATATGAAGAGATCTGGCGCAAC
>DATAQW010000125.1:0-6309 GCA_036264445.1 Pseudacidobacterium sp.
TGCGGCGATTCACCGCACCAGAATAACGTCATTAAAAAATCAATTCAATTTTTCCGCTATCTTGCTGAGAACGTCAATGATCAGGGAACCTCCTCTCGGATCGGCGCAGGCAGTTCTGGGCCTCCGCCCAAGCTTCTACTAAGCAGCCGGGCGGCAAGGTTCATCACCATGCCGAGAAATGTTCTGCTGACCGGTGACGAAGATCAGAAGCCAGAGAACACGCATATTCCCTCACGATTTCAGACTGGAGCCAGCTTTGATGAGATGACGCCGAGGACACTCCAAACGTTCGAGATAGAAACTATACTCCAGCCGTTCCAACGAAAAGTACGCTCCGGTTAGAGCTGTTCCAAGATGCCACAGTCCGAGGACGAAGAGCATCAGACTGACGACGTATCCGAAGACTCCTCAGGAAACGCACAAGGCATCCAACAACATGAAATCTTCTTGTGTGCGTCTAATTGGCAGGTCGTACCGCAGCTGTGGAACGATGACGTTGAAACATGGGAGCGTCTGCTACGCCGGGATCATAAACGTTCATTGGCTGGAATGCACGTGGTCAGCCTGGGCAAGAGGTGCCGTGAAGAATGTCCATAGAACTGCTCTCCCGCTGATCTTTGCCGGGGCTGTGATCACCGCGGTATTCGCTCAGCGGGCCTTCCGCCAATATCCATCGGTGGAATACGGCGAGTCAATTCCTCTGCCGCTCGACTGGAACCAGCCTGCAGAGTGGACATTTGCCCGTCTCATGTTCCCCCCGGGTCCCCTGGACGGTTATCGCGGCCGCTTCGATGGACCGTGGCAGGAGGGGCTTTCACTGTGGACACAAGACTATCCCCGCGCTGACCGATCATTCGCTAGCGCCGTGCGGCGCCTGACGCGCGTGGATGCGCGGTCCGTTGAGCAATCTGTGAACCTGGATGACGCTGACGAGGTTTACAACTGGCCATGGCTTTATGCGGTGCAGGTGGGCGAGTGGGGGCTGACCGAGGCGCAGGCAAAGAAGCTGCGCGATTACCTGCTGCGCGGTGGCTTTTTTATGGCTGACGATTGCCATGGGACAGAGGAGCAGGCCTATTTCGAAAACACAATGAAGATGGTCTTTCCGGATCGCGAACTGGTGGACATTCCGAATGACGATCCGATCTTTCACACGTTCTTTGATCTCGACCACCGCTTTCAGATTCCTGGGGCAGAGCACCTGGCCACCGGCCACAAGAAAGACGGCTTCGTCGCCCACTGGAAGGGGATCTATGACGACAAGGGGCGGATCATGGTTGCCTTCTCACTGAACTCCGATATCGGCGACTCATGGGAATTTCTGGACGATCCGGGCTACCCGAGCAAATTTTCCGCGCTTGGCACGAAGATCGGCGTGAACTACGTGATATACGCGATGACGCATTGAGAGCCCGATGCTCCCGTAGCGACATCTCGCGAACCGTGCTGGCATTGTCAGCAAGTATCCACCAAATCGGTGAACATAGGTCCGCTGCTTTTTACTGACCTAATAAATCTAACGAAGCATTTGAAGATTCAACGATCTGTTGGTCATGGCAAGCGGTTGCTCACGTGAAACCGTTTGGTCAAAAAGTCAATCGCCTCGTCATCGTCCAATTTTGAGGTCGTTCTTTTTGACCTCTTGCTGCACAAGGCGCAGAGGCATAAGCAATGCTGCTCCAAGCTCGTTTGCTTCGATCTCTTCATGGTCGACGTCGGCGGAAGAATATCCGTCTCGCCGGAAAGTTACATGCCGATCAATAAGAGCCGCGACTTCCGGTTCTTTAACATGCAAAAGATAGTGCGCTTATGTTGCGTACTACATAAAGCGCACGAGATATTGCACGAAGCTGAGCGCCGCATTGTCACCACCCAGACCCTGCGCCGAGAAGTGCTCCCAAAGTATCGGAGGGCAGACGAAAGTATCTGTCTTCCAGGAAATTAAACATGATCTTGTATGCTTGCATCTCAATCATTGTGCTTTCATCCAGTCTAAGGGTTGAATGTTCGGGAAGTCTGATTCACACTTGCATACCAGAGCGCCTGTGAGCTGGGAAATCTCGCCAGTTGCACCGGCCTAGGTTCGCTCTATCAAGGACGCCGGAAACAAAGCTGAAGCTCGCAAGTATTTCAAGAAGCTTGTGACGGCGAATTAGCCGAGGGTTGCACGCTGCTGCGCGGTGCCCAGTGAGCCTTATGCCCAAAAGCCTCATCGCCGCATTGGCTTTGATCGCCATCTTCACACTAGCTCCCCCCGCTCTCGCCCAGGAGGAACAAGGCTCCGCTCCGGAAAGCCCGGCCTCGAAACCAGCCCCCAAACCGTCCTCGAATACCGCCACCTCCACCGCGAATACTGTTCCTAAAGACACGCCCCCGACCGGGCCCATCATCATTGCTCCCCAGAGTTCGCATGAGGGCCGTGTCCTATTCGATCAGAAGCGATACGCAGAGGCAAAACCGTGGCTCGAAAGGGCCTGTAACATCGGCAATATGGACTCGTGCGGGCTGCTCGGTGATCTCTACTACTACGGCCATGGCGGCGTGGCCCAGGACTACGAACAAACGCGCTTACTGGACAAGCAAGCATGCGATGGCGGAAGTATCGAGAGCTGCGGGAATCTCGCCTCGCTCTACGAAAAAGGCTTGGGTGGAGCGAGGAACTACGCAGCGGCACGCTCTCTCTATAAGAAGGCCTGCAATGGCGGATCGATGCCGCGCTGTTCGTCCCTCGGTATGCTCTATCGCAATGGCCTGGGCGGTGACCGCGACTACGGACAGGCGAGTGCTCTCTTCAGGAAGTCCTGCGACGGCGGATTCAAGCTCGGCTGTGCAGCCCTTGGTTCGCTCTACCAAAATGGCCAGGGGACACTTCCAGACTATGCGCAGGCACGCACGTTTTACGAGGAGGCCTGCAACGGCGGAGAAATGGTCGGTTGCAGCTGGCTCGGCGAGCTCTATGAAATCGGTCTCGGCGTACCCCGAGACTTCTCGCAGGCGCACACCCTATTTAAAAAGGCCTGCGACAGCGGATTCAAGCCAGCTTGCGACGAACTCTCGGGGTTGCCATAGCTTAGAGCCACAGATTTGTAATCAGTTACCGCCACCAAAGCCCTTTCACGGCGCAAATACGGGTTCAAAATTCGTACGTTCTTTCGCGGTCTGCGCCAGATCCCACTCGCCTTGTTGGTGGTACGCGACGCCCAGAATAAGCTGCGCTCGGCCCGTCTCCCGTTCGTTCAGTGCCTTCGATTCGATGAGCAGAGAAACAGGCTGCACAACTTCTGCATACTGCCCCTAGATTCAGCCGCTCGTCCACATCTTGCAGTGCGTGCTCCTGCCCAAGCAAACTTATGCCAGTGACGTGCTCTCATGGATCCGCATATCAAGCGATATGATTTTCGGATTGAGAGGGAAGCAGGTCACACCGCAACGAGACAATTGCTGTTATCTACCCAAATTATCAGGTTGCATATCGTGGTGACGCTGGTTGTGTCGCTAATGTATCAGACACTTATGCCTGATTATAGCGTTCTCAAACCTCTACTGCAGTGGCTTTCGCAATAAGCCTGGTAGTACTGAAACCTTCGACTGTAGGCACGATTTTTACCCTTCCGCCCCATGAACGCACTTCGTGCGCGCCAACGACCGTTTCTTCCGTATAGTCTCCGCCTTTGACGATCACGTCGGGGCGCAGTGCCTCAATCAACTGGAGCGGCGTGTCCTGGTCGAAAACTACCACCGCATCGACTACGCTCAAAGCAGCAAGTACATAAGCGCGCTCGCGCTCACCTACGATTGGACGGCTCGGGCCTTTTAAGCAGGTCACTGACCGATCGCTGTTGATGGCAACGATCAGACGGTCACCTTCCTTGCGTGCGTCCTGCATCAGGCGCACATGGCCGATGTGAAGCAGATCAAAGCAGCCGTTGGTGAAGACGATCTTTTCGCCCTGTGAGCGCCATGCGGAAACGCGAGTTTTGAGGCGGTTCAACTCCAGTACTTTTTCCTCGGCCTGCAATTCAATCTCAGGCATCAGACTGGCAAGCAGTTCGTCTCTGTCTACTGGAACAGTCCCAACTTTGCTGACGACAATTCCCGCTGCTGCATTTGCCAGTTGCGCGGCGCCGTCAATCTCAAGGCCGCTGGCAAGGCACAGCGCAAGCGTAGCAATCACGGTATCGCCCGCACCAGAGACGTCATACACTTGACGGGCCGTCGCAGGAAAGCTCTCTTTGCTATCCTTACGTAGAACAGCAATTCCCTTCTCGCTCAACGTTACCGTCAGATAATCGAGACCGAGCGTAGCAACTAGATCCTGCCCTGCTGAAAGCATCTGGTCAATGCTTTTGCCTGAGACGCCGGTTGCAACAGCAAGCTCCTGCAGATTTGGGCAGATCGTGGTTGCTCCGCGGTATCGTTCAAAACTGCGCTGCTTAGGATCGACTAGGACGGGTACATCTGCCTTTCTGGCCAGTGCGATGACAGCCTGGCAGATCTTCTCGGAAAGCATGCCCTTTGCATAATCAGAAAGAATGACTGCATCGCTTTCCGGCAATGCTGCTTCTACATTAAGAAGAAGTTGCTGGTATGCTTCCTCAGTGCCTTCGAGCGTTTTTTCTACGTCGAGACGAAGCATCTGCTGATTGCCGCCAAAAATTCTGAGCTTTGATGTAGTTGGGCGATTGGCGACAGTAATAAGTCTGTCTTCTACCATGGCGTTGCTGAGACATTGTTTCAGCTTGTCTCCGGCTTCATCAGCACCGATGAAGCCGATCAGCGTGCTCTGCGCTCCAAGCCCGGTAATGTTGGCGGCGACGTTGGCCGCGCCCCCCGCCTGGTTGCTCTGGTGTCCTGATCGGACGACAGGCACAGGCGCTTCAGGCGAAATGCGCTCGACATCACCCCACACATAGCGATCGAGCATGACATCACCGATGACAAGCACACGCTCGTTCTTCCAGTCACCTTCAATCAGTCCAACAATACGATGCAATTCTGCAATCATTCCTGCCGGCCTTCCTGATCTGATGACTGCCGGCAGATTGCAATTTCAACCCAGTCGCACAGTATGTGCCCGCAGAGTATGTGGCCTTCTTGAATGCGCGCCGTATCTTTCGAGGGCACACTGAGTGTCGCTTCGGTGATGGACGCCATCGCTCCACCACCGCTACCGGTCATGGCAACTGTGAATGCTCCGCGTTTGCGCGCCTCCTTGAGCGCCGAAAAGACATTTTTGCTGTTCCCTGAAGTGGATATGCCGACAGCGACGTCTCCAGCGGAACACAAAGCTTCTATCTGCCTGCGAAAGACTTCTTCATAGCCGTAATCATTTGCAACTGAAGTGAGCACAGATGTGTCTGTTGTCAGAGCGATTGATGGAAGGCCGCAGCGTTCACGGCGAAAACGCCCCACAAATTCAGCTGCGAGGTGTTGAGAGTCCGCAGCACTGCCGCCGTTTCCAAACCAGTAGACTGTATTGCCGGCGCGCACGCAACGTAGCATTTCCTGCGCAATACGCTCAAGGACCGGCAACTGTGATTTTAGCTGCTGAATGACTGAAAGATGCTCATCAATGGCGTCGGCAAAAACTGCGATTCCATTTAATCCCGTCATAGCTATCCTAAGAGTACAGTAAAGACTATAGCTTCTGTTCCATTATGATGTAGTCATGGCTTATCCCCCAGAGACACACCGATTCCCTCAGGTCCGGTATGTGTTTCTCGACAGGGACGGCGTGATCAATCGCAAGGCCCCCGAAGGACAATATATCTATCGCTGGGATGATTTTCATCTGTTACCCGGCGCTGAGGACGCCATAGCGCGACTGAACCGCTCGGGATATACCGTCATTGTCGTCACCAATCAGCGTGGTGCTGCGCTTGGCTTCTATAGTGAAGGCGACATTCAACGTCTGCATGAACAGCTGCGAAAACACCTCTCTGCCTCTGGCGCGCATCTTGATGCAGTCTACTATTGTCCGCATGACAAAAATGGATGCGACTGCCGCAAGCCCGGCCCAGGGATGTTCCTGCAAGCGTTCCGGGATTTCCCTTCGGCTTCCGGCTCGAACAGCATTGTGATTGGAGACTCCAGATCCGATATCGAAGCCGGCGTGGGCCTTGGAATGCCGACCATTTTTATTCAAAGCGATCCGTCGCGACAAAAACCAGGAGCAGATCGAGCTGCTGCCATGGCTGACGAAATTGCAGGCTCGCTATTTGAAGCAGTGGATCGGTTTCTGCCGCTCGCTACGAAAAATTAAACAGCCAACGGCTCCCCGATCTCCAGTGTTTCCCGTACGCCAACTTC
>DATAQW010000017.1:0-15930 GCA_036264445.1 Pseudacidobacterium sp.
TGAAGAGATTCCAGAGAAAGACGAGCAGCTTTATGGCGACTGGATCACGGAATTACACAACGATTTCCGGGCCAAGAACCTGCGCATCTACGTCAATGTGCAGGTGGGCGCATCAGACAGCTGGGTGAAGACCGTCGGCAAAAACAGCGACGGCATTATCCTGATGAACTACGACCAGCACGAGCAATCGAGTGAGCCCGGTCCGATTGCCGCCCAGAGCTGGTTTGAAAACAACCTGACGCGCGTACTCAAGCTGATTCGGAAAGAAAAGATCATTTGCGCTATCGGCAACTACGGCTATGACTGGTCCACCTCGCTGCCAAAAAAAGAAAAACAGCAGAGTAACAAAGTCCTGGATACAGACGACCTGACAGTGCAGCAGGCATGGCAACTTGCTTCTGATTCCGACGCCGACGTACACCTCGAAGGCGACGAACTGAACCCGCACTTCGTTTATGACGACGAAGACGCGCACGTGCGCCATCAGGTCTGGTTTCTGGATGGCGTGACCGCGCTGAACGAACTGCGCTCCGCCCGTCAGATGGGGCTGAAGACCTTCGCACTCTGGCGATTAGGAGAGGAAGATAGCTCGCTGTGGTCCATCTGGGACCACCCAAGCGCGGCCAATGCGCCACAACTGCTGAAAGATGTGCCTCCGGGCCATGACGTCAACACGGAAGGTGAAGGCGACATCCTGCGAATGAGTTCGCGTCCGCAACGCGGCGCGCGTACGATCAGCATGGACGCCGACAACTTCACCGTCACCGACGAAGAAATGACGACACTGCCGCGTTCCTACACGGTGCAGCAGTACGGCTATCAGCCAAACAAAGTTGCGCTTTCCTTTGACGACGGCCCTGATCCAACATGGACGCCGAAGATTCTCGACGTTCTGAAGCAGTACAACGTGAAAGGCACTTTCTTCGTCATTGGAGAAGAGGCTGCCGATCATACCAGCCTGCTCAAGCGTTACATGCGCGAAGGGCACGAGGTGGGCAACCACACATTTACGCATCCCGACATCAGCGAAATCTCACAGCGCCAGCTTGATCTGGAAATGAACCTCACGGAGCGTCTCTTTGCCGCCGAGCTTGGCGTGCAGCCGCTCTACTTCCGTCCTCCCTACTCCATTGATCAGGAGCCGGATACTAACGATCAGGCCGCGCCTGTCGATCACATTCAGCAGATGGGTTACACCATCATCGGGAACAAGATCGATACCGATGACTGGAACGACCATCCGAGCAAATCACCGCAAGAAATTGTTGATGGCGTGCTGCAGCAGTTCGAAGTCATGAAGACGAGGCCGGACTTCCGCGGTAGCGTCATCCTGATGCACGATGGCGGCGGCGATCGTTCAGCAACGGTAGCTGCGCTGCCATTGCTGATAACAACCCTGCGCGCCAAGGGCTATGAATTTGTTCCCGTCTCCGAACTGATGGGCAAAACTACAGCAGAAGTGATGCCGCCGATTGCTCCAGAGCTGCGCTGGCAGGCCCGTATCGATGCGGTCGCCTTTTTGCTTTATGGCTTCTTCGGCCATTTTGCTGTGACGATTTTCTTCGTAGGCGATGTGCTGATGAGCGCTCGGCTGATACTGATTGGCTTCTTTGCATTGATCGACCGCCTGAGACGCCGCAGGATTCCCGATGCTGCAGATTTTGAGCCGGATGTTGCCGTGCTGATACCTGCCTACAACGAAGAAAAGGTCGTTGTGCGCACAGTGCGTTCTGTCCTGAATTCCACATACAAGAACCTGCGCATTATGGTCATCGATGACGGTTCCACGGACCGCACCTTCGACGTCGTACGCGATGCGTATCCGCTAGAAATTTCGTCGGGCAAGCTCAAAGTTCTCACCAAAGCAAACGCAGGCAAGGCTGAGGCCCTGAACTTTGGCCTGCAACATCTTGAAGAAGAGTTTTACGTTGGTATTGACGCCGATACGGTCATCGCTCCGGACGCGGTCGCAAAACTCGTGGTCCATTTTGCGGATGAGCGCGTCGGCGCGGTTGCCGGAAACGCGAAAGTCGGCAACAAGGTCAACCTGCTCACGCGCTGGCAGGCGCTTGAATACATTACCAGCCAGAACTTCGAGCGGCGCGCGCTTGATCTCTTTAACGTCGTCACTGTTGTTCCGGGAGCAATTGGGGCATGGCGCGCGTCTGCAGTGATTAAGGGCGGTGGTTATCCCGTCAATACCGTTGCCGAGGATGCGGACCTGACGATGAACCTGCTGGAGCAGAACTACAAGGTCATCTATGAGGACCGCGCGCTCGCATTTACTGAAGCCCCAACGACAATCAACGGACTGATGCGGCAACGCTTCCGCTGGTCGTTCGGAATTCTGCAGGCGATCTTCAAGCACAAACAGGCATTCCGCACCAACCGCGCGATGGGCTTTTTTGCGCTGCCGAATATTCTCATCTTCCAGATTCTGCTGCCGCTGGTTTCGCCGTTCATCGACATCATGTTCGCGGCCGGCGCGCTTCAGTACTGGTGGAACAAGCATTTCCATCCGGAAGCGGCAAGCTCTGCAAGCTTTGAAAAGCTGCTTGCCTATTTCCTTGCCTTCCTCTTAATCGACTTCGTGACGTCAGTGCTGGCGTTCATGCTCGAACGGCGCCATCCCGCGAACAAGGGCGATGGCTGGCTGCTCTTTCACATCTGGATTCAGCGCTTCACTTACCGGCAGATTTTCTCGCTCGTGCTTTTCAAGACGCTCAAGCGCGCTATCGATGGACGGCCATTCAACTGGGACAAAATCGAGCGCACGGCGAAGATGTCACGGCAGACGGAGAAGATTGCGGCGGGAGGTTGAGATACCCACGTCTTTACAAGATCTGGGATCTCAATTTACTTGCGAATCGTCTGCGTTCCGGGAGCAGTCTTCAGAGTAAACGCGCTCGCAGGAACATTGTTCATCTGGATATTTGAATAGTACGCTGTGCGCGAATCGCCGCTTTCCTGAAAGAACTGCTGCTTGAGTGAGATGGCGCGAGCCGGGTCAATCCAGACTGTGATGTGCGAGAACATCTGGTTTGCGCTTGGCTCCTTCGGCGTCAGATCAAGCTTGGCTGTCTGGACTCCGTCAATTGTTTCTGTACCTTGATATTGAATGTTCCAGACTGCTGCAAGGTCCTTGCCGCTTCCTCCGAAGCCCAGCGTAAAGAAGCTTTCAGCCTGCTGGCGGTTTGTGCCTGCGGAGAAAATGGTCTCCTGCTTGATCAATGGCTGGTAGAAATGCAACTCGCCATCTTTATACAAGATATCTTTAGGCGCGGGCTGGCCATTGTCAGTCTTGATGTGCGAGATCATCTCAATGTTTTTGCCTTCGCGGCGGAAGGCGATGGTTCCTTCATTCGTTTCATGGCTCTGGACGACGGCCGTATAGCTGTCTGATTTGAGGTCGGCCTGCGCGCTCTGGAATTTCTGCGAAGCTGCGTCCATCTGACTCAGAACCTTTTCGAGATCGGAATTCTGCGCACGAATGGGAATAGCGAGAAGAACAAGAATGGCAAAGAGAGTGACAAGAGAGACGGTCTTGAATCTGCTCATAATAAAGGAATCAAACACGAGATTTAGATGCAACGGCACAGCTAACGGTGCGCCCAGACTTTATAGGCAGTCACCTTACCGCTGGCATCCCTGAGTGTATCGTAGTGATCCACAACCATAGGTCCGGAGATATGCTCAATAGCCTGCTCCATCCGGCTCTCAAGGGACATATTTCCGCGCAACTGCTCAGCGGGAATCTGATAGGTAAACCCATTGGCGCCATCGGCCCGCACCACAACTTCACTCGGAGCAAAGCTTCCTACTGCAGGATGATCGCCGTAGTTCCAGATGCGCGGCGTAATGAAGATGAACGCCAGAATCAGCGTCACCATCACATCGTAATGGAAGCTGCCACGCTCGTAAGTCCAGAAAAAGTAGCTTTTGAGAATACGGCCCATAAAACTGCAGGTCCTTCGCTTTACTCGGAGTAACAACTTTATTATTTTACCTGCGCGTAATCACCCTCTGCCCACCCATATATGGAACCAACACTTCGGGCACACACACTGATCCATCAGCCTGCTGGTAGTTCTCAAGAATAGCCAGCCACGTGCGGCCTATTGCGAGTCCGCTGCCATTCAGCGTGTGAACAAACTCAGTCTTGCCTTTTCCCTGCGGACGGTAGCGGATATTCGCGCGCCGCGCCTGAAAAGCCTCGAAATTCGAGCAGGACGAAATCTCGCGATACAGCCCCTGCCCTGGCAGCCAGACCTCAAGATCGTACGTCTTCGCCGAACTGAAACCCATGTCGCCGGTACAGAGCAGCACGCGACGATATGGCAGGCCAAGCTTTTCAAGAATTGCCTCTGCATTCGCAGTCAGCTTTTCGAGTTCGTCGTAGCTTTCTTCCGGTTTGGCAAACTTCACCAGCTCGACCTTCTGGAACTGATGCTGACGAATGATGCCGCGCACATCTTTTCCATAAGAACCAGCTTCTGACCGAAAACACGGCGTATACGCTGTAAGCGAAACAGTCAGCTTCGCTTCATCGAGCGTTTCATCACGATAGAGATTGGTCACCGGGACTTCGGCGGTGGGAATCAGCCAGTGATCGCTGTCGCGGTACTCGCCTTCCTTGTAGCCTTGCTCGTCTTCGCAGCGAAAAAGGTCTGCGGCAAACTTGGGCAATTGCCCTGTCCCAAAAAGCGACTTGCTGTTGACCATGAATGGCGGCAGCACTTCGGTATATCCGTGCTCGCGCGTATGGATATCGAGCATGAGATTGATCAATGCGCGTTCCAGACGAGCTCCTTCAGCCCAGTACACGGCAAAGCGCGCTCCCGAAATCTTCGCGGCGCGTTCGAAGTCGAGAATGCCAAGGGCTTCGCCTAGTTCCCAGTGCGGTTTTGGCTGGAAATCAAATTCAGGCTGCTTGCCCCAGCGCTTGATTTCGACATTGTCATGCTCGGATTTGCCGACCGGAACCGATTCGTGCGGGAGATTGGGAATGCGCTGCAAGATGCTGCGCGACTGTTCTTCAGCTTCCGTAGTCGCGGCTTCGAGCGTATCAATCTTCTGTTTCAGCGATCGCGTCTCGTCCATCACCGCGGTCGCATCCTGCCCGGATTTCTTCAGGCGCGCAACCTCATCACTCAGCTTATTGCGCTGCGCTTTCAATTGCTCTACTTCGGTAATGCGCTCACGACGCTTCGTATCAATGGAATGAAAATCACCAAGGAGCTCAGCCGGGTTCTGTCCCCGGGCGCGCAGTTTTTCTTCGACCAACGGCAGGTTGGCTCTTACAAATGCAAGATCGAGCATAGACTTTTAGCTTACTAAATCAGCAGCGGAATATGGGTCACGCCTGCCATTCCGAAAACGCGCCGGTATCGCTCCACTTCCTGTTCCGGTCCAAGCGACTTCTCAAAATTGTCGGAAAGCTTCACCGCAGGCCGTCCATCCGCGTCATTCAATTTGCAGACCAGACTCAAAGGATCAAACCCGTTTGTCCCATGCGGATTGCAGTTGCGAAAATCATTCGTCAGCAAAGTACCCCATCCTGCGCTGAAGCGGATACGGCGCTCCGGCAACCACTTTTCGCTGTCGAGAAAATCACGAGCATCGCGAAAATCTGAAGGCGATGTTCCATTGCGGATTGTTCCCGCAAAGTAGGCGTGCAAACCGAGAATCGAGTCCACATCAAGCGCATCGGAAGCGATGAACAGCTTTTTTCGCGGATCGCGGCCTCGCTGCTCAAGCCATGCGATATATTCGTCGCCCGCAACGAATGGGTCTTTGCTGTCGGCACGCTGTCCAGTCCAGTTGGCTACCCAGTCGGGAGCGCCGTGGAGAAACTGGGTTGTGCCAAAGGTGTCCGGCAACAGGATCAGCAATTCGCCTTGATACGTTTGCTGCCACAGATCGAGCAGCCGGTATTGCGAAGCCTTCAATTCTTCGTCGCTATCGGCCATCGCTGCCAACGCCATTGGCAACTCATGCGCATTGGTGCCTATCGCTTCAAGATCGTGTTTATAGGCAAGATAGGTGTTTGATGTGCCGGTAAAGTTGCTACCTAGAACATCGCTCATCGCCTTCACTACATATTCCTGCCACAGAAAGCTGTGCCGCCTCCGAGTGCCGAAATCGCTCACGCGCAGGCCCGGCACGCCGCGCAGCCGCGCCATCTTTTCCCAGAGCCGTGTCTTGGCGCGGGCGTAGAGAATGTCGAGCTCGAACTCGCTCAGCTTTTTCAGACTGGTGCGTGTTTTCAATTCGCTGACAGTTGAAAGTGCGTAAATTTCCCAGAGAGTTGTCTCAATCCAGAGGCCGCGGAAATTCAGCACGAACTGCCCGTTTTTCGCGGAAAGCTCGTAATCCGACAAGCGGAAATCCCGCTCCAGCCACTCAAGAAACGCAGGCTCAAAGATGCCGCGCCGTCCGTAGAAGGTGTTGCCAGCCAGCCAGATGATTTCAGACTTGTGAAAGCGCAGCCTCCGCGTCTGCTCAAGTTGTTCACGCAGCTCGTCGATGTCGATGATTTCGGCAAGGCGCGCATCTACCGAGCGATTTATGAACGAAAACGAGGCTCTCGTCCTGGGAAAATGCTTCCAGATGAATTGAAGCATCAGCAGCTTGTAGAAATCGGTATCGAGCAGGGACCGCGTGATCGGGTCTAGCTCCCAATTGTGATTGTGGGCGCGGCGCGCAAGATTAATAATCACAATGGATTTACTTTACTGCATCCGGCCCTCGGCGCTTGACCAGAATCGACTGTAACAAGTTTGTGTTTCGACTATGACCGTAATCAAACGTTTTACTCAAAGCGGGAACAATGATAGCTTGTTCCCGTTACCGGAGGACTTTGAATGGATCGTCGCCAGTTTATTGCCCGCTCGCTTGCTACCGCAGGCAGTGCTTTGCTCGCCAGCCGTGAACTCTCATCTGAAAGATCTTTGCCGCAAGATCAGCTTTCCAGCAATGCTCGCTTTCCAGATGGCTTTCTCTGGGGAATGGCCACAGCATCGTATCAAGTAGAGGGCGCATGGAATCTCGACGGAAAGGGCGAATCCATCTGGGACCGCTTTTCGCATACCGTCGGAAAAGTAAAAGGCGGTACCACTGCCGATGTGGCCTGCGATCATTACCACCTTTATCCGCAGGACATGGCCATCCTGAAGCGCCTAAATCAGAAGAGCTACCGCTTCTCGATTTCCTGGCCGCGCATTCAGCCAACAGGCACGGGTGCGCCTAACCCCAAAGGACTCGACCACTACAGCCGCTTTGTCGATACTCTGCTTGAAGCGGGAATCCGTCCGTTCTGCACGATGTATCACTGGGACCTGCCGCAGGCCCTTGAGGAACGCGGCGGCTGGCCCAACCGCGATCTTGCTGGATACTTTGGCGACTATGCCGGAATTCTCGCGAAGCATCTTGGCGACCGCATTACGGTGTGGGCGCCATTCAATATGCCGTGGTCGTTCACCTATATGGGATACGGCGTAGGCGCTTTTCCTCCCGGCAGAGCCAACTTTAACGATTTCCTGAAAGCAGCGCACACGGTCAGCCTCGCGCAGGGCGAGTGTTTCCGCGCACTCAAGGCAAATTCTTCTAAAGCAACCGTGGGCAGCGCTTATGGCATGTGTCCTGCTTATCCAAAGACTGACTCAGAAGCCGACCGCGCTGCTGCCGAGCGCTATCATGCCATGAACAATGTCTTCTTTCTTGAGGCGGCGATGCACGGACGCTACCCCAATGCATTTGTGGGAGAGCCACCATATGAGCAAATGGGGTTTCGTTCCGGCGATGAGAAGATTATGCAGGCCCCGCTTGACTGGGTCGGCTTCCATTACTACAACCGCCGGATTGTTTCCGATACCGCGAATACCCATAGTGCCGAAGGCGGCGGTTTCAGCGGAACCGAGATCGAAGTGGATCCGGCGACTGGCCGCGACCCGTACACGCGCTTTCGCGCGGTCATGCCGACGGAGGGTCCGCTGACAGAGGCCGGTCTTGAAATCTATCCGCGCGGAATTTACGACCTCGTGATGCGGATTACGCGTGAATACAACCGGCCGATCATCGAAATGACTGAAAGCGGGTGCAGCTATCTCGATGGACCTTATGAAAAAGAAGGCGGGCGTGTTCCTGATACTCGCCGCGTCCACTTCTTCCGCGATGAACTGACCGAGCTTGCGCGCGCGATTCAGGATGGCGCAAACGTGCGCTCTTTTCATGCATGGACATTGCTCGATAACTTCGAGTGGGCCAACGGATATACCGAGCGCTATGGCCTCGTCCATGTAGACTTCCGTGACCAGAAGCGCACGGTGAAGGATTCAGGGCTTTGGTATGGACGCGTTGCAGCAGCGAACCGGCTGGATGTGTAATCCCTTGTTACCATAAATCTTGGGTTCTTACATCCTCATGCAATTCACCAAGCCAATGCTGAAGCGTTTTTTTTCGCTCGTCCTGATTCTCTCGCTCACCATCGGACTCGCTCCCTTCGTCAGCGCGAGTGCATACGATGCACATCCGAAGCTCGTCATCATCCTGGTAATCGACCAGTTCCGCGAAGATTACATGCAGCGTTATCGCGCTGATTTCAAGCCGCGTGGCCTTCGGCTCTTTCTTGAACACGGCGCATATTTCCCCGACTGTTTTTATGGCTACTCGAACCTTCAGACCGCTCCCGGCCACGCGACCATCGGCACCGGAGCATACACGGACGGCCATGGCATCGGCTCAAACCAGTGGTGGGACCTGAACCGCAACAAAGAGCGCCCCATCACCTCGGTTGAAGATGAGCGTTATGCCATTGTGGGCATGCCTCCGGAAAGCAAGACCGGTCCGGGGCGCTCGCCGCGCAATCTGCTCGCGTCAACTGTAGGCGATCAGCTGCGCCTTGACACGAAAGGTGAAGCAAAGGTCTTCGGTGTCTCATTAAAGGACCGCGCTGCCATCATGCCTTCTGGCGCAACCGCCAACGGCGCCTTCTGGGTCGACGAAGCCACCGGACAATACGAGACCTCGACCTATTACATGCAGCAGCTGCCCGACTGGGCCACGGCTTTCAATTCCAGCGGGCGGCTCGCACAAGCCCAGCAGGAGGCTAATCTGCCAAACATAACCAACTTTGAGAGCGAAGTTGGTGCTACACCGGCCGGCATTAGTTACGAACTGGACTTCACCAAAGCACTCATCACCGGCGAACAACTGGGCAAGCACGAAGTCACGGACATGCTTACTCTCAGCATCTCCGGCACAGATATTCTCGGTCATCGTGTCGGCCCTGATTCTGACGAACAGCGCGCTATCGTAGATGCGCTCGACACCGATCTCGATAGCTTCTTTTCATGGCTCGATAAGAACATCGATGGCGGTCTGGGCAATGTCTGGATTGCCATCACCGCTGACCACGGTGTCGCGCCCTCACCGGCAATCGCAGCGCAGATGGGCCTGAATGCGGCGCAGATTGATACAAGCAAGCTTATGGCCGCGCTCAATGATGCGATGAACACGAAGTTCTCACCCGGAGAAAAAGTTGAGTACATCCTGCCGCATCAGGAGCTGCCGTATATCTCGCTCAACCGCCCATCCTTTGAGCGCGCCGGAATCAATGAACAGGAAGCGGAGGAGGCAGTCCAGAACGCGCTTGAAGCGGCCTTCCAGTCACTGACGAAAGCGCCCGATACTCAGCTGCCAGCGCAATCCAAGCTTCCGCCACAGCCTGTGCTCTACCGCAGCTATACACGCTTGCAGTTGTCTGACGGAGCACTACCTCATACGCCGTTCGGCGATTTGATGGCGCACAGTTATACTCCGAACGGCGGATGGTATGTTCGCGTTATTCCTGCGGCTTTTCAGACGGGCGTTATGCAAGGAAACGGCACAACACACTTCACGCCGTTTTCCTATGATCGTCACGTCCCGCTCGGCTTCTATGGAGCGCCTTTCGCTGTGGGCACCTATCACGGACGCGTTGAGCCAGTCGATCTGGCCGCGACTTTCGCTTCCCTGCTTGGCGTGACGCAACCATCCTCATCCATCGGGCACATCCTGACGCAGGCACTCAAGCCCGCAGCAGAAGTGGCCTATCCCAAACCTGTGCCAGTGAGGACACGCCGCGGAGTGCGCTCTGCTGCAAAGAAACCGGCAGCAGGTGAAACGCCCAAGGAGCAGCCGCAGCAGTGAAGCCCGATATGAAAGTTCGGTTCGCCGGAATTGAACTGCGCAACCCAGTGATCGCCGCCAGCGGCACCTTCGCCTACGGCATTGAATTTGACGAGATTGTTTCCCTTGACCGCATCGGCGGGTTCGTGACCAAAGGTCTTTCGCGCGAACCGATGGCCGGCAACCAGGCGCCGCGCATCATCGAAACCCCGGCAGGCATGATCAATGCCATCGGCCTGCAGAACATCGGTGTCAAGGCATTTATTGAAACCAAGCTGCCTGCGCTGGCAAAATATCCGGCCTGTAATGTCTTCACGAATATCTTCGGCAATGAAGTGGATGACTACGTCTCCGTCATTGAAGCGCTTAATGAAGCACGCGGCATCGCAGCTTATGAATTGAACGCCTCCTGCCCAAATACAAAACATGGCGGACAGGTCTTCGGTACTGACTGGAAGCTGTTGGGAGAACTGGTCGTTCGCGCGAAAGAAGTCGCAAAGCGCCCTCTGATCGTAAAGCTCTCGCCGAATGTCACCTCCATCGCCGCGATGGCACGGTGCGCGGAAGATGCTGGTGCCGACGCTATCTCGCTGGTCAACACATTTGTCTCGCTTTCTATTGACATCAACACACGCCGCCCGCGCATCGCCAACGTCACCGGAGGACTCTCTGGCCCGGCGATTAAACCGATCGCCGTGCGCATGGTGTGGGAAGCCGCAAAAGCCGTGCATATCCCCGTTATCGGAATGGGAGGCATCAACACCCCTGAAGATGCTGTCGAATTTCTGATGGCGGGAGCAGCAGCTGTTCAGGTAGGAACGGCCAGCTATGCCGATCCGCGCGCCGTCGAACGCATTGCACATGGATTGGAGCATTGGTGCGTGCGGCACCACATCGAGCGCGTATCAAGCCTTAGCGGAACGATTGATTTGAGTCTCGCAGGATCTGAAAAAAAGACTTAATTTTTACTTGAAAGTGTGGGAAAGCGGGATGCTTCGTTCCATCAATACCCGTTCGCAATCAGATATTCGAGCGTAAGCTCAAACTCCGGGGCAGTCTGCTGGCGCTGTTCAAAAAACTTCATCATCACGTCCGCCTCAAGGTTCACCGTGTCTCCGGGCCGGAGCGCATGCAGGTTTGTATGCGCATATGTGTGCGGAATGATGGCAACAGTCACCGTCTTGCCATCGAACTTAGCAATTGTGAGGCTGATACCTTCAATCGCAATCGATCCCTTCTCAACTACGTAGCGCGCCACACTTTCCGGCACAGAAATGCGCAGCCACCAATCAGTCGTTGCGGGATCAGCATCCGGCGAAACAGGTTCCAGCGAAAGCAAAGTCCCGGTTGCATCCACATGGCCCTGGACCACATGGCCGCCCAACGGCGTGCCTGCTGGCGTGGGCAGTTCAAGGTTCACCATAGCTCCGGACTTGAGTCCCGCAAGCGAGGTGCGCGCAACTGTTTCCGCCGCAAGATCAGCGTGGAAGACAGGAGGATCAACCGAGATATCAAGAGCCGTCAGACACGTGCCGCTTACAGCAACTGAATCACCGGTCCGCAGCTTCTTCGCAATCCCGGAGGCGGAAACGGCGATACGCTGCGCGCCTGGGCGTTCTTCCACGCTTAGAATCTTGCCGGTAGCTTCAATCAGTCCAGTAAACATCGTTTGTCATCCTGAGCGAAACGGGAATCGAAGGGCCCATTCTTAGCCTATTTCCAGGGATCACGAAGATATGCTTCAACGCACACATCGCTCCCAATCGTTTTCCATGTGATGCGCTCCATTTGTGGCTGGATTCTTCTTACATCCGCAAAGAGAGGAACACCATCGCTGCCAAGAACCTGAGGGGCATAGAAAAAACAAAGCTTATCGACAACCTGCTCATGCAATGTCGAGCCGTTCAGATGCGAACCGCCCTCAAGTACTACGTTCAGGATTCGCATCTCACCCAACCGGTCAAGAACACGAGCCAGCGGGATTCGATCTGACTCCGCTTGCACCCGCTCAAGGTGAACGCCACGTGATTCAAGTGCATGCTGGCGCTCAGCAGATGAATCCACACAGAAAACCAGTACATCCTCTTTCGCCGTCTTGACCAGAATCGAGTCGAGGGGCAGACGCAGCGAAGAATCCAGCACCACGCGTAGCAATGGCCGACGGCGCGGCAATCTACTCCGATCGGTAAGCTGCGGATCATCTGCAAGCACTGTTCCGATGCCTGTAATCACCGCATCAGCAGCATGGCGCATCTGCTGCACAACAGCGCGTGAGGCTTCGCTTGTAATATAGTGCGGCTTTCCCGGTACGGCAGTTCCCGGCGCAGGAGCGATGCGGCCATCAAGCGAAACTCCAGCTTTAAGGGTGACAAACGGCAGTCCGGTGCGGATATACTTCGCAAAACCATCGTTCAGTGCACGTGCTTCATCCTGAAGAACGCCAATCTCGACGTCAATTCCTGCCTCGCGGAGCTTCGCAATTCCCTGCCCATTCACTTGAGGATTTGGGTCGCCCGTTGCAACTACTACCCGGCTGACGCCCGCTGCAATCAGAGCGTCGGCGCACGGCCCGGTCCGTCCATGATGAGAACACGGCTCCAGTGTGACGTAGGCCGTGGCTTTTTGCGCTTTTTCACCTGCCTGTTTGAGAGCAACGATCTCGGCGTGGTCGAACTTGTCGTACTCATGAAAGCCCTCGCCTACGAGGCTTCCATTGCTTTGAACAAGAACACATCCGACCGCGGGATTCGGCGAAGACAACCCAACCGATTGCTGCGCTAATTCCAGAGCACGTTTCATCCAACGGAGATCGGCTTCCGTCAAAATCAGGCTCCGAGCAGCGAATCGACAAATGCAGCGCTATCGAAAGGTAAAATGTCTTCGAGCTTTTCGCCCACTCCAACGTAGCGGACAGGAAGCTTCAGTTCGCAGGCAATCGCAACCGCAATGCCTCCCTTCGCCGTGCCATCAAGCTTGGTGAGCACGATGCCGGTCACGCCTGCCGACTCGGTGAATAAACGCGCCTGCTGCAAGCCGTTCTGTCCCGTCGTTGCGTCCATCACCAGCAGCACCTCATGCGGAGCATCGGGAATAATGCGCTGTGTCGTGCGGCGCATTTTGTCGAGTTCAGCCATAAGGCTGTTTTTTGTATGCAGACGGCCCGCTGTATCCACGATCAGAATATCTTTCACACGCGCCTTCGCAGCCTGCAGCGCATCGAAAAGCACCGCAGACGGATCGCCGCCTTGTCGTCCCTTGATCATCTCCACGCCACTGCGCTGGCTCCAGACTTCCAATTGCTCGATTGCAGCAGCGCGGAAAGTATCTGCGGCGCACAGGAGCACCGTTTTCCCCTGAACACGGAAATAAGCAGCAAGCTTCCCGCTCGTGGTTGTTTTGCCGGTGCCATTCACGCCCACCATCATGATGACCGCAGGTGGAGCAGCAATCAACGGAGCAGGACGCTGCTGCTCATCGAGAATGGCCTTGATTTGTTCTTTGAGAAGGTCCTTCAGCTCTGAGCCATCGCGAATCTGCTGCCGCTTTGCGCGCTCGCGGAGACCATCAATGATCTCTGTCGTCGTGGTCACGCCGAGATCGGAGGCAAGCAGGCTCATCTCCAACTCTTCAAGCGTCGACTCGTCCACTTCGCGCGTGAGCGCGATGACGCTTTCGATCCGCTCGCTCAGGCTCTCGCGCGTGCGCGACACAGCCTGCTTCATTCGGTCGAAGATACTTTTCTTTTCGGGTTCTTCCGCCTCTTTGAGGCTGCCAAACAGCGTTTGAATCATGAGAAATACCGCTGCCTTGAGTGTAACAAGCTACTCGTCGCGTCCGGGACGCGACATCAGGTCGCGCATCGCCTCAAGCGGTGATGTTTCTTCACTGAGAATCGCGGCAACCTGCTGAGTAATCGGCATTTCAACGCCATAGCGTTTCGCAAGACCAAGAGCCGCTGAAGCCGTGCGCACGCCTTCTGCAACTTTGCCGTGCAATCCAGCAAGAATCTCCGGAAGCCTGCGTCCTTTTCCCAGCTCGATACCAACAGTACGATTGCGCGAGAGCGATCCGGTGCAAGTCAGGATCAAATCTCCGATACCGGAAAGCCCTGCCAGAGTTTCGCGCCGTCCTCCGCAGGCGACTGCCAGCCGCGTCGTTTCCACAATGCCGCGCGTAATCAGCGCAGCGGCGCTGTTGTGTCCGAGTCCGAGACCGGAAACAATGCCAGCGGCAATGGCGATGACATTCTTAAGCGCACCGCCCAGTTCGACACCCACAACATCTTCATTCGTATAAAGGCGCAGCGATTTGCTGCCGAACTCATGCTGAATACGCGCCGCTAAATCCGCATCCTGCGAAGCAATCGTAATCGCGGTAGGAAAGCCAGCGGCCACTTCCTGAGCAAAGGATGGACCGCTCAAGATGCCCAGAGGCAATTGCAAGTGGAAGCTGTCCAGCACATCAGCAATCACCTCGCTCATGCGCAACATAGTTCCGTCTTCAATGCCTTTGGTCGCGCTCACCAGCACCTGATCTGGTTTCAGGTATGCGACGAATTGCTCGTAACTTGCACGCACATGATGCGAAGGCATCACGCTAACCACGATCTCCGCGTCTCGCAGCGCTTCCTGAATGCTCGAAGTGGCCCGAATGGTTTTCGGAATAGGAAAACCGGGCAAAAAGATAGTATTCCCGCAGCGCTCGCGAATCGCCGCACTCACCTCAGGCGCATGCGACCACAGTGTGATCTCATGTTCGCCGCAGTTTGCGAGGCTCAATGCAATCGCGGTGCCCCATGCTCCGCTGCCCATCACAGCAATACGGCTCATGCGGAGGCTTCCTTCGATTTTCCAAAACGGTATTCCGTTCCGTGCAGCAGGCGATTGATGTTCTGGTGATGCTTCACAATGATGATGGCAGGCACAATGAGAATCACCGCAATCATCGATATGTTATAAGCACTGTGGGGCACAAGAAACGCAAAGACTGGAAAAGCTGCTGCACCCAGAATCGAAGCTAAAGAAACAAAGCGTGAAAGCGCAAACACCAGGACAAAAACTGCAAGGGAAGCAAGCGCAGGAATCCATGCCAGCGCAAGAAAAACTCCGAGCGCCGTCGCCACTCCCTTGCCGCCTTTGAAGTGAAGCCACACAGGGAAAATGTGCCCGATAATGGCCAAGAGCGCTGCTAGAGCGGCTGCATTTTGCTCGGGAACAGATGTAAAGAACCATCCGGCAGCAAGAACCGCAACCGCGCCTTTCAACCCATCGAGCAGAAACGTGAGCGCGCCAAGCCCCTTTGCGCCCGAGCGAACGACATTCGTCGCGCCGATATTCCCGCTGCCCTGTTCGCGAATATCTTCTTTGCGGAAGACGCGCACCAGCACATACCCGAAAGGGATCGAGCCAAGAAGATATGCGATCAACGCAATCGCAAGATAAGAAACAACTGACATTGCGATTCTGAGTGTAGCAGTTACATGAGCTTGCGGCGCACCATATCGAGCGCCTGCTGGCTGGCAAAGAAACGAATGCGCTCACGGTCGCCAGGAAAATTTTTCTCAACAACTTCCGTATGAACACCATCACTCAAGGCGATGTACACAAGCCCTACAGGTTTCTCTTCCGTTCCGCCTGTCGGGCCGGCGATGCCTGTAATCCCCACGCCATAAGTACTGCGGCAGCGTCTGCGAATCCCTTCGGCCAGCGCAGCCGCAACTTCGCGGCTCACGGCACCTTTTTCTTCGATCAGCTCTTCAGGAAC
>DATAQW010000189.1:0-6901 GCA_036264445.1 Pseudacidobacterium sp.
CAAACACAACCTGTGGATTCGTCGGCTGGATAACAATAACCTGTGTTGAGCCTTGAGGCTGCACGGTAATGGTTTGGTATTGATTACTCTCAAGCGCGCCCCAGGCATAAGCCTGCTGACGCAGGCGCTGCACCGAGTCCATGACCATGCCCTGATCCGCGGCGAAAGCGTCGCCGATCGCGGCATAGTCGTCGATGTTCTGGGCCATCATGTCGATGATTTGCGGAAAATTCACCAGTGCAACGAAGGCCGGATCAAAGCCCTGTGCCTGGGCAGCATTGGTGAGCGCCTGTCCAGTCAAGCCTGAATTTCGATGAAGCCAATCATCGACATCGAGAATCTGCTGAGGATCAGTCGAAGCAGTGACGATCTGCGCCACTAATTGGTCCGGAAAAAGAGCTATCGGAGCCACCAGCTGATCGAGCTGATCGGCTGTAGGCATGAAGTTCTGCGCATGAGCATTTGTGGTTGGAAGGCCGGTGGTCCACAACCACATAGCACCGACTAACAATGACGCAATCAGCTTCTGAAGACGCATGGAGGGAGCCTCATCTTACAAGCTGTGACAGCGTGCTCGATAACGAGCGCCAACCATTGTCGCACATTTTGCTGAGCAGTGCGAGAATTCGTCGTAATTTTCAGGCAAGCATGGTGCACATTCTTCCAATGCCTGCGCAGCCGAGGCATTATGTTCTATTTATTTTTATGCGTGCAAAGATGGACAGGCGAAGCTTCCTTCAGCAGAGTATGTTTTCTGCGCTGGGTATAGCTGCGGCTAAATCCGGCGCTGTCACCGTAGATCATGATATCGACTCTCCGCCTTTCTTTCATACAAGCAATCAACGATGGCAGGCCGCTTATGACAAAGCGCTGGATATCCTGAGAAACAACGTTCAGATACTACCAAAATTCGAAAAGCCTGTGCTTATTGAAGGCTCCAGTTATGCGGGTATCTGGCAGGAGTGCGGCCCGCATGAATCCATTGTCTACCGCAAGTTTCGTCCCGACGTGGCGCGAAACAGCCACATGGTGTTCTTCCATTTACAGCGTCCCGATGGCCAGCTTCCGGCAAATAACAAGCGCACAGAGACAGGCTTTGGACAGATTCAGATGGTCGTTCCCATTGCAGCTACAGCATGGGAGCTGGCCCAGGCAACTGGCGACCATGAATTACTGAAGACAGCTTACGATGCGTGCTCCCGCTGGGATGCCTGGTTGGCGCGCTACCGCAACACACGCGGAACAGGACTGATCGAGGGCTTCTGCACCTATGACACGGGGATGGACAACAGCCCGCGTTGGGCGGGAATTCCACCTCAGTGCCCGGATAAAGACGCAAAGAAATGTTCGCCGCTTCCAACACTACCACGTCTTTGCCCTGACATCTCAGCGACTATATATGGCGCGCGCACAGCCCTCGCTGGCATGGCGAAAGCGCTGGGCAAGTCTTCCGATGCAGATCGGTGGACGGAAAAAGCAGAGCAGCTTCGGAACCTGATTCTTGCAAAGCTGTACGTTCCGGATGAAGCAGCCTTCTATGATCTGGACGCACAAAACCATTTCGTCAAAGTTCGCACGTCCGTTCTCACCCGCATGTGTGGCGAACACATTGTTGATCAGAAGCTCTTTAACGAGCTGTGGGAGCAACAAATCCATAATACGCGCGCCTTTTGGGCGCCATTTCCTTTTCCATCTGTTGCTCTCGATGATTCGGCATTTGTTCGCCCCGTACCGCGCAACTCCTGGGGAGGAGCTTCGCAGGCTCTGACTGCGCTGCGTGCAGGACGATGGCTCGATTACTATGGCCATCCCGCTGAGTTCAGCACTCTCATGCAGCAATGGTGCGAAGCTATCCAGCGCGATATGACCTTCCGCCAACAGATCGATCCGCTGAGCGGCGCCTTTACACAAGGCGACCTGCCGGATTATTCTCCCGCTGCTCTCGCCATGATGGACTTCACATGGAGACTTGCCGGAATCCACGAAGAGCTACACGAGTTGCACTGGAATGCACGTCCGGGACATGCTGCCTCTGATAGAGCCCTCTTCCGCATGCACACAGACGATGGCCATGAAGCTGAGATTCGCTATGAGGCAAATGGTGCTACCTTGTTTTTCAAGGGAACTCAAATCGCGCGCATAGATGGCGGCGCAGCGCGTCTGGTGACAGATAAAGAGGGCAAGGTCAACGGACTAACCAGCATCAGTGAGACGACACGCCATGTAACCTTCAAAGTGCCGAAAGGGACTTCCCGCAGCCTCACACTACGCGCTAATCAACGTCTATTGCTTTAGCAAGACGCGTCGCGTTACTTACAGCCCACATCCTCATCAGAACAGTAATTTGCGCATACTCTTACAAACTATTGCGGCGCAATAGCTTGTCCCATATGGACGAGCCGCAAGATTCGCGCCCGGACCAGTTCGCCCGCAGCATGATCCCCAGAGGCGGCTGGGCCACATCTTCACCACTCACATAAGAGGAATCACCGGCAAGAGAAGCAATTCTTCTTCGACTGCTAGAAGTGGGCATCGATCTGTGCTCCGCGGTACGTCACCTTTCGACCGCCCTCCGTTACCCCCACGCCTATGCCGTGTCCAGGCGAGACAACCGTAACATCAAATTCCCGAGTTTTCGCATCGCCGGCAAACTGCCCTCGCTGCGATTCGACTGTCAGCATGCGCGAGGCGTTGCTCCAACGCATCGGAACCCAGGAATACTGCCCTTTTTCATACCCATACGTCATACCATCGTCGTAGTAGAGTGTCTCGTCGCCGTCAGCTCCGGGATAAACACGCAGTTCCACCGGTGCATTAGGATATTCATCCGTATATTCTTCCTCCCGGCCCAGCGGCAAAATGCTGCCTGCACGCACATACAGAGGCAATATTCCTAGCGGCGCATTACGATGAACCTTTTGCCCACCCGCAATCCGTTTACCTGTCCAGAAGTCATACCAGTCCGTTCCCTTTGGCAGATAGACATCGCGCGACCTCGCTCCCTGTTCAGTTACGGGAGCAACGAGAAGCGACGGCCCGAACATAAACTCGTCATTGATATCCAGCGCCTTGCTATCCGCTGCAAAATCAAATACCAGCGCCCGCATCGGCGTATAGCCGTCAAACGTAGTTTTAGCGGCAACGGCATAGATGTAAGGCATCAGGCGATAACGCAGCCGATCATAAAGCGTAAGAATCCTCTGGGCTTCCGGCCCGAATGACCAGAGCTCATTCTGGTTATTTTTGCGCGCGCCGTGAGTGCGAAATACAGGGCAGAATGCTCCATACTCAAACCAGCGCATAAATAACTCACGGTACGACGGATCAGCAGTGTCCCCTCCTACCAAGCCTCCGATGTCCGTCGTCCAATAAGGTAGTCCCGTCATCGAATAATTCAATCCTGCAGGAATCTGCCGCCGAAAAGAGTCGAACGTCGTCAACGTATCTCCTGACCACGTGGCGGCCGCATTGCGCTGCTCGCTCGTGAAGGCAGATCGCGTAAGAATGAATACACGCTTGCCATCCGTTTGTTGACGCTGTCCATCGTGAATCGCGATTGTCGTCATCAAAGGATAGAGATTCGCGTATTTTGACCCGTCTCCTAATGCAGTCTTTGCGCCTACAAGCATCGGCCCATGTTCTTCTGCAAAGAAATCGGCGGGCTCGGTCGAATCCATCCAGAAAGCGTCGACACCGATATCGTAGAGGGCCTTCTTCGCCTGCTCCCAGTACAACTTTCGCGCATCCTCATTGAATGCATCGTAAAGACGCGCTCCGGGCAGGTAGGACGGAAGCGCATTCTGTCCGGGCGTTACAAAATAGCCCTTCGCGCTCATCTCATCAAAATTCGCGTTGCCCGGTTGGAACAGCGGCCAGATCGAAACCATCAGATGCATATGCATGGCATGCAACCTCTGCACCATCGCTTCCGGGTCGGGATACTTCGCCGTAAACGTTCGCGAACCGAATTCCGTCTCCCATCCCGCGTCGAGTACAATATTGTCAATAGGAATATGCAGCCGACGATATTTCGCGGCAATGCCAATCAACTGGTCTGTGCTTGCGTATGCCAGTTTCGATTGCCAATATCCATAAGCCCAGCGAGGAAACAGCGGCGCAGCCCCCGACAGTCTTCGATACCCTGCAATGATCTTGTCGAACGAAGGCCCGGCTATAAAGTAGTAGTCCACCGCGTCGGCGTCGTTCGAGCGGATCGCGACCACTTGCTTGAAACGGTTGTTCCAGTCCGTCACTGAAGCGCTGTTCCACAACACGCCGTAGCCTTTGGACGACAGGAAAAACGGGATCGAGATATTTGTGTCGTCCTGCGATAGAACGAGCTCAGTATTTCTTTGGTTCAACAGACCTGTCTGATGCTGTCCCAGTCCATACAATCTTTCTTCCGGCGCCAGCGCAAACCATACGGATGCTTGATTCAACGGCTGCCCATCTTTAATCGCCGCGACTACACTTCGTGGAAACGGCGAGTCAGTTTCCGCGAGCATAGGATTACCCTGACCATCACTGAAACACACTGCTGAGCTGTTCTTGTTGACCGCAATCTGAATTCCATCCGCGGCAATTTGAATTTCACTGGTAATCTCATGCACGGAAAACGGCGCGGGCGAGCAGGCCGAATCCGCGAGTGCAGGATTGCTCAGATCTCGAATCGTTGAACCGGTTACGTATGTCACGCGCGCAATCCCACCAATGCAGGGCTTGATTCGCAGCAGACCATTCGTCAGCTGGATCATGATTGCGTCATTTTCCTGCCTCTCGCCGATCACCACGTCCTGATGGGCCGCTGGCAACTGCGCAAATGCTCCTTGAGCGCTTGCTGCAAGAGCCGTCCATACGACGGCATACAGCCGCCAATCCTTGCGGAATCGCCAAACCTTCATGCCTTTTCCAGAATTGAACATTGTGCCGAGGTATTACTTGATTCATATCGGCCAGCTCACAGTTGGTTATCATAGCTCACAACGAATCTGAGGGTGTGTTGGCGCAGGGAGAGTGTTCCACTCTTCCTGCTGAGGATCACGATCTAATAACTCCATTTATTGGATGAAGCGAACCTATGTCTATGTTATGAAGTAGCTATCTGGACCGGGTGGAAACTACATGGGTTTCACCGGACTTGACCCGAACGGTGAGGTATGTAGTGACAATATCTCCAGGGCGAACGGCACTCTCTGCCGTAACTTGTTTGCCATCAAGAAAAAGTGCAGTTATTTTGCCGGAAAAGCCCGCGCGCCAGACAATGTCAGGACCCATTTCACTTGTTAACGCCGTTTCTCCAATTTGTGTATGTCGAACAGAGATAACATTGCTGCTAACAGGCACATGATGCAGGGCTGCCCATTTTGTCTCATCCGTGAGTTGGGGAAAGGTTTCTATAGCGCCCAAATGTGAAGATGATGGGTGGATTCCCATCAATCCGCTGCCCAGGTTTCCTATGACTGTATAAGATACTTCCGGATATTCGCGGCGTTTCAGCGTAGGATCCATCAACGCAGTGAGCACAGCATAGCCTGATTGAGAGCGTCCATATTTATAGAAAATGTCGGGAAGATAGGCTCGTCCTTCGACCCCTCCAACAATGCCATGAAGTGCTGCTTCATCTAATTTCAGCCGTCTTTCTAATTCGTCCAGTGAGGCCTGAGTTTTGAAACTCGCATCAGTCAATCCATGATAAAGAGGAAGTTCAATATCGCTCCGTCCGGTGCCTGTCTTCAAGTCCTGGTGAAATCGACCATCCTCTCCAAGTGCGGCGAAGTATTGATTTCGCGATGCATCCCACCACTTATTGTTGTAGAGAGATTTCAGATCATTAGCTTTTTTTGTAAATAACGCAGCGTCTGCGTGTTCATTTCGGGCACGTTGGAGTGCGGCATATCCGCAATAAGCGGCATATTGGGCTGCAATCAAGTCAGCCCCTATCAACACTTCATTTTGTAAGTCTTCGTCGTAAGTGCCGATACCCATATGGCCATATCCAGGCAGATGCTCCTGAAGACCATCCCGATTGTGATCCCAGGTTTGAACATAATCGGTGACGGTGTGTCGATAAAAATTGAGAAACACCTCATCGAGATAAGCGTTGTCGCCGGTCCACAGCCATTGGCGATAACACGCATCGACAACATCAAAGTTTGCCGGCAGGTCATACCAGAAGTCGTGATCATTGTTGTAATCGACGGGCGCGGGCTTTCCCTCTCGCGTAATCTCCCACCATGTGCACCATCTTTTCGAGGCGGAGATATGTTCGGCGAACTGTCGCATCATGTTCCTGGTTCTCTGTCCAAGACCAAGTAGGTGGGCTCCTGTGCTCATATGCGATACATCACGCATACAGAACGCGTTTCTACCGGGCAGCGCAGCTTCATACCAGGGGCCGATTGGATCGCCATTCCTGACATAGTCAAGAGCCTGTGCTTTGGCCCATCGAAAACCATCCACCAGCCTTGTATCTGATGATTCAAACTCAAGGGCGCCTTCGGATGAAGATGTCTGCATAGCCGAAGCTTCGAAGAGGAATGTTTTGAAACTGAGCGTTAGAACGGGCAGAGAAGCTAGAAGGTGTCGCCTGGTAGTCAACGATCTGGTTTTAGTCATGAAAAAAGAACCCCGACATCACCATATATAGCTACTTAATGCTTATATGTTTTCCTTTTATAAAAAGCGAACAGGGATGGCCAATACGAAGAATAATGGTATAGCTTCTCCACCCGATGCACCCAAAGCACGCTTAATCATCTGGTAAGGCGCGCTTTTAGAACGAAATCGTCAGCCCGAGTTGCCCTTGCCGCGGCAGAAAGTCGCTGCTGATGACTCCGAAATTCGAATCGGTTACGCCGGTATCGGGCTCCTGATAATTCACATGATTGAACACATTGAAGAA
>DATAQW010000203.1:0-2806 GCA_036264445.1 Pseudacidobacterium sp.
GAGAGACGCGAGACAATTTCGAGCGGAGCCGGCACGAGCCGGGTGCGAACATCCTCTGCCAGTCCTTTGAAAAATCGTCGTGGAGCAGCACTATATAGCGTTACCGCATGACGATCCCGGAGGAGTGTATTTGCAAGGAGAACAGAATGAAATGGTCGAATGACTGAGATCATTACATTCATAGATTTAGGGTAACATGGACCACTGCCGCTGCCCTAGCCGGATGGTAAAATCGAGTGGACAGCCTTTGCCCACCTTTGATGAAAAAAAGCCCCTTCCATCTGCTTCTGGTCACATTAGAAGACCCGTATAACCCACGCTCGTGGAGCGGTACTGCCTACAACATGAGGGTAGCTCTGGAGGCAAAGATCGAACGGGTTTCAGTGCTGGCAAAGTTGAAGCCGAAGCGAACACCCATAGATGTTGTGCTGCGAGCCGTTTTGCGGGGCAGGCCGCCTCGCTATCCACTGTTTCTGACGAAAGCCGCGCAATTGCAGTTTGCAAAAGAGACCGAAGCCGCGATCCGCGAGCATCGACCCGACGCAATTCTCTCTATTTCAAGCCACTGCCTGCTTTACCTGTCCGATCCTGGCGTGCCGGTCTTTATGGTGTCAGACGCTCCGTGGCTAACATGGAAAGAAACCTATCGAGCCTTTGAATCGACCCCGCTGTTGGGAAAACGATTCGCAAGGCTTGAGGCTGCGGCGGCGCGTCAGTGTACGGGATTGATCTTCTCTTCAAAGTGGGCAACCGATGAGGCGCAACGACTCTATGGAGTTCCGGCCGACAAGCTGCTTGTGCAATCCATGGGGGCGAACTGGTTTCCCAAAGAAAACTCTGCGGAGCTGGCCAGCATCATCGAATCGCGTTCTGCGGATGCTTTGAATCTGCTGTTTGTCGGCAAGGATTGGGAGCGCAAGGGCGGCCCGCTGACGCTTGAAATTGCTCGCGGCTTAAAGGAGGCAGGACTGGCAGGGCTGCGCCTGCATATTGTGGGCTGCAACCCTCAAATTCCAGCCGATCTTCAGGGAAATGTAGAAGTGCACGGGCTGCTGAAGGCCAGTGATCCCGAGGATGGCGAAAAGCTGAAACGGATGTTTCTGGAGTCGCACTTCTTAGTCGTTCCGACACGAGCGGAGTGTTTTGGTGTGGTCTTTGCAGAAGCGCACGCCTTCGGCTTGCCGTCGGTCTCACGCGCGATTCATGCCGTGCCTTCGATTATTCAGGATGGCGTGACAGGAATTCTGCAGTCGGAGAACGATCCGGCATCCAGCTATGTTGCGCGGATACTGGCTTTAGCGAAAGACCAGCCTGGCTACCTTAGAATGGCGCACGCTGCCCGAGAGCGCTATGAGCGCGCGCTCAACTGGGGGAGCTTCGCCGATGGAGTCGTGCATCGGATGGAGCGATCGTTAAAACTCCCGGCTTCTTCCTGAACTTGCTATTCACTAACTGAAATGGTTTTTTCCAGCTTTATATCATCAGAAGACGAACCGATCTTTATCTGCACCTTATCCGGCTCTATCACAAATTTGTTCGCTGCATCACTCCAATAGGCCAGCGCCTGTGCTGTAAGAGGGATTGCTACTGTTTTCGTTTCTTCCGGCTGCAGAGAGATACGGTTAAAACCTTTCAGCTCTTCCTGTGGGCGAGGAACGCTGGAACCGATATGTGTTACATAGAGTTGGACCACTTCGTCGCCAGCACGCTTGCCTGTGTTCTTAATATCGACCGACACTGTCGACGCGGTTTTACCGTTCAATTTGTCTGAACTCAGCCGCAGGTTGCTGTAGCTGAATGTCGTATAGCTGAGACCATAACCGAAAGCATAGAGCGGCTTGCCCTTCAGATACATGTAAGTCCGGCCGTGGCGGATATCGTAGTCCATCATTGGCGGAAGCTGATCCATTGACGCGACCCATGTCTGTGTGAGCCGGCCGGCCGGGTTGTAATCGCCGAATAAAACGTCTGCAAGGCCAGTACCTTCCTCTTCGCTGTTATGTGTCATCTCTAAGATTGCGGGGATATTTTCGTGTGTCCAGGTGGTGATGAATGGAAAGCTCGTATTGAGCACGACAATTGTATGTGGATTGGCGGCGAAAACGGCCTTCGCGATCTCCTCCTGTTCCAGTGTGAGGGATTTGCGATCGATCGCCTCTTTGCCATCGCTGGGCAGCGGACATTTTGCCCATCCCGCATTGCATGTGGGATGGTTGCCGATGATGACAATTGCTACATCTGATTTCTTCGCGAGTGCAGCCGCTTCATTTGTATCGTTCCCAGTTGCAAATTGTATATCCACGCTGCTTCCAGCACGCTTGCGAATGCCATCGAGTGGACTGATCGCATATGGTGGTGTGCCGCTGTACCAATCGAGCGCGACAATATCCGCGTAAGGGCCGATCACTGCGATGGATTTGAGTTCTGAAGCGTCTAGAGGGAGCGTGTTGTGGTCGTTCTTGAGCAGAACGATGGATTCATCGGTCACCTTACGCGCTAGCTCTTTGTGTTCAGTCCAATTCCATGGATCGCCCTTTGCCAGATCATTGATGCCGATCATTGAGTAGAGAACCAGAGCATGCGGATCGAGCATGCCAAGTTTGATCATTACGCGGTAGACGCCACGCAGGTTCTGGTCAATATCCTGTTCCGTGATGAGCTTTTGCGCCAGTGCGTCCTGGACAGGCTGTTTGTAGTTGTCAAGAAACTGGTTGATACCGGCATGAATGGCAGCGGCAGCCGCTTCGGGCATGGTCTGCGAATAGTGATGGTGCGTGACCATGTTGGTCAGCGCTCCAGCGTCGGT
>DATAQW010000213.1:0-4103 GCA_036264445.1 Pseudacidobacterium sp.
TGTCGGGATCGCTGGTTTGATTCAGCACCTCGATCGTAATCGGTTTGCCTTGCGGCCAGCGGATCAGGGGTCCGGGAACCGATCCATTGTAGGCAATAGTGTGGATCGTTTTGCCGGGAGCGATTTCCAATTCCAGTGGGGCTATTGTGAGAGACATATCCGCCAGAGGCTGTTGTGCAAATGCTTCGACCGGCGAACGCAGGATAGATGCTGTTGCGAGAGCACTACATCCAGCAAGGAAATCACGGCGGTTCATGACGCGCTCCTCATTGCGTACTCAGGGAACTGCCATGCTCATGGTGGCCTGACCAGTCGAAGCGGCGTCCAATGATTGCCTTCACGATAAGGTGATCCGTGCTCGCCGTTGGGCCGATGCCGACGCCGAAATTGATCTCCCAATTTGGCGAAACGTTCAGGTCGATCGCAGGAAAGAACTGCTGCTGCTGATTGTGAAAATTGTCGAAGTCACCGAGGCGGCCATAAGCTGCGTAGTACTCGAGACCTCCGGTAATTACCTTGGTGAAGTCGTAACTGATTTTTGCGTTGGGTGAAAAGCCGACGCCCTGCGAGACGCTCTGCCCATGAAAGGAACGCTCCAGGGCCGGGTTGAGCGCGAAATACCAGCGGCCAATCTGCTTGTCGATAATGGGACGAATCTCCCACGTCCAGGTGTCGGTCGAAAAGTCACGCCGTTGATAGCCAATCTCGGTAGAGAGGCTGACACCAACAGGCCAATGCCAACTGTCGGGCACGCGCACACGCGGACGTATATGGTCGCCTACCCACTGAACGCCCTGCCCGCTGCGCGAACTGGTGAAAATATAAAAGCCTACTTCAGACCAACTGGTCAGGCCCTGCGTGATCTCAACTGTTTCGTGGAGCGCGTGATCGGTTGGATATGTGCCATCGGCAGCGTATTTTGAGCCTGGGAGTGGTTTCGAACCATCAACAGTGAAATTGCTATGCAGTTCCAGCATGGTTGTTTTTGGCGCGACTGTATCCGAACCGTATACCTGGATTTCGTAGTTGTCCTGCGCAGCAAGTGGTCTGACCAATAAAAACCCACAAAAGGCCAGAAAAAAAAAGCTGAAAGCAAAGATTTTTCTTGGCTTATGCTTCAACGACGGAGCTTTCCGTGACAAGCAGTTCTCCTGCTGATACCTGATGACAGAATACAGCCAATCGCCTCAAACTTATTTCCTATGGCAGCCATAGAAAAATCAACTGGATGAGCTCTTCCTCACCGATTTTTAACTATTCTTAGAGAGTGCTTCCTCAAGGTGATCAGCGGCTTGTACAGATCGTAGATGCAGCGCTCGCGGATACAGCCCGGCGCAGCGGTCCGTGGCTGGCGTGCCGCCCGGGATGCACGCAGTGCTGCATTGGGGCGTTTGCGATCAGCCAGCTCGATGCGGAACGCCTTCGTGCCGGGTTCCAGGCTCTTGAACAATTCAATCCAGAGCGGGCAGCACGAGTGCTTGAACGTGTGCGGCAATCCATCGCGCGAATTGCAAACGGATTTCCCGGCGACACAAAAACGGGGATTCTTGATGACTCGCCGGAAGCCGAAGACCTATTCGCAGAGTTTGCCAATGATGAACATTGTCCGGTGCTCGATCCGGAAACAGGCATGTGCGACCTATATGACGCGCGGCCGATGACTTGCCGGGTGTTCGGTCCGCCGGTGCGGTCAGAAGGGGGCCTGGGTGTCTGTGAACTTTGTTATCACGGCGCCAGTGAGACAGAGATAGCCGCTTGCGAGATGCATCTTGAGACGGACGAGTTGGAAACAGAACTTACGTCGCAAATTGAGCGCCAAGGGAACACGGTCGTCGCTTTTGCGTTACGGAGTTAAGCCCTGCTGCTACATTCATACCAATGCTTTCGATTCTCTCCTCAGGAGATGTTTGCTTTGTTCTCTTCCCTGCGTAAATTTCTATGGGTCTCGTCCGCCGCGCTGGCATTCCTATTTGCCTTTACCGGCTGCAACACAGTGCAGACGACCATGCCGCCTGCTCCGTTGCACACGATCGGCTTCATGACCGATTTTGATGTGCGTGACGATGCGATCGGCATTTGCAAAGCCGTAATGGATGGCATCGCACCCGGCGTACGCATCATCGACATCACCCATCAAGTGACGCCTTTTGACATCGCAGAAGGCGCACGGTTTCTTGCCGGATCTTCGCCCTACTTTCAGAAGGACGCGATCTTCGTCGTCGTTATCGATCCCACGGTTGGCAGCTCGCGTAAGGCGATTATCGCCAGATCAAAAGTAGGCCAGTATTTTGTGCTTCCCGACAACGGCCTGCTGACATTGGTTCAGGACCGCGACGGCATCGAAGCGGCGAGAGAGATCACAAATCCGCAGTGGATGATTGGCGCCAAGCTATCTTCAACCTTTCACGGACGCGATATCTTTTCTCCCGCCGGAGCGCACCTGGCACGCGGCGACGACTGGACGGAGGCTGGGCCGGAACTTGATGTTTCCAAGCTGGTGCGGCTCGATATCCACTCGGCCACTGTGGATGACTCGGGATTGCACGGACAGGTCATTGGAACGGACGGGCCATTTGGAAACCTGGTGCTGAACGTTCCTGCGGACACCTTCGCCAAGCTCGGTTATCAGGTTGGCGATACGGTTCCAGTCACACTGAATGGACACAAATACCAATTTCCGTTTGAGAAGACGTTCAGCGATGTTCCTGTCGGCAAACCGCTCTTCTACATCGATTCACGCGGACGGCTGAGTTTGGGCATCAATCAACGCAATTTTTCAGAAACCTATAAGGTGACGGCTCCGGCCAATTTGTCGATTCCTAAAAAGAAGTAACCATCGTGGCGAGAGCGCCTGTCTCTGAAACTCTCGCCGCGCAACATTTGCGCATAGTGATATACAGGTGAGTCATATCCTATGCGGCGAAGGACACATATTCTGCGGGCCCTGTTTGCGGCAGTCATACTGGCGAGCGCTTTTTCAGGAAGGTCTTTTGCCGCAGACAACAAGCAGAATCCTGACGCGGCCTGCGCAAAATGCCATCAGCAGATCTATGAAAGTTACGAACGCACGCCGATGGCCCGTGCCAGCGGTGTTGCGGCTGATGGTCTCATCCCCGGGGACTTCGTGCATGCTGCCTCGGGCATTCATTACCGCTTATTTCTGAAGGACGGGCGAGCATGGCTTTCCTATCAGCGGATAAGTGCCAATCCGGCTCGCTCTCTCGATGGGCAGCAAGAGCTGCTTTACTATCTCGGCTCCGGCAAGCGCGGACGCACTTATTTATTTCAGCAAGAGGGCTTCTGGTTTGAGATTCCCGTGAACTGGTATGCGAAGAAGCATGTATGGGACATGGCTCCGCATTACTTACAGACACAGGAGATGCCGCTTACCCTGCCCGTCGATCCAGGCTGTCTGCACTGCCATGCCAGCAATATCCAGACGACATTGCCCGGAGCCCGGAACCACTACGCTGGCCAGCCATTTCTGCAGGGAGGCATTGGCTGCTCGGCATGCCACTGCGATCCAACAGCACACCTCGCACAGAACGGAAAAGGGCCTATCCTGAATCCGAATAAGCTGGAGGCGGTGCGCCGCGACTCAGTGTGCCTGCAGTGCCATCTGGAAGGCGAATCGGTCATCGCGCGCCTGGGACACAGTCTGACTTCGTATCGCCCTGGAGATGATCTTTTTGATCACGTTACGTATTTCGTCCATAAACATGAGACCGGCCCTGCAGGCCGCGCCACCAGCCAATGGGAAGCACTGCTGGAAAGCAAATGCAAGCAGAAAAGCGGAGATCGCCTCACCTGCACCACCTGTCACGATCCACATAGCTCTCCATCTCCGGAAGAGCGCGTCACCTTTTTTCGCAGCAAGTGCCTTGTCTGCCACAACGATGCCGCTTTCGTCGCAAGACATCATCCCGAAAATCCAGACTGCGCATCCTGCCATATGCCGCGACAATCGACTGACGATATTGCGCACGAGCAAGTGACCGACCACCGTATTCAGCGTGTACCGGGTGTCGCAATTGAGAATGACACGCTGAAATCGCACGAACTGACAACTGTGGGCAATTTGCCGGCTGAGTCTCGCGCATATG
>DATAQW010000214.1:0-9299 GCA_036264445.1 Pseudacidobacterium sp.
AGAACTTGCAGAGCAATTGTAATGATGCGGAACTGCTTCAGCTGCTCCATCAGGTTGGCGACAAAAATTGCGTTGTGATCTGAAGTCCGGAAATTATGCGCAGCGCCAAGCGTCTTGCGAATCGCCTGCTCCACAAGCATATGGTCGCCAGTATAGTTCAGCCAGATTCCATCAAGGTATTTCAGGTCTTTCATGTCTCCCATGGTGTTGAAGGGGATATAGATCTGGCGATTGACGTCGTCATCGCTTTCCTGCATTTTGGGTTCCAGTACACCGATCACGGTGAAGCTGATCCCATTCAAGCGAATACGCTGGCCTACAGCGTATTCACCGGAAAAGAGCTTTGTCTTGGCCTCTGATCCAATGACCGCAACGTGGTTGCGCTGCTGGTCATCAAGATCTGCAAAGAAGCGCCTGGAACCAATGTCAAGTTTCAGAATGTCCTGAATGTCAGCACGGTACCCATTCACTTGCCATGTGTAAGTATGCAGGTCGTTGGCCACCGGCACTTGTTTCCACATAAATGGCGAGATGTGCTGCAGGTTCGGAACAGAGTTCCAGAGGCGGTCCACATCATCCTGTGTGAACCGCACCTGCACTCCGGCTTTCGTGCCTCCAACCTGTTCACTTGTGGTTCCTGGAAAGACGCCGATAAGCTGCGTGCCCCATTGCGCAAAGATGGCTTCAATAGCGCGGCCAAATCCCGCTCCATAGGCCAGCAACAGCACAACTGTAGCGATGCCCCACGCCATGCCGACAATCGTGATCGTCGTGCGGCGGCGATTGTGTAGCATCGCCCCGTAAGCCTGGCCCCAGATATCACGCAGCATAGTTATTCCTCGTTTGAAGCTATTCGCGCCGCAGCGCCTCGACGGGATCCAGTTCCGCAGCCTTACTTGCTGGATAAAGTCCCGCAACAATTCCGCTCAGGCTTAACGCGCCGAGCGCCAGTGCAGCCGACCACGGAGCCATGTGCGGAGGATCGAAACCCTCCATGTTATTCCCCAGCAAAGACTGCAGAACATACATAAACAGCGCTGAACCGACGATCCCGATCAATCCACTCACGCCTGTCAGCAATAGACCTTCAATAAAGAACTGCGTCAAAATGTTCCGTTTCGTTGCGCCCAGAGCCTTGCGCAGGCCAATCTCGCTTGTCCGCTCGGAAACAGAAACGAGCATGATATTGACAATGCCGACTGCGCCCAGCATCAGCGTTACGATACCGACGCCGCCGAGAAAGACATCCATCGCGGTCCAGATTTTCCCCACCATCTTCTCGCTTTTAATGGTGTCCCACTCGTTGAACGCATCTTTTGAGTCCGGGTCAAATCCATGACGCTTTGCAATAATCTCGTGGACCTGCTGCGTCGCCTCCGCGTTTACGCCGCGGATGCGCGGCTGATACTGGATCGACGTCACCGAATCCGCAGGAATGTTCTCGCCTTTCAGCGGAAACATCTCAAGCATCACCGTGAGCGGAAGGTAAATTTTCTGGTTCTCAGTATTGTTATTCCCATGTCCGGTTTTGTCTGCTATACCGATCACCTGAAAACGCGCGCCATTCAGCAGAACAGTCTCACCCATTGCAGGCCGTCCGGGGAACAGCAGCTGCGCGCTCTTCTGGCCGAGCACCAGCACACGCCTGCGGTCCCGAAGATCGCCATCATTCAAAAAGCGGCCTTCCTTCATAGGCAGAAAACGGATACCGCTGTAATTAGGCTCCGCACCAATGACCTGGCCGCCGGAGCTTTCATAGGCGCTCTGCTGTTTAATATCGTCGCGATTGATAAACGCCGTGACGCCGCGCACTTCAGAGGCCTCGGCGCGAATGGCGTCCGCATCGGAAACTGTAAGGTTATACGGACGCATCCCCGTATGCTGGTTCACTACCGCGGGAATCGTCCCGCCCCACATCATGATGATGTCATCGCCCAGTGTGGCCAGTGATCTGCGCTGCCCGGAACGGAAGCCCTCGCCCACGCTGATAAGCAGCAGCATGGACCCAACGCCCCACGCAATCCCAAACATTGTGAGAAACGAGCGCAGTTTGTTCGCCCAGATGGCGCGAAAGACCTGCCCGAAGATATCGCCGAGGCTCTGCATCGCTTACCGGAGATACGCAAACAATATACTGCCGGTTCCCAATCTTTAGACTGATTCTGAGTTCCAATAGTACCTAGATGCCGGGTGCCCCTATGTTCGCGGTAGCCCGTGGCGGAGCTAACGCGGGTTAGTGAGCTGTGCTTCTGCTACTTCCCCTCCAGCACCTGAAGTACAGTATCCACATTCGGCTGTGCATTCTTCAGATACTCGCCCACGCGCTTACGCTCTTCCGGAGTGAGTGTCTGCGCCAGTGATAAAAGGCGGCGCAGTGTCACGCTGACATCGTCAATGTAATTCATCAATCGTATTGCTTCTCCGGAAAGTGGCATGTGTCCCTCGTCCAAAAATTTTTACTTGTCATATTTTCTTCGCCCAAACACGTTTCGTAAAGTCCTGACGAAAACTATTGCTCTTTGGGCCGCATCCAATTGCGCAGTATCTGACCGCTACTCCCTACGATGTTTGAGATGAAAGAATGCATTGACCGTGTAGTGCACAGCAGCGCGCGCGTGCCCAGATCAACGTATCGTGTGCAAATGCACTCCGGCTTCACTTTTGCCGATGCAGAAAAAATTCTCCCTTATCTGAAAGATCTGGGGATCTATGACCTGTACGCTTCTCCCATTTTTGAAGCACGAAAAGGCAGTCTGCACGGTTACGATGTTACTCGCCATGATCGCATCAATCCTGTACTCGGTGGAGAAACCGGGTTCCGCAAGCTGACTGACCAGTTGCATCATGCGGAGATGGGATTGCTGCTTGATATCGTGCCTAACCACATGGGTGTAGGTAACGAATCCTTGTGGTGGCAGGATGTGCTCGAAAACGGCCGCACCTCTGAATTCGCCGAATTTTTTGATATCGACTGGGAGCCACTAAAGCATGACCTGCGTGGCAAATTATTGCTCCCCGTCCTGGGAAACCAATACGGAGAAGAACTCGAAAGTAAAAAAATACAGATTGCAGCAGAAGATGGTCAGATCAGGATTCGCTATTATGATTACTCATTTCCGGCAGCGCCGCGGTCGATACCGCTGCTCTTTCCACAGGAACATGATGACCACAACGGAGTGCCGGAGTGGTTTCGCGAATTACTGAAAGAGCTTGCGCACGTTCCTCCAAATGATACCAGCGACCCCAGCCTGATTGCGCAGCGCCGCGAACAGCTTCGTGAGCTGCATCCGCGCCTGCGCGCAGCATTGCAATCGCCGGAGATTGAGCCTGCGCTGAAACACGCTCTCGATCGTATCAATGGGGTGGAAGGCGACCCTCACAGCTTTGACGAGCTCCACGCCATGCTGGAGATGCAGCCCTACAGGCTTGCGTACTGGCGCGTCTCGTCAGAAGAAATCAACTACCGCCGCTTTTTCGACATCAATGACCTTGTCGGGCTGCGCCAGGAAGATCCGGCCGCCTTTGCGCAGACGCACGGACTGATCCGAAAAATGCTCGCCGCTGGACAGGTCACAGGATTGCGCATCGATCACTGTGACGGCATGTTCAATCCACGCCAATACCTCATCAGGCTCCAACTGCTTTACGTCGCCAGCCAATGCTATGGAGAATCAGCTCAACCACCTCTAGCGAAAAATGGCATCGAACTGGAGCTGCGCGACACTTTGCGCCACTATGACTGGGCGCAAAGCGAGGGACCACTTTACGCAGTAGTTGAAAAAATTCTGGAGCCGCGCGAAGTCCTTCCGCGTGAATGGCCCGTGCGCGGCACAACAGGATATGATTTTCTTCATTTGGTAAACCAGGTGCTGATCGAGCCGCGCAATGAGGCACGCTTCACTTCGCTGTATACGAAGATCGTTGGGCGCGAAATAGATCCGGATGAGCTGATTTATCGCGCAAAGCTTCAGGTGATGCAAACCTCACTTGCCAGTGAGGTCTACGTGCTCACCAATCTGCTCGATCATCTGGCAACCAGCGACCGCAGGGCCCGCGACTTCACCGAGAGTATTCTCGGAAGAGTCATCCGCGAGACCATTGCCTGCTTTCCCGTGTACCGCACCTATATCGATAACCGTGGCCAGTACACCGTTCGTGACATCGCTTTCATTGTGCAAGCTCTTGAACGCGCCAAACACCGCAATCCTGATGTAGCCGAATCCGCTTTCGATTTTCTCAAAAATACGCTGCTGCTCGGCGATGTGAATGACGAAAAGTATCCATCCCGGTTACATTTTGCGCTCAAGTTCCAGCAGCTCACAGGACCAGTGATGGCCAAAGGCGTTGAAGACACCGCTTTTTACGTCTACACGCGCTTCCTTTCTTCGAATGAAGTTGGCAGCTCCATCAAGTCGTTCGGCAGCACAATAGAGTTCTTCCATTCCAGCAATCAAGACCGCCTGCAGAAGGCGCCCGACTCGCTGCTGACTACCTCCACGCACGATACCAAGCGCAGTGAAGACGTACGCAATCGCCTGAATGTGCTTTCAGAAATACCCACGCAGTGGTCATCCATCGTGCGCCGCTGGATGCGCATGAACGCGGTGCACAAGCAGAGGCTTGCCGACGGCCGTACGGCTCCCGATGCAAACGAGGAATATCTGATTTACCAGACCATTGTAGGTGCGTGGCCGTGGCAGATAGAAAGCGCTGAGGAACGCAATCAGTTCCTCGCGAGAATGAAGCAGTATTGCGCGAAAGCGATCAGCGAAGCCAAAGTCAATCTGAGCTGGACGAATCCCGACCCCGAGTATCTGGATGCAGTAAACAGCTTTCTCACCGCAATTCTCATCCCGCAGGGTCGTATCCACGAGACACGCTTCGTGCACACATTGAAGTCGTTCCTTGAACCTGTTCAGTTGTTTGGAGCAATCAATTCTCTGTCGCAGCTTATCCTCAAAATTGCATCGCCCGGAATCCCTGACTTTTATCAGGGAACAGAACTATGGGATCTGAGTCTTGTCGATCCCGATAATCGCCGGCCCGTTGACTACACCACACGTATTGAAGCGCTTCGCGCTCTCAAAGAACAGGCGGACCGCGAAGGACCTGCCGCTGTTTGCACCGATGTATTGCGAACGCTCTCCGATGGCCGCATCAAGCTCTGGACGATGCATCGTGCTCTGAACCTCCGTAACGAGCTGCACTCGCTTTTTCGCCGCGGCGACTATCTCTCGTTCAATGTTGAGTCAGAAAAACAGGAAAATGCCATCGCCTTTCTTCGGCAGGATCCCGCAACGAAGGAATCTGTATTGGTTGCCGTTCCACGGTTCGCCCACTCGCTGATGCAGATGAAAACGCAACCCCCGCTTGCAGATGCCTGGGGCAAAGCAGAAATCATACTGCCGGATCAATCGGCACGAAATTTTGTAAATGTCTTTACGGGTGAAGAAATTCAGACTGATGAATCACGCCGGCTGAAACTACACGATATCTTCGGCACTTTTCCAGTCGCAATGTTCAGAAGCAAAACGTAGTGCAAAATAAGCTGTCATCTGCTTTTGCCTCGATAGCCACAACAAGGAGTGCCCACCCGATCGCACAGTTTGCGATCAGGTGGGAAGCGAAAGTGAAAAACAGGGCCTCACAAAATTTCTCATTCTGCAGCTATTCCATCCCGGTCTGTGACTTCTGTGAGAGCAGCGAGCTTCTGCGCCAGCTTTGGAACCAGCACCCCCTCAGGACAACGCCAGCCCCAGTTGTCGTATACCTGTGACGGCACATTCATCCGCGCTTCGGAACCAAGTTCAAGAATGTCCTGCATCGGAAAGAGGCAGATATCCGCCACTGAAGTTGCCACAGCGCGAATCATCGGCCACACCATACCGCTTCTCGTCTTGCCGAGATAAGCGTCAGCAGCAGCCTTCTCCACCACTGTTGCGCCGTTCTCCCACCACCCGCACGTTGTGTCGTTGTCATGTGTTCCGGTATAGGCAACGGTGTTTTTCTCAAATCGATGCGGCAAATGATTGTGCGCTTCACGGTTCGAAAATCCAAACTGCAAAACGCGCATGCAAGGAAATCCAAACTGCTCGCGCAACGCATCTACTTCCGGAGTAATTACTCCAAGGTCTTCTGCAATGAACGGCAGACTGCCAAGCGCCTCGCCAAGCTTCGCAAACAAAGCAGCACCCGGAGCCTTTACCCATTCGCCGTTCACTGCCGTTTCTTCTTCTGCCGGAATCGACCAATACGCCTCAAAGCCGCGGAAGTGATCAAGTCGGATCAAGTCATATAAAGCATTTGAGCGCCGGATGCGGTCTACCCACCAGTCGAACCCGCGCTGCTCCAGAACATCCCATCGGTATACCGGATTGCCCCACCGTTGCCCTGTCTCGCTGAAATAATCCGGAGGCACTCCTGCCACGCGCAGCGGCGATAAATCTTCCTTCAATTCAAAAATGTCAGGATGCGTCCAAACATCGGCGCTATCGTAATTCACAAAGATCGCAATATCGCCGAGCAATCGAACGTCGCGCTCCGCGCAGTATTGCCGCAGCGCTGACCATTGCTCATCGAACGCAAACTGGATCGCCTTGGCAATCGCCAATTCTTCGCGGTGTTCGTGATCGAAATGTGATAAGGCATTCTTGTCACGACGTGCAAACTCCTGTGGCCATTCATTCCAGGGTGCAGCATTGAATTTCCGCCTCAGAACAGCGTAGCGCGCATAGTCATTCAGCCACGAGCCATTGATGCCGCAGTAGCCTTCAAACCGCGTCCACTGCTCCTGAAAATGCGGCTCCTTGTATCGGTGAAGAAAATTGCGCGCAGCCTCAATTAGCAGAGGCCTTTTCTTTTGCGCCACTTCTTCAAAGTGAACATTTCCTGTCCGCCCAGGCAATCCTGCAATGCGATCGCCATCAATCCATCCCCAGTCTGAAAGCTTCTCCAGGCTCACCAGCAGCGGATTGCCCGCAAAGGCCGAAAGGGCCGCATACGGTGAATTTCCATATCCCGTAGGACTCAGCGGCAGCACCTGCCACAGCCGCTGCTTGGCTGCCTGAAGAAAATCAGCAAACTCATACGCAGCAGGCCCTAAATCACCGATCCCGCCGTAAGAAGGAAGAGAAGTAATGTGCAACAACAATCCGGAAGAGCGCTCAAATGACATAGGTTGTCCTGACGGTAGAGCTATATTTTGTCGTCCCGACCGGAGCGCAGAACGCGGAGCGGAGGGACCTGCCGTTCTTAAAAATGAGTTTCCACCGCAATTTCATTGAAAGGGAAAAAGGCCCGCGATTCGAAAGATTCCAAACCGCGGGCCTTAGTTGCTTATTACTTGTATTTTACGACTGCTGCTGCTGCGCCCGTTTGTTGACCCGGATGCGGCCTTCCTTCTGGTATCTATCCATCAGGTTCGTCACAAATACTTCGTACATCTGCTGACGCTGCTGATTCAGCAGCGCATCCCGCGTCGACTCAAAATTCTTCTGAATCTCATCGGCCGTCGGCAGTTGTTTGTCGATCAGCTTAGCTACTACCGCTGTGCGTCCGGTATTAATTGGCTTGCTGATCTGTCCTACATTCAGATCGAAGAGCGCGGGCGCAACCTGCGACAGTTGCCCCAGCTCCGGAACCTGGGCTTCGCGGCCAACGAGATCGCTCGTCTTGATCGTCGCTCCGACTTCCTTGGCTGCTTTAGCCAGATCGTTCTCCGCATGCGCTTTGTCGGCAAGCTCATTCATCTTGCGCGTCAAAAGCTGCGGAAGCTGCTGCTCACGGAAATCATTCAGAATATGTGATTTGAACTCCTCAAATGTAGGAGCACGTGCCACCTGCACATCCTTCACTTGAAATACCGCGTATCCATCGCCAGTCGAAGCCACAAGCGGCGCTGCTCCCGGCTTCGCGGTGAATGCATTGGTGAGCAATTGCGAGCCATCAGCAAGTCCCGGAACAACGGCATTCTGTTCCAGAAAATCCGTCGTGCCTAACTGCAGGTGATGCGCCGCAGCCGTCTGTTCCAGGCCGCTCTTCTGTGCTTCCTTCGCGAGCTGCTGGGCAAAAGCCTGCAGCGCCTGCGATTCCTTCTGGCGCGTCAATACAGCTACAATCTCAGGCTTCACTTCATCCAGAGAACGTGTGTGCGCGGTCTGCTTCTCTTCCGTCTGGATGATGTGGTAGCCAAACTTCGTACGCACCAGGTCAGAAATCTGCCCAGGCTGCAACGCAAACGCAGCCTTGTCAAACTCCGGCACTGTCACGCCATGCTTGATGAAGCCCAGTTCCCCGCCCTGATCTTTGCTGCCCGGGTCATCTGAGTATTTCTTTGCCAGATCAGCAAAGTTTGCGCCGCCGCGCAGCTGTTTCAGGATGTCCTCTGCCTTTTGCCTGGCTGCAGCATCGGCCTTGGCGTCAGCATTTGGATCGACCTTGATGAGGATGTGCCGCACCTTCGCCTGATCATCGACCTTGTAATCATTCTGGTGCTGCGAGTAGTACTGCTGGATTTCAGCATCCGTTACCTGCGGAGCGCCACCCGGCAGATTTGCCGTTGTGAATGCTATGTACTGGATCTTGCGTTTTTCAGGAATTGCTTTGGCATAACGGTCTGCGTTCTGCTTAAAGAACGTCTGCAGCTCTGCATCCGTCGGATTGATCTGCTTGCGCAGGTCGTCAGCGCTGATCACTGCATAGTCAAATTTGATCTTGGTGGCCTGTTGCGTGAAGGCGTCGCGCACTTGCTGGTCAGAAACCGAAACGCCAGCAGTAATAAACGACTGCAACCGCTGCTGCAGAATCTCTTTTTTCAGCTCGCTTTCAAACTTGTCGCGCGAGATGCCGAAGTTCTCCGACACCAGGCTGGCATATCGCTCATCGCCGACATATTTGCCGTTGGGGAAGAGCACCTGCCCCCACATTCCCGTGTGTAGAAAATTGCGCAGGTCCTCATCCGTGACCTGAATGCCGAGGTGTTTCGCTTCCTGAAGCTCAATATGCTGTTCGATCAGCCCCTGTCCCACACGCTGCACCATATACGGCAGCACGAAATCCGGGAGCTGCTGACGCTGCATCATGCGCTGCGCAAGCTGCTCCACATCCTGCATGGGCACTTCATCGCTGGAGGCAAAAAAGCGACCGAATAGACCGCCTCCGCGAATGGTCGCATAGGTGTCGGCGCTGGAAGCCTGATCATTGAAGATACCCGGCACCAGCGTAATGACCATGGTGATGCAAGCAACGGCGATGATCACAATGAAGATCGCCTTGACGATGCGGCTGTCTTTCTGAAGGCA
>DATAQW010000256.1:0-5091 GCA_036264445.1 Pseudacidobacterium sp.
CGGCACCACGCTTGTCGATTTGATGAAGCTGAACGTTGAAACCCCAGCTACATTGGTCGATATCAATGGTCTCCCCCTCGACCGTATCGAAGCTACACCTGACGGCGGCTTGAAGATTGGCGCTATGGTTCGCAACAGCGACCTGGCTTGGAATCCGGATGTAAAGCAGCGCTATCCCGTATTGTCTGAGGCGCTCCTCTCCGGAGCTTCGCCACAGCTGCGCAACATGGCAACCACGGGCGGCAATCTATTACAACGCACACGTTGTTACTACTTCCGGGACACGAATTATAAGTGCAATAAGCGAGAACCCGGCTCAGGCTGCTCTGCTATCGATGGATTCCACCGTATACACGCTGTGCTTGGCGGCAGTGAACACTGCATCGCGACCCACCCCTCGGACATGGCAGTTGCCATGATGGCCCTCGAAGCAACGGTGCACACAACAGGAGCAAAAGGCGAACGCAGTATCGCGCTGAATGATTTTTATCTGCTCCCTGGCTCAACTCCTGATAAGGAAAACGTCCTCGAACCGGACGAACTCATCACCCACGTTACGCTTCCTGCTTTGCCGCAGGGCGCGCGTTCGCACTATTTGAAGTTGCGCGACCGTGCATCGTATGAATTCGCCCTGGCGTCAGCGGCAGTCATCATGCAGGTGAGCGGTGGAAAGATCCAGTATGCGCGCGTCGCTATGGGAGGTGTTGGAACAAAACCATGGCGCTCAAAAGAAGCAGAACAAGCCTTGCACGGCCGGGGAGCTAATGAACAAACTTTCCGGACCGCGGCGGAGGCTGCGCTCAAGCCGGCAAAACCTATGCGCGACAACGCATTCAAAGTGGAATTAGCGAAGCGCGCTATCGTTCGCGCTCTTCAGGTAACAACGCAAACAGCATAGTTGGGACGAGTCAATGAGCACATCAGTCATAGGAGCAGCGGTAAGCCGGGTTGACGGCAAGCTCAAAGTCACTGGAGCGGCGCGTTATGCCGTCGATCATCCCCTCGATGGAATTGCTTACGGGGTCGGCGTCCCCAGCACCATCGCAAACGGAAAAATTGCGCGTATTGATTCCTCATCTGTAGAAAAAATGCCCGGGGTACTTGCCGTCCTTCATCATGGCAACTCCGACCCTCTTTTTCGCTCGGCAAATGGCATTGAAAGCAATAGCCGCGCCAGCGAAAGCCGTCCCCCTTTTGAAGACGACGTTGTTTATTATTACGGACAATTTGTAGCTCTCGTAGTTGCAAATACCTTCGAGCAGGCGCAGGATGCGGCCGTCCGCATAAAAGTGGAGTACCAGGAGAAGAAGCCAACAGTGCATTTAGCTGATGCTCCTGCTCCTACCGGCGACCCGGTCCGGCATTACAAGCGCGGGGACGCCGACAGCGCATTCAAAAGCGCTCCGGTACAGCTTGATCAGACATATAGGACGCCCGCCGAGACGCATAACCCAATGGAAATGCACGCTACCATTGCCGTGTGGAATGGCGACAAGGTAACGCTGTATGAAACTACACAGGGCGTTGTGAACCATCACCATGTCATGTCGGAAATGCTCGGCATGCCGCTGGAAAATGTCCACATCATTTCGCCGTTCTGCGGATCGGGGTTCGGAGGAAAACTTTTCCCATGGCCGCATTCGATGCTCGCTGCCATGGCAGCGCGCCGTCTAAATCGCCCTGTGAAGGTATCCGTTCCACGCACGATGATGTTCACCACTGTTGGGCATCGTCCCGACACGCAGCAGCGCATACGCATTGGTGCAACGCAGGATGGCAAGCTCGTCTCGCTGCAGCATGATGTCTTGTCAACGACGTCTTTTATTGACGATTACGCCGAGAACTGCACTGAGCCTACACCGCTCCTCTACAGCTGCGCGAACGTTACGGCACAGCAGCATCTCGTCCAATTAAACATTGGCACTCCGACGCCAATGCGCGGCCCCGGCACTACGCCCGGCCTCTTCGCTCTTGAGTCGGCCATGGACGAGCTGGCGATCAAGCTGAATCTTGATCCGCTCGAAGTGCGGCTCCGCAACTATGCGGAAAATGACGAAAGTACTAATAAGCCTTTTTCAAGCAAGCATCTGCGTGAGGCATATCAAACCGGCGCAGACCGGTTTGGCTGGAGCAAGCGCAACCCCAAAGTCGGTTCCATGCGCGATGGCGATTTGATTCTCGGATGGGGTATGGGCACATGTACCTGGCCTGCAGGCCGCGGATCAGCCGAGGTGCGTGTTCGCCTGAATGCCGATGGCACGGCGCGGGCATCGAGCGCAACTCAAGACATTGGCACGGGAACCTACACGATCCTGGCACAGGTGGTCTCAGAAAAGACCGGAATCCCAGTCGACAAGATCGAGGTTGTGCTGGGCGATAGCTCGCTCACCCCGGGTCCGATGTCAGGTGGCTCGACAGCGACTGCGTCTGTGCTGCCGGCTGTGGCTGGTGCCACGAACAACGTCATCGATACCCTCATACAAGTCGCTGTTAAAACGCCAGATTCGCCTTTCCACAATGCTGATCCAAAAACCATAAGAGTGAATGGAGGCATGCTGCATGGACCCGGCAAATTATCGGGCGGTGTGCCGTTTCATGAGATTCTCGCTATGCGCCGCCTCTCTGGTATTGATGGACAGGCAAAGACCAGTCCCGACGAAGGCCCGAAAAAACTCTCCAGCCACACCTTTGGCGCACAGTTCTGCGAAATCACATGGGATCCAGGCATTGCGCGCCTGCGTGTCTCCCGCTGGCTTACAGTAATGGATGCAGGACGCATCATCAACCAGAAGACTGCACGCAACCAGATTCTGGGCGGAGTTGTGATGGGCATTGGTATGGGGCTTTTTGAAGAAACGCTCTACGACTCGCGGAACGGCAAGCCCCTGAATAACAATTTCGCCGACTATATTGTGTCCTCTAACCCTGATATTCCACAGCTTGACTGCATTTTTCTTGATTATCCGGACCTGAACCTGAATGAATATGGAGCACGCGGCGTAGGCGAAATCGGACTCACCGGCGTAGCCTCGGCGCTTACCATGGCGGTCTATCACGCGACGGGAATCCGTGTTCGCAATCTGCCGATCCGCATCGAGCAATTGCTGGCATAGCCAATGTCTGAGCTGAAACAAATCGTCGACCTCTGGCGTTTATCAAAGGCCCGCGGAGAAGAAGTCTGCCTGGCGACTGTAGTGCGCACAGAAGGCTCGTCTTATCGCAAACCCGGCGCACGCATGCTGCTTACAAGGAGCGGCCAGCGGGCCGGAACAATCAGCGGTGGGTGCCTTGAGGGCGAGGTCACGAAAAAAGCATGGTGGCTTACTGAGAATGGGCCAACCATCCAACGCTACAGCAGCTTCTTTGATGAAGACTCGCCCATGCCTTACGGCCTCGGCTGTGGAGGTGTTGTCTACGTTTTGCTGGAACGCGGCGCAGCAGTTCACGCAATACTGGATGCTTTACAGGCAAACCTAGAAGAACGCCGCGCATTTGTAATCATTACTGACATACATGTCGCAAAGACCTTGCTTGTCCGCTCAGCAGATGGATCGACTCCGTTTGCATCTCATTCAGGATTGGAAAACTTCATAGAGCGCGCCATGAGAGAACACTGTTCTTTCTTTGCTCCCGGCGAGCATGAACTTTTCGTTGAATATGTCGAACCTCTCACAGCGTTGGCTATCTTTGGCGCGGGCGACGATGCTAAACCCCTGTCAGAATTTGCGCGGAAACTAGGATGGCATGTGACCGTCGCCGATGGCCGGTCAAGTCTTGTTCGACCGGAACGCTTCCCCGCGGCAGATAAGATCCTTGCGCTTGACTATGGCTCATCAGCATTTTTGGATGGCCTCGATCTGGACAGTGAGCATGCCTATGTCCTGATGACGCACAGCTATGAGCAGGACCGCGCGCTGCTGCGCAAATTACTGCCGCTTGCCCCGAGATATCTTGGCATTTTAGGTCCAAGCCAGCGCACTTTGCGCCTCATCAGCGAAATTGCGAATGATGTTCATCTCCGGCAGGAAGAATGCCTGGCCCTGCTTCATTCCCCGGTTGGTTTTGACATAGGCGCACATTCTCCAGAAGGCATCGCGCTCTCCATCGTGGCCGAGATTTTTGCTGTACTCAACGGACGTGAAGGTCTCTCGCTGAAGAAACGCGCCCACTTGCTGCCCATTCATGCCTGAGACTCATTGCGCCGCTATCGTGCTTGCCGCTGGCGCTTCAACGCGGCTTGGCCAATCGAAACAGCTTGTTAAATTCGGCAATGAATCTCTCTTACACCGCACAGTAAGGCTTGCCATTGAAGCCAGCTGCTCACCTGTGGTGGTTGTACTCGGATTTGAAGCGAAACAGCTGCAAAAGGAAATTGTTGATCTCAACGCAAAGATAGCCATCAACTCTGAGTGGCAATCCGGCATGGGATCATCGCTGCGCTGTAGCATTGGAGCGATTGAACAGGAAGACTCATTGCCTGAACGGGTGCTGGTTCTTCTCTCCGATCAACCCCAGCTTTCACTGACCGTAATTCAGGCACTTCTCCGGAAAAGTGATGAGGAGGATTCGCTCATCACTGCTTCTCGCTATGCAGGCAAGTTAGGCGCACCGGCTATTTTCAGCAAGGATTTATATCCCGCGCTCAAAAACATAGACGGTGACAAAGGAGCGCACCAAATCATTGAAAAGCACCGAGGCGATACATCGTTCATTGATTTTCCTGGTGGCGAAATTGATATTGATACGCCAAGCGACCTGAAATCGGTGCGCTCTTTTATCGAGTAGGCTTCACAATGATGCGGTTGCATCAGCCGTGACCGTGGCGTGGTTCACATCACTCTGCGATACAGCCATAGTGTGCTTTACACTGGAAATAACGCATCTTTTGCAAGGAGATTACACCAGGTGTCCCAACGCACCTTTAGCATCATTAAGCCAGACGCGGTCCGCAAGGGCTATACAGGAGCCATTCTCGCCGAAATCGAGAAGGCTGGTTTCAAAATTGTCGCTATTAAGAAAGCATCCATCTCCAAGGCGCAGGCCGAAGGCTTCTACCATGTCCATAAAGAGCGCCCGTTCTTTGGTTCTCTG
>DATAQW010000264.1:0-6429 GCA_036264445.1 Pseudacidobacterium sp.
AATAAGAAATTGACGCGTCTTTTACTAGTAACTCTTGAAGACCCCTATAACCCGCGCTCCTGGAGCGGTATTCCATACAACATGCGAATCGCACTTGAGACAAAGGTCAACAATCTATCTGTAGTGTCAAACTTGAAGCCGCGCCGGACGCCAGTCAATGTGCTGCTGCGGGTTGTCTGCGGAGGCAAAAAGCCGCGTTATCCGCTGTATTTAACCAGGGCGGCCCAAAAACAGTTTGCGCGAGAAGTGGAAGCGGCGATTGAGAAACACCGGCCGGATGCCATCCTCTCTATTTCAAGCCATTGCCTTCTTTACTTGAACAATCCCGGAATACCCACCTACATGTTCACTGATGCGCCGTGGCTCGCCTGGAAAGAGTCGTACAAGCCGTTCGATCCCAGTATGCCGATTCTAGGGGGCCGCTTCGCAGCTTTGGAAGCAAAGACAGCCAAGCGTTGTACCGGGCTCGTCTATCCTTCCGAATGGGCCGCTTCAGAAGCTCAGAAGCTATACGACGTTTCTTCAGACAAGATACACGTCCAGCGCATGGGCGCAAACTGGTACCCATCGCTCACAGGCGACGAACTGAAAGCAGTAATACAGGCGCGCCCGGCAGACAGGCTTGATCTTTTATACGTAGGCAAAGACTGGGAGCGAAAAGGCGGCCCGCTTACTTTGGAAGTAGTGCGGGGACTCAAGAATGCAAACGTCAAGAATCTCTGCCTGCATATCGTCGGATGCGCTCCTGAAGTACCATCTGATATTCAGGATGTTGTTAAGATTCACGGGCTTCTCAAAGTCGACGATCCGCAGAGTGGAGAAAAACTGCGCAAATTGTTCCTCGACTCCCACTTCCTCATCGTCCCCACACGCGCCGAGTGCTTTGGACTGGTCTTTGCCGAAGCATATGCCTTTGGCTTGCCTCCCATATCCCGCGCAGTTGATGCCGTGCCCTCCATCATCGAGGACGGAAAAACGGGAATTCTTGAAGACAGGCATGCGTCTGCAGAACGTTATATCGAGCGGATCATTGCGCTCGCAAAAAATCGAAATGCATATCTGAACATGGCTTTTGCTGCACGCGGCCGATACGAGGAGACATTTAACTGGGACAAATTTGCAGACGGGGTAACATACATCATTGACCAGCAGTTGGAAGCCTTCCAGGCTGCAACGCCAGTTTCGCAATCGGCGCACTGAACCACACGAATGAATTCACAGCCAATTGAACCTGCGAAGCAGCCACAACAGGAAAACCGTGCAGGTCGCCATAAGCCCCAGCACAAACCACAACCCGTGGCTCGCGCCTGAGGCAGGCAGACCTTTGACATTCATCCCGTAAATGCTGGAAATAACAAGTGCCGGGAGGGCAATCGTACTGAGCACGGTAAGCACCTTCATCACCTGATTTGTGCGGTTGGCCACGTTCGACAGGTAGACATCGAGACAGCCATTTAACAAGTCGCGAAGCATGTCCACCTGGTCAAGATTGCGCGCAATGTGATCGTATACATCGCGCAAAAAAGGCCAGAGATCACGCCTGATATATGGCGAATCGACGCGCTGAAGATGTGCGCAGACGTCTCGCGTATGCACCAGAATCCGGCGAAGATCGATCAGAACACGCTTAATTTCAAAAATTCTTGAAAGGGTCTTAGGAGTCGCAGGCCCCAGCGTCTCGTCTTCAAGATCATCGATGGCTTCACTAAACCGGTCCAATACCGGGAAATAAGCATCGGCCGTTGCGTCAAGGATACGGTAATAAAGCTGGTCAGCACGTGGATGATTGTTGGAAACGCGCAACCGCTCCAGGCGCTGCTGTGTGACTTTGTCATCGGGCTCGACGATTGTGATGAGATAATCGCGGCCCAGGAAGAGATCGATGTCGTGGGCAATGATTCCGCCATCCTTTGCCTGTTCGATGCATTTGATGACGGTAAACAAATAGCTTTCGCCCTCTTCGATCTTTGGACTTTCCTGTCGTTGCCGGCAATCTTCTATGTGCAAAGGATGAAGATGATACCGCAGTTCCATCTCATCGAGTTCCGGGCTGCGAGCGTCGACGATATTGTGCCATTCCATAGCTGTTGCAAAGATTGTAAGTTGAGCATCGTCAAATCGTGCATTTTTTGCGTTACGCAGCAGTGCGAAAGAAACTGTTTTCCCGCTACCATGTGTTGAAGTGCAGATTTCGAAAGAGCAACGACTTCCATCTTTCTGGCAGTTTCAGGCGGGAGGCTGGATTGTTTATTGCAGCGTGCAGCTCATCAGTTTTCTTCCCTCCAAAGAACTGCGCGAAGAGCTCCTCTACAAGCTGATTTTCTGCATAATCTGCTTCATCGCCAGCTTTCCGCTGCATCGCGTATGCAGAAAACTTTGGAGAGAGCAGGAGTCATGGCGACGTGTCTTCTGGATCGTCGCCGGCACATGTTATTCGTTGGGCCTGGTCTGCGGCACAATCCTGCTATGGCTCGATGCAAAGTATCTGATGCCTGGATGGGAAAAATTTGAGCTGCCGTATGTTTTTGCCAACGCAATCGCCCCGGCCTTTGTACTGGCCCTCTGGAGTGCCCTGTATTTCAGCATCAAGTACTACGGAGCGCAATCTAAAGAGCGCGAACGGCTGCTTCATCTCGAGTCGCTCGTCCGCCAGGCAGAGCTCAAAGCGCTTCAGTATCAGATCCATCCTCATTTTCTTTTCAATACACTGAATTCAATCTCCACGCTGGTCTATGAGCGCGATACGGCGACGGCGAATCGCATGATCGCGCGCCTCGCTGACTTTCTGCGTGCCACGCTGGACGACGAAGGAGCCTATGAAGTCCCGTTACGCGACGAACTGGACATCACCAGCCTCTATCTCGAAATAGAAAAGACGCGCCTGGGTGAGCGGCTGACTGTGATTGAAGATACCGATCCGGCACTGCTCGATGCGGCAGTACCACGCCTGATTTTGCAGCCGCTGGTTGAAAATGCCGTACGTCACGGTATTGGCAAGCGAAGAGATGGAGGCAGACTATTTATGGCCGCGCGTCGCGATCAGGGCAATCTCGTGATTGAGGTGCGGAATGACATTATGCCGAGAAATGGCAAGAAATTCACGAATGGTATTGGCTTGACCAATATCCGCACACGGCTGAAACAGCTCTACGGAAATGCGCACACCTTCGAGATTGATTTTTGCGATGGCGATATTTGCAAGGTCACAATCGGCATCCCGTTTCACATTTATGCAAATCCGGTAGAAGTAGCAGGTCCAACAGTTCCGCAGGAGGAATTGTCATGACATATCGAGTGATCGTAGTGGATGATGAGCCGCTGGCGCGCCGTGGAATCGTCTCGCGCCTCCAGCCCTACCAGCAATTTGCAGTGGTGGCGGAATGCGCTAATGGAGAGGACGCTCTGCACGCCATTTCAGAGAAGCAGCCGGACCTCATCTTTCTCGACGTGCAGATGCCTGAAATGGACGGTTTTGAGATGCTCGAGAATATTCCCGTCGATGAGCGCCCCGCTGTTGTTTTTCTTACGGCGTTCGACCAATACGCTCTACGTGCCTTCCAGGTGCATGCAACCGATTATCTACTAAAACCTATCGATGACATCCGTTTTAAAGAAGCGGTGGAACGTGTAGAACGCATGTTGCAGATGGAGCGTGACAACACTCTGGGCGAGCGTCTGGAGTCGCTGCTTTCAGACCTTCATCAGCGGCGCGCGCCTGGTAATGCGCAAAGGTTTGCTATTCGCAACGGACGACGTATCTTCTTTGTGACTGCGAATGAAGTGGAGTGGATCGAAGCCCAGGGCGACTACGCGGCGCTTCACGTAAACGGGAAAACACATCTGCTCCGCGAGCCGCTCCACATCCTGGAACGCAGACTCGACCCCGAAGCATTTATTCGCATACACCGGTCTACAATTGTGCGCCTGGACCGAATTGCTGAAATGCAGGCGCTTGCCAATCGCGATTGCCTGCTGCGCCTCAAAGATGGCACTCCGCTGCGCGTAAGCCGCAGCTATAGCGACCGTCTGCAGGCAGTATTGAACGGAGAGTGAAGAATCCGGGGGATTTGAGGACGCCCCATCCTTTCGCATCTTTTGCGGAAGGATGGGAGGGAACTCAAAGGTACAACTTTGATTCCCACAGCAAGCACAGCACATCATCACACCGTACTTCCTCTATAGTGAAATCAAGGATCAGACGCGTGGAAGAGTTTCCAAGAATCAAAAGACTGCCGGCCTACGTTTTCAACATCACTACTGAGCTGAAGAATGCGGCCCGCCGCCGGGACGAAGACATTATCGACTTCGGAATGGGTAATCCCGATGGCGCTACGCCGCAGCACATTGTGGACAAGATGATAGAGGCCGCGCGCAGACCCGACACGCACCGTTACTCGCTATCACGCGGCATTCCCCGCCTTCGTAAGGCCATCTGCAGCTGGTACCAGAACCGGTACGATGTCGCGCTCGATCCGGACACCGAGGCCATTGTCACGATCGGTTCAAAGGAGGGAATCGCGCACCTCTGCCTGGCCACCCTTGATCAGGGCGATGTTGTGGTTGTACCGAATCCCAGCTATCCCATCCACATTTATGGCCCGGTCATCGCCGGTGCGAACATTCACAGCGTCGCCATTCACGACACCGACGAATTTCTGGCCCAGCTCGAGCGGACCATTCCGCTGATGTATCCGCGCCCCAAAATGCTGATCCTCAACTTTCCTGCGAACCCGACCACGCAATGTGCCGATCTGCATTTCTTCGAGCGTGTGGTTGCGATGTGCAAGGAGCAGAACATCTATCTGGTGCATGATCTTGCCTATGCCGATATCTGTTTTGATGGATACAAGGCGCCATCTATTCTGCAGGTGCCTGGCGCGAAAGATATCGCGGTAGAGTTCTTCACCTTATCCAAAAGCTACAACATGCCGGGATGGCGCGTCGGCTTTATGGTAGGGAACAAGGCATTGGTGGGCGCTCTAGCGCGCATCAAGAGCTACTTCGACTACGGTACATTCGCTCCCATCCAGGTTGCTTCCATTCTGGCGCTTGAGGGACCGCAGGAATGCGTTCAGGAGATTTGCGAAAACTACCGCAGCCGCCGCGATGTGCTCGTCCACGGCTTGAATAAGCTTGGATGGCAGGTTCCCATGCCTAAGGCAACGATGTTCGTCTGGGCGCCAATCCCGGAGCAATACCGTTCGCTGGGCTCGCTTGAGTTCTCAACCAAGCTTTTGAAGGAAGCAAAAGTTGCTGTAAGCCCGGGCATCGGTTTCGGGGAATTCGGCGATGGTCATATCCGCTTTTCACTGATCGAAAACGAAGAGCGCACCCGGCAAGCCCTGCGGGGAATCAAGCAGATGCTCATAAAGGACGGAGTTCTGGCGCATGCAGGAGCCTTATAGCACCTAAAAAGCTGACATCCGGAGTGTGCCCCCAAACGAAGTTCGGGGGCAGGGATATGGTAGGGGGTACGGTTGGCTAAGTCCCCGTTCCGCGAACGACGACAAAAGCGGTTTTCAGGAGGATCTTCACATCCAGCCAGAAGCTCCAGTTCTCGACATAGGCTGTATCCAGCTCAATGTACTTGGCGAAGGACGAATCCTGACGCGCATGTACCTGCCAGAGCCCAGTCAGTCCGGGCATCACTTCCAGGCGGCGGAAATGCTCAAGCTCGTATTTGGCGACTTCGATTGCAATCGGCGGTCGGGGACCGACGATGCTCATCTCGCCGCGTAGCACGTTAAAGAACTGCGGTAGTTCGTCCAGGCTGTACTTGCGCAGAAAACGCCCGGTGCGGGTAATGCGCGGATCGTTGGAGACTTTGAAGAGGATGCCATCGCGCTCATTCAGTGCGGCCAGTTCTTTCTTGCGCTTTTCCGCGTCCTTGACCATGGTGCGGAACTTGAAGCAGGGAAAGACGCGCCCACGCTTGCCGATGCGCTCGGAAACGTAGAAGATCGGGCCTTCGCTGTCGAAGCGCACGGCCAAAGAGATGACCAGCATGAGCGGGAAGGCAGCTATCAATGCCGCCATGGAAAAGGTCAGGTCGAAAACACGCTTGAAGAAAGTAGAAAAGACCTTAGAGCGGCTGCGGTGCAGCGGCGTTACCGGGTAAACGCCAAGATATTCGATGGCGCCATTCGCTGCCAGTTCACCGTAAAGCCCGGAGATAGCGCGAATATCAATGCCCAGTTCACGAGCTTCTTCGAGAAGGAAGATCACATGTTCCGTGGGCAATGCCTGGGCAATTACTACTTCATCGACAAAATGCAGCCGCGTGAGCTGACGCAGCGCCTCTACGCCGCCCAGCACCTCCGGCACCGTAACATCGCCTTCTGCTGTAGGCGGAGCAATGTAGCCCAGGAAGCGGCATCCCAGGCGGTAGTTTTGAGTAATATGCTGGCCGAGCGCGAAACTCAGATAATT
>DATAQW010000289.1:0-23116 GCA_036264445.1 Pseudacidobacterium sp.
GATTATCCAACTTCCTTTGATTGTGTCTTTGAAACAAAGTGGATACGGCCTTCCGGAGCAGCCAGAATAATATCTCCCTGTGATTCAAGAACAATTGCAGGGCGGCCAGTTTCGTTTGCTTTTTCTGTCATCATGAACCGGTTGCTCTTAGGCGTGGACGCGGTCAATGTTTCCTTGCCGGCGCTATCAACAGCGGTAATGCGGTGGCCTGATTTTGTGACAAAGCGTTTGATATTGTTTTCGTCGAATTCTGAGCCATTGAGTGATCCCGGGGACCAGTAACCCTGGGTCGGAGGCTGTTGTACTCCGTTCCATAAAGACCCCACGATATAGGGGCGTTCAGGATCTCCGCCTTCAAATATAATCGCAACCTCATCGCCAATCTCCGGATGCATAAGTGAGCCACGACCTGAGCCAGCGTGGCCGGTAATGAGGCGCACCCAGGTGGTTTCCGATTCGTCCTGCCACCAGTAGCGAACTTTGATGCGTCCCTGATTATGTGGATCGTGATTGGCTACGACACACGCAGGATAAATACCCGTTAGCGACGGGCGTGGTGGACGGACTGCCTGTGACCAGTGCTGAGCTGGCGTAGCGGTAAAAGAGTTTTCATAACCCTTTGGGGTCCAGTGATGCGTACAGGAAGTAACGCCGTAAGTTGCGTCCACTCCCGTAAGGCCTGAGACAGTAATCGCATCGCCGGCCCTGACCTGCTGTTCGCGGCTCAGGCCGTGGCAAACGACGGATGAGGCCAGAGCGCGCCGGGATTCCCGTTGCAGTCTCTGGTTGTAATCGCCCTGGTTTACTGAGCGATGGCGTTCGACAACATAGGCAGCTGGCAGCTGCGTGCCTTGTTGTTTTGCTGACGAGACCAGCGATTCTGCGGCGTTACCGTAAAAAGGCACATCATCCGTTACATCCGAATGGTACTGGCTTTCCATTGGAAGCGGATCGTAGTGATATCCCTCCATTTTTAACGGGCGCAAGGCCGCGCCTGCGCGCCATTCCACGAGGCCATATTCGCCTTGACGCCATTCGACCGTCGGCCCGCTCTGGAACTCGGTTTGCACTTCAATGCCGGGGCTATCTCCGCTTACGCTCGGGCGGAGCCATGCTTCCGTGTCATCGACCAGGCGCAATACAAAGGCGAAATCTGTTTCGTCCCATTGCGCATAGCTCAATTCAGGACCGGAAGGCATCGCGCCTGTGATGTTAAGCCCATACCTTCCAGCTACTTGTTTCGCAGCATCGCTGGCGGTTTTCTTCTGAAAGTATGCGTGCCGCGTAGCCTGATCCATTTTCCAGGTATCTGAAACGGCCTCGACCACCGCGCCGTAACTTCCAGTCACTTCATAAACAAGCTGTGCTGTGATGATGAAACCGGAGAAGATTACGCTCTCTTCGCCGAGCAGACTGAATGTGGAGACCTTTAATGGCTGCCCGATGAATTCCTCAACTTTCGGTTTTTCATCGAGAGTGTTTCGTAACTCAATTCTGCAGGTCCAATGCTCATTGAGGGCCTGGCGGACTTGAATGTCTTTCCAGAGAGTGTCGGAAATACCTTGGGAGCTGATGTGTACTCGGGCCTGGGACATAAGTTTCCTCTGTGCGTGTATCCAGCGTTATAAAAGGAAATCAGGTACAAAACAGACACTTCGATGTAGGTCTTCGGTCAAAAAATGCAGAAAGAATGTACATCTGGCAGGATAGCCAAAACCTAGCAATATTAGCTACTGGAGCACAAACAATTCTTCAAAGTGTAACCAGCAGATAAATTCACTATGAATTTAGTCCGCAAGCTTTCAGGAGTTAATTTACTTGCTCAGTCAGGTCAGATAACCGGCGACGTAATGGGACGTGCGTACTATCTGAAAACAGTGAAGTGATATTTAGGGAACGACTCATCGCCCCCATTGCTTGTAATTCACGCTCGACTGCTTGTGCATTCGAGGGACGGTCTTTGGGGTCTTTCGCAAGAAAGCGTTCCAGCAGATGGCTGAATGGATGGTGGGCTTCTCGCAATGCGTTTGGGATGGGCAAGACTCTGTGCAGATGCTGATCTTCGATTTCTTCTATTGTTTTCCCTTCAAAAGGTGAATGGCCACTCCCCAGGTGGAGCAAAAGAATACCTAGCGAATACAGATCAGAGCGGATATCCGGGACATCGCCGCGAATTCGCTCAGGGCTCATCGCATAGGGTGTGCCGATCTTAAAACGGTTGATTCCGTTGTGAGAGACGAGAGGTTGCGAAAGGCCGAAATCCAGCACCAGAATCCGTCCAAAATGGTCGATACGAATATTTCCGAGCGTGAGGTCTCCGTGCAATATCCCTTTCTCCTCGGCATAAGCGAGCGTCTTCACAGTTTCGAGAGCAACCGTAAGCGTATCCTCCAGGTGAAATCTGCCGCAGCGCCGGAGCGCCTCATCGAGGTCGCACCCTGATATGTACGGCATCACAAGGTAGTGCAGTGCATCTGATTCACCGACATCAAAAATCGGGACGATATTGGGGTGATCAGCCAGTTTTGCAGTATGGATTGCCTCGCGACGGAAGGCTTCGCGTAATTCAGGAATCTTGGCAAACGACGGGTGTAAGACCTTGATTGCCAATAAAGCTCCATGCGCGCGGTGCAGCGCCAGCCAGACCGTTGCCATGCCTCCAGCGCCGAGTTGACTCAAGATTCTGTACTTTCCGGCAAGAATGACGCTGAGCCGTTCCCGCACTTCCTGGACGTCAACCATCGGCATTTGGTCTGGAGACCTGACAGGCATCACGACAGTCGCCTCCTGCGATGATGCTCCGTTCTCTCCCAGGTCTGATCCGCTATTATCCAAGGATCGTGCGTCAAAGGCAGCCTGGATCGAGCTTCAGTTGAGCTGTCATACCAGGTGAGAGCATCTGGCTGCATCAAATGAGGTGCATCCGGATTGTAGAGCCGCCATGCAAGGACTGCCGCGAGTCTGGCCAGCGCATCCATCACAGTATTTGCCACACGGTGCCGATTCCAAAGACAAACAAACCCGTTTACCGGATCTACGTTTGGATGAAAGACAGGACGGCTGAGAAATATTTCGCAAGGCAGGGATGGAAAATATCTGGGAAATGCGACGGTTACAGAGTGCTTGTCAGTTATAGCATCGCGCCAATCGTCTCCAGGCTGTTTATAAAGTGCGGGCATATCATTGACAGAAATAAGAAAGGCTTCGTCATCTATGTGCTGCAATCCGGAAATCTTGTCCGGATATTCTGCCATAAGCTTCTGGATGAGGTCCCATTCGTGCGCAAGACGCCGCTCGCGCAAGGGCAGCGGCTTATCCATTTGTGGCAATGGTGGATACGCGAAGCACGTCATTTGCTCGAACCCCTTGCTGGAATAAGGGAAGGGAAAAATCCAGGCTCTGCCCGTTCCAGACGACCTGAGGTTCACCTTCGCCGGCTAAAACATCGCCGCGTTCGCGCAGATCGAAGAGGATTTCTTCCAATACCTCGTCCAGAGTCTCGTCTTCGTCGATATCGACGTTGTAGCGGGTTTCTCCGCGCACAGTATCGAAATACACTTGAAATTTGGGCATTTCAGTTCTCCATCTGGGCAGGAATATGAACGGCGAAGGTCTTAAGCGGTTCGGGCAAGTTGGGCATGACCCAGCCGCACCGGCTGCATTCTCCATTGTTCTGGTCCCAGCAGTCCCGGCATTGCGGACGATGACAATGTCCACAGCCGCGCAAATCGGATTGCTCGGGCGATGCCATGCAAAGCTGACAACGTCCCTGCTGCACTCGAGGGCCAAGGTAGCGATCCCACCACTGGCTTTGCGATGGCAGGATCGGGACGTGGTTCTCTTCGCACATGCGACAGCGGCGGTGCTCAAAGCTCCAGCAGGAGTCGTCGCAAACCTCCAGGCCGCAACGCGGGCATCCAAAAGTGATTGCATGCGGGCCAAGCCTGCGATGACACAACGCGCAGCGGTGTTTCGTCATGTTACTCAGGATGGATGTGCCTGAAATTACTGCAAATAAGACGAATGGGAGGATCCACCACTCTGCACTTACTTGATGGATTGCAACAACCACCCCAAGCGCGGCAAGGAGTGCAGCCGTGAGCGAGGTGGGCAATAGCCACCACGGTCGAGACGGCATGTCTAATGCCTGCACGAGAAATGGCGAGGCGGCACCAATGAGGATGACAGCGACAGCGAGCGCCGCGAAACCTGCAAGCGTAGCAACGAGAAAGATGGTGAACGCAAGAGCAAGCATTCCGATCTTCTGCGTTGTTGTATCAAAGCGTCCCGTCATGATTGTTGTCTGCCGCTATCATAGACCGGAGAAAAAAGGTGGTCTTTAGAATAAGATAAGTCCGCCGGAGTATGCCGCGCGGATGCGTCTCCCACAGATATTCGATGGATGGCCTTAAAACGGAAGTGGTTGGTCTCTCCGCAATTGAAACACTGAGAATGCTTCCGTGACCATGCCAGTCTCCGCATGGGGCGCCAGTCGCATCCGCATTTTGAACAAGTGGCTAGGACAACAATCGGCCAGTCTAACTCAACAGTGTCTATATTTACCGCACGTAACGATTCATCAAAAGATCTGTTAAACGGCAATGGAATGAGCGCACTCTTCTCCCTGAAATGATGAAACGGGCATGTTGATGATGCGGTGAGGCTGTGTGCTTTCAAATTGGGTGGGTGCCCGAGGTCTATGTCCCATGCAAACGAATGATTTTCACCGGCAGGCAGGCCATGACGGAATGCAAGATCAATGGCAATCCCTGCTACCACTGCGGACATCGTTGGTGTGCTCGGCATATCCACGTTTTCCTCGGCCAATTGACAGCCAAGTGTCGGCGAATGAGACAGCGCCAGAATTTCAGCCCGGCGGTTTTCACTTAACTGGCAGAAATAGCAGGCCGCTTCCTGATGAGACGAAAACCAAGCGACTCGTCCGCGCCAGTATGCCGAACCAAGTAGCCCCGCATCGATCATTGGTATGCCAAGGCGACGGGCGGTGTAGGCGGTCTCCACACGTGACAGGGCACTGTCCGTTGCGCTGAAGATGATCGAGCAGTCCGATAACTTCCCCAAACCGACATCCGCAATTTCGGATATCAATGGAATCCACTTAGTTTTATGAAAATAGGTAACCCCCTCATCTGCAATTACTTCTGCCTTTGACCGGGCAAGGTTTGATTGTTTCCGGAAAAATATATTTTGAGAACTATTGACGGGCTCGATAAGTCCGTTATCAACTAAGGCCACTGTACCGACTCCTAGGAGTCCGAGCTGCCGGGCAATTTCTGACCCGAGAGCTCCAAGGCCAACCAAGGCCACAGACACAGATTCAGTCTTGAACCGACTGTAGTAAGTTCTATCTAGCTTTGAGGGTGAATGCATAACAGACAACCTAGAAATCACGAGTTGATTCTAAGTGTTCTGCGCTAGGGGAGTAAGCGCCAGATTTTTTCCCCGAAGATTTTTATTAAAAGAACTTGAATTTAAGTTCATCTGATGACAAAAACATGGCCGGACATGGCCTTATTAAAGTTGAACGGAACGTATGGGCTTTTTCCCCTTCCTGTATTTCTCCGCTTTGTCTGGAGCATTGGCTGGCCTCGCAGCGTGGGGCACAAATGCACTGATTAGTGCTGCTGTGGAATCCGCATCCGCTGAGTGGCTGGCTGACGCGATCCTTATTCTTGTGCTCGCACTGTTGCTTACCCCTTTTCTCTTCGTTCAATTAGACCGCTTTTCGGGAAGATCATTTCGCTGGAAAACCATTGGCGCGGGAATATTGATCGCCATCGCAGCTGCCGCAATTTCGATTTTGATGCTGTGGTTTCTGCGGACCAAGGTATCTGCTGACTCGCCAATTTTGTACCGTCTGGCGGGATGGTCTCTGGCAGCTTCGATTCTTGGGCTGGGCATTGGTTTGCGCTGGATACAGTCGAACCGAATGCGGATTCTTCATACGTATACGGGCGGTCTGGCAGGCGGTTTGCTTGGCGGGCTATTGTTTGTCGGCCTGGGGCCGCACCAGCCGGAGCTTTGTCAGGCCGCCGGACTCATGCTCATGGGTGCTGGAATTGGTTTAGGCGCCGGGCTGGCTCCTCTGCTCATCCGGGATGGCGCAGTGCAATTTATCAGCAGCGGCGACCCGCGCGCACAGAGCAAGTATGGTCGCAGCCGTAAGTTCTGGGATTTGAAGCATGAAGAAACGTATGTCATAGGGAGTCTTGCCACTTCTCAGTCAGAAACGCGCTTCCAGCCTGGAGCGGAGATCTTTATTCCCGATGCCTCGATGGCTCCGCGCCATGCGGTCCTTTATTCGAAGGAAGGGCGCTTTTATATTGCGCGGCATCCGGATGCCGGCGGGCCAGCGGGAATTGCCAAGTATGTTCTCCGTGTTCGCGGCAAAACAGTAACAACTTCGCAGGAAGTGACAGAATCGGACGATATCCTGATCGGACGCACGGCATTCAGATTCACAGCAGCGAGGCAAGGCGAATGAAGATGCGACTTGTCTCTTCGATCATGTTGGCTGGCGTGCTTGCCATCCCCGGCGGCATTCTGTCGGCAGATACCCCGAGTGCGCTGCATGTGACAGAGCCGGTATCGCTTCAGGACTGCTCCCCTGTTACGCTTGCGCCTTGCTTCCGTCTGGGCGTTATTCCAGTTGATGAGAGCGGAGCTCCGGCAGGTGTACTGCTCCCTCCCGAAGACCGATTGACGAAGGCAGTCTCCATTGAAACGCCTGAAGGTGCAATTTCACCGTTTTATGTCAAGGCCGACGCTGGACCGAACGCAACCGCCAAGCTGAATGTAGTGCTCATTGAGATTGATATCAGCGGGAGCATGAACCAGCAGGTAGCCCCGGGAACAAGCCGCTTTGAAGCAGCGCGACAAGCCATACAAAATTATCTTGCAAGCATGCAGGATGGCGTGGACGAGGTGGCGATTGTCCCATTTGAGAGCCATCACGTTGTGCCTACGCTTCAGGCCGCGGTCTTCACTTCAAAGCGCGATCAGGCAATTGCGCAGCTGAATGCTCTTCCAACTCCTGGACCCAAAAACAATACCGCGTTATACCAGGCAGTATTTACCGGCGTGAACGTGCTTGATTCCGAAGTAGCGCGCCTTGAAAAAGCCGGAACGTCCCGTAGCAATCTCACACCGCAACTCATTGTCATGACCGATGGGAAAAATGAGGTCCTTCGTGGAGACGATGATGACTTGCTGGACGGCGATTTAGGGCTTGAGCAGGCTTCTGCGAAGGTGCACTCAGCAGGTGCGGGCGTCATTGGGATTGGTTTTGGCGATCCTGTGGATATTGACGTTGACGCGCTGCGCAGATTATCCACTCGTTTCTTCCTTGCAACTGATCCAGCACAATTGGCGCAAGCCTTTCGCTCCTCGGCGCCGGTGCATCCAAGTAATCTTGAGATCGCTTTTCTGCCGTCTGCGAGCGACCGTCAATCTTTAGCGGCGCGCAACTCGCATTTTGTTGTCGTGTTGCATTTACTAGACGGAAAGATTCTGACGAGTCCTTCCATCGATTTCGTGCCGCCGGCAATAGCGACTCCGCTCTACAAGGGCCACATTGGCTATGAAGCTTTGCAGGCTTTATCTGCGTTTGAGCCTCCTACAATCTCCGGATGGAGCACAGTTTTGCGAGGCATACTGGTTTTCATTGGGCTTGGAGTGGTGTTGTTGCTTCTGTGGTTCTGGATACCGCGCATCGTTTGGCGAAACGAACCCGGCGGCTTGACCGCTGTGCGACGCCGCTGGAGCAAAGAGCCCACCGTGCAAGCGTCAGGGGTACAGGTGCGCAATGCGCCGAATGGGTTTGATTCAGAATCTGCTGCTGGTCAGCCGCAGCGAACAGCCGCACAGATTACCCAGGTCAGGTTGAGAACTGAATTCACCAATGCCGGAACTACAGAACGCAAATAAAGAAAGAAAAAGATAAAGGAGAAACAAATGCCGCTGATCAAAGTAGTTCGCAAGGGAATTACACCGCACGTTCGCAAAGTGCCCACTTCGACGTGCGCCATGATGTTGCCGATGACGCCGGAACGCGTCGGCGCAGAGGCGGTCTCCGAGAATGAAGAGTTGACGAAGGTTGAGGACCTGAGTGACTCTTTCCGCAAGTTCCAGCCAAAATTGAAATTTACCGGGAATGCCGGAGAGGACGAAGCTGAGTTCAAGGCAGAGTTTCGTTTCCGCAGCATTAAGGACTTCGATCCTGAAAACCTTCAGAAAAAACAGGAAATCCGTAAAGAGGACGGTGAAGTGGAATATCTGCGCAATGACATCGCCGACCTGAAATCCAATATCGATTTGCTTTACCGGTTGAAAGACCGTTGGAAACTGCCCACTGTGCGCAGAGCGTGGGCAAATGAAGCGCAGCGCAAGGAGATCATTGCAGCGCTGGGCAAACTTCGCGGTGAACTGGAACGGGTAGCGAAGGGGGGTAAACAGTAATGGCGGATACGCAGACACTTACAAAAACAAAAACAACGGAAGAATTGATTGCTGATTCTCCCGCACGCGAATTACTGCAGGACATTTTTGCCGACCTGCATCCGGCTCTCACAGACGAAAAACGCGAGCTGTCGAGCATTTTTACTGCGCAATCAGCAAAAGAGTTTCTGTCGCAGCTCACGAATTTCGACCAGCTCCTGCATGAAAGCGATAGCTACAACGATACGGTGAAGAAGCTGCAGACGCAGATTGACAAAGGCGAGTCTGTGCGCGATGAACTGCTGGCCCAGGTGTTTGAGCAGATTCGTCCCATTGAGGAGAGCTATCGCCAGCTGCAGTTGTTCTTTGAAAACAGTAAGGTCATGGATGGCAAGGTCCGGAAGCCTGTGGAAGTCTATGTCCTGAATGTAGACCCGGCCGCAATGAAAGATATCTTCAGTATGAGTGTTGCGGCCATGGAAAATTTCGTGCGTCTGCGCAATGACAACTTCAATTTCCGCGATGACATCTGCAACCTGGTTGTGCCCGGCTTTTATCCGCAGAGCGTGCGTGAGAAATTTGAGCAGATTGCAAACCAGTGGGGCATGTTGCTGATTGGCGATCTTGACGACGAAAAATCCTTCAAGAATGTCGAGCGTAATTTCCTGCCTGGTGGAAAATATGAATTTCTGAAGCGCCCTGAGGATCAGGCTGCCGCGGATGTTTGTCTGATGGGCTATCTGCAGCTGCGCGCTCCGTATTGGTTTGAAAAAGAGGGCGCAAAGGATGGTCTTTACGCTCCACCGTCCGTGGCATTCGCTGGCGCTGTGGCGCGCGCAGATGATGCTGCAGGCATGGCGCAAGGCCCAGTGGGCTCCCGATTCGGGCGTGTTCATGGTGTGGAAAAGGCGCGTATAGAACCGCTGATCGGCGAGATGGAACACCTCAGCATGGAGCGTCAGCTGATTCCTGTCATTCGCGATGCTGACAACCACTTGTGCTTTTTCGGTTGCCGCACGCAGGCTGACGATCCCTATGGCGTGCTGAAATTCTTTACGTCGTATCGCATTCTGCGTTATCTGGAGCGTTGCTGCCGGCATTATCTGCTGCAGGTTGCAGGTCAGGTGTTGACACGCGATTTCATGGATCAGCAGATTGAAACGCCGCTCAAGCGGCTTCTGGATGAGCAGGTGGAGCAGGGAACAATCCTGAGCTACGACCTGTTTGTCGACAAGGATTCCAACAAGCGCATGCAGGGGATTTGCGACATCACTCTAAGCGTGATGCCGACAGGCCCAGCGGAAACATTCGTGCTGAAGATCGATGTGCCGGAGTTTTCCAAGCCAACAAACCCTGAGGCGAAACCAGCAAAAGCCTGACTTATTGAAAGAAACTTATGTCTTTCGAGCCGCACAAGCAGAGAATCGAACCGGGAGACAGCGCACGCAAGGCGGAGCAGGAGCCCCGTCCTGCGCCGGTTCGCCGGATTGAGGGAGGCACAGCCGCAAGAGAAGCTGAGAACAGCCGCGACCGTGATGTATCGATTGGCCGCACTGTCCACGGATTTACTCTTTCTGCCCGGGTAGGTAAACCATTTCGTTTTGAAGCCGGAGCGCCGAGCAAAGCGGGAGAAGCCGTACCCGCAAGCGAGGTAGATGCTCAGGCAAATGCTTCAACCATTGAGATTAAAAAAATCACTCAAACAAACAATGAAAAACTCGTCAATCAAGCTGCCGGCCTGAAAGAGCAAGCATCTGAAAGCTCGGCAGAATCTGCCTTTACCGCCCTTCCGGGTTCTTTCTTAAAAGCTTTATTCCGGCGCCGCAGTCGACCGGAATCATCGGAAACTGATAAGTCTTAAACCCACCAGAGAGCAGGAGAGATTCACGTGGCATCATCACCGTATCGCACCACAGTCACGATTGACGGCACAAAATTTGATGCCGTTTCGTCAAGTGTCCGGTTCAGCACTGAGAAGGACCGGTCGGGTGTTCCTCAAATGGGCAGTCTGTCTACTTCCGTCAGGATCTGGGCCGATTTCCATGACGATCAGAACGTGCCTTTCAGCACGCTGCAGAAGCTTTTCAATCTCGCAAACGTGGTCACGCGCGACAAGATCAAGTCCATCAAAATTGAATTCTGGAAAGACGACTCCAAGCAGGATGCGCTTGTGAGCTACAGCTTTAATGGCTGGATCCGCCGCTTCGAAACAAGCAACCCTCTTGATTTTGTCAAATCGTCGGCGACAAACAGCGATGAAGAAAATTTCGTCAGCGGCATCTACAACAATCTGAACCATCTGCTTGTGCTGGATGTCGAACCTGCTCTGAATCAGCAGAACTTCCAGAACGTGCAAGTGAGCAACTAGTAAAGGAGACGAAAAGACATGGCAGCCTCACCGAATCGCAGCACAGTGACCATTGATGGAAATAAGTTCGACTGTGTTTCCGTCTCCGTAGCCCTGCAGACCGAAAAGGACCGCGCAGGCATGCCGCAGATGGGCAGTCTCAGCACTTCCATCAAGGCATATGTCGATTTCCACGATGATCAGAACCTTCCTTTCAGCACGCTGAAGCAACTGTTCGATCTTTCCAACGTTGTCACGCGCGATAAGATCCGTGATGTCAAGGTCGAGTTCTGGAAAGACGACGCAAAGCAGGACGCCCTTTTGAGCTATAGCTTCAAGGGTTGGGTTTCTGCTTTTCACACGTTGAACCCTTATCAAAATGACAACGGCAACGGCAGTGTGAGTGATTCATCTGCGGACCACGTAGGTGTAAACCACATGCTTGTGCTTGAGCTGGAGCCAGCGTTGAATCAACAGAACTACAAGGATGTCACCGTCAGCAACTGAGTTGGTCATGAAGAATGAAAGGATGAGGATGTGTTTCTTTCCTTTCCAATGCGGATAGAGGACGGCGGATTTCTCCGGCGTACGGAGCGATCTGCCGCAATCCTCTCTCTGATGCAGTTGATGGCCAGGACTCCGGGCGGTTCATGGAAGGCCTGTCAGAACTTCGGCATTCGCGATCTGCTGGAAGCCGGACGACAGCGTGCCGATGTACCAAGGCTGGCGCTGGAACGGGCAAATGCAGCATTGCAGGAACTCGGGTTTACTGACTTCAACGTAGAAGAAATTGTGCGCGAGGTTTCTGAGCGCCGCGACTATGACGTGTATACAATCACGCTTTCTTCCGGCGCTGATCGTTATACCACAACAGTTCAATCTGAATTAACGTAGCGATGAGTTTCCAGACCCCCAGCATTCTCGAGATCGACCACAAGCTCAGAGAAGACTTTCGCCGCAGACTGAAAGACTTCGGGATTGCTGTCGATGTGCTCGATCCAGTATTGTCTGTCATCTTTCGCACATTTGCTCATCAGATTGAATCTGTTTACGCAAATACAGGGCGTATCCGCGAAACGCTGCTGGATGAACTGATTTCGGGCGTCAAGTTGCCGCACCGTCATGCGCATCCAGCGCAGACTGTTATCCGGTTTATTTCTGCCGGACCACACGCCAAGGTGCTGCGCGCAGGTACGGAACTGAACGCAAGAGCATCTACTGGCGAGCGGCTCAGCTTTGGAACAGACGTCACTATTGAGTTGTCTCCCGCGCGCATCGCGTTTGCGCTTGTCTATCAGGAGCAGCGTTTGCAGCTACTGCCCGGTGTCGATATTTCAGAGCAGTTTGCTGCTTATCGGCCTTCTTATGATCCAGTGCGCATCAACCTTGGACCACAGCCAGCGATTTTTCTCGCGACAGAAGACCTGGTTCCAACCCACCTGAGCCGCCACGGACTCTTCTTCGACTTAAGCGCTGGCGCATATTCCATTCAGCAGGGACTTGCCACAGAGCCGTGGTGGTTCTTTAGTTCTCAAGGCGATTTAAGCAGTGAAGGCTTGATGCGGCCGCGACGCGCAAATCGCGGTGTAAGTCAGCTAGAGTGGCAGCTTTCCGCGCCCGTTCATGCGCAAAAAGACGCTACGTTTCCAGATCTTTCTAATGGTTTCTACGCCGGGAGGATTTTTGTCTTCCCAGATATCAAGGAAGATCAACGGTTGCTTTGCGGAGTACCGCGTCTTCTCGATGCCCCTCTCGCACGAATCACCGGACGCGACTTGCGCTCTTTCTTTGACACGCCGCGCGCATGGATCAAGATTCCACTTCCGCCAAATGTGCCGGCCCTGCATACGGCGATTCACAACATTGTTCTGCATGCAACCACCGCGTCGAATCTTTTTTGCCAGAACCAGACAGTCTATTTTGAAAAGGACGGATTCTCCATCCCAATAAGCAGGGATCAATATGGACTTCGACAGATGCTGGTCGCCCCGCTGTCTGTAATCGGTCTCGAGAATGAAATCTATCGATCAAGTCCGGGTAGCGCATTGAGTCCTTCAGATGGATGGTTTGAGCTGACGGATGAACGTATTACATTGCATCCTGGTGTCCGGCCCGATGGCTCTCCGCAAGAAGGCGCAAACATTCGACTCTGGTTGACCAACGGCGAACTGGGCAACCTTGTTGCTCCGGGGGATATCACTGGTTTCAGCACCAGCGCGACATTTGATCAGATACGGGTAAATCATCTGGCCGCAGCCGCCGGAGGCACAGATGGAGAAATCTATTCGGATGCGCGACGCCGCTTTGCCGATGCGTTGTTGACGCGGGGCCGCATCGTAACCAGGGCCGATCTTGAATCAGCCACACTGGGTTTTGACCGGCGCATTCTTGCCGTCGATGTGCGGAGTGAAATCGAGCGCGGAGAGCATGGGCTGCATCGTGTTGAGCGCTTATGGGTCACGCTCGATGCGGATGGTTTCACCCGACCGGATTTAGAGTTACCGGTACTCCAGCAAGAGTTAAAGGTGCAGCTGGCAAGCCGCATGATGCATGGCACTCATCTTGATGTGCAGTTTGAGTGGAAGCAGAAAGGAGCCAGCGCATGAGCAGTCAGCCGATACTTACGTCTCTGATCATGCCTGATTTTATTTCTGGTGGGCATGCATTCCGTCACGACCTGCATTCGGCATTGGCATGCCTGGCGCGTCTCCAAGTGCCCGTATCGCGTATCCATATTCAGCCAATAGGCTGGCACAGCGTTCCCACCGGGACAATTGTTGGACAGGCGCCAGCCGCGGGTCAGCCTCTTGAAGGAGATATTCATCTTCAAATAGCTGGTGCAGCTTTTCATCACAGCTTGCCTGTCGCCATGTGGGACAGCGGGGGCGAAGCCGAGCCGGGAACCCGAGAGATGCTGGAAGCTCTCGACGACCCGCTGGAAAAGCTTGGTCACTGGATGTATGAGGGCGCATCGCTGCTGCGCCTGTCGCCAGATAATCTTGCTGCTTGCGCGCGTTGGATCAATCTTTTCGGACTGGCTCCAGAAGACTGGCCGCGTTCTCTTTGGTATAAGCTGGCGCTTCTGCTTTTAGATCTACCCGCAGTAGCAGGAAGCGAAGAGGCTGTCCGCATTGCGTTCGAGCGGGTGCTGAACCTTCAGGTGCGCGCGACGGCATTCCGCCGCTCACTCGCGGTTCTCAAACATCCAACCAAGACGCGCCTGGGAACCAGGGCTTCGCGTCTAGCACTGGATTTCATTGTCGGAGATGCGTTTCACGACATGGCCCACCTTAGAGCCGAGATCGGGCCAGTATCTCTTGCAACATACGAAAAATTTGTAAATGGCGACGGAGCAAAGCTGCTGGAGCGCGTTCTTTCGTTGGTGCTTCCGGTCCACATGGATTATGAATTGCGTTGGATTGTTCTGGATCCCGAACAGGCGCCACGTCTTGGATTCGCCGAGCATAATTGCCGCTTGAACATAAACAGCTACTTAGGGTCTGCGCGAACACAGCGAGACCTCACATTGTAGGAATCGAGGAAGAGATGGATTCGATTCATTTGCGATCAGTGAACTGGGAACACGGAATGCTCCTTACGCCGGAGCATTTCTTACGCCTTGAGCAATATTTTGAGTCGTTGTTCCACTGGGGAATGCGCTATATGACCACTGGTCACGGCCTTCTAGGAGGAGGCACGCGCCTGCCTGCTCCTGATCTCGGCGCTGTGCGCCTGGACCCGATTGTTTACCTCGATGAAAGTGCGGAAGCGTTGAATATCTCAGTGAGTCAATGCCGTGGGCTCACGTCTACTGGTTTTTTTGTGGACGTTGATGAAAGTGGAACAATTTCAGAGCGCTTTGATAAAGAATCACTCGCTGGTGTGGCCGAAGCGGAAATTTATGTCGTGCTCGATCCATCGCAGCGAATCAAGATTGACGGCGCTGCTGACGAGTTCAACCCGCAAATGAGAAGCGAACGTGCCAGCAGCTATCGCATTGCATTGAAAGTAACAGCAGCAGAGCGGGAACGCGCCCTTGCTGTCGCCCGCATTCAACGGCCTGCATCCGGGGCTCACTTTGAAAAAGATGCAGCATTTATCCCGCCATGCATGACCCTTTCCGCGCACAGTGAGCTGATGGCTGGATGGCGAAGAATCGTCGACGCGATTCACAGGCTTTCACAGGGATATGCTGAACTGCATCGCGCTATGCGTGAATTCATGGTGCTGTTTACAGAGCGCGGAATCGAGACCGAGCTTGATCGCGACGCAATCCAGTTTGCCGAGCGCATGGTTCTCGCATTTGAAGAGATCGCCTACAGCATGCTCGATCGCACGCAGTCACCGCAGACGTTCTTCATTCAGGTCCGCAAACTGTTGCATCAAGCTGCAACATTTTTTGATCTCGCGCCAAACATGCAGCAGTATTACGAAACTCTGCGTGAAACAGGCGAGACAGAGTTGGTTTCGCTGGTTGAAGGTCAGCGCAGGCATCTGGATGTCACCAGAACGCTGAAGCTTGCTGATGATTTGAGCCTTGAAGTCCGGTCAGCGCTGCAATCGCTCACTGCATTAGAAAAGCTGGAGCGCGCTCTCGAAGGAAAGTACATTGACTTCCGCATCAGTCCGTCACTCGATGGCATGAACTTCATCTTTGACCGGGGTGGCAAGGTGCTTTACAAGCTTGCCGCTAAACCCAGCAGGGTCCAGGGCATTGCAGATGAACTGACGATTTACTTCTCACAGCTGCGTCTGGAGGGCCGCGACCGCTACCGCCTCATTCTGCTTGGCGAAAGAGATGCTCCGTTTGTCCGTGGAACTTCTATAAGTGTTGAAATCCGTTTGAATGAAGGAACAGGGTTCCGTCGTGAAGCCATCATTCTCTCTGCTGATGCCAAGCTTGATGAACAATACAACTTTGAATTTGATTTTGAAGCGCCCGACGTTCCAACGATCACAGATGTGCGTGTCACAGTGCAGGCCTATCATCCCATTCGCACCGCATTGTTGTTCAGCCGCCATCGCTTCTATGCCGGGCGCGCCCAGGAGCAGCCGCCGGTGCGCAACCTGGAACCGGATTACGGTAGTTCGCGCAGCAATCCACCTGTCTCTGGAGCGGCAGGTATTTCAGCACAAACAGAAGTATCAGCTCCAGTTACAAACGGCCGCTCCACTGCAGCGAAATCAGTCGACACTGCAGCGGGTGAAAAAGCCGAAGAAGTTTTGCCTCCGTGGGTTCCACGAGAGCGCGAGAAGCGTCCTGCTGCTTCACCTGACGAATCGCTGAACCGCCCACGCCGCCGCCGGCTGGAATAACGGAGAACTCATGCAGCTAGACCTTAGTGCCCTATCTGATGCAATGGAGCAGGCCTTGGAGCAGGCCCGCCTGCTTGCGGCCGAGCGGCAACAGGCCCTCATTCAACCTGAGCATCTTCTCTATACTTTGCTCGACCATGAAAGCAGCCTCTTCGCGCTTTTGGAGCGGAATGGCATTGCAGTCGATGCTTTGCTCGATGCGTTAGCAGCACGCTTGAATCAGAGTGTTTCCGGAAAGCTGGAGACAGGTCGTCGTCCCGTTGCATCGAAGGCTTTGCGCAATCTGCTGGAGCAGAGCTTCGCCAATGCGTCGGAGCGCAAATCACCTTCAGTAGACCCGATTGATGTTGTGCTCGCAGCAGTGGACCAGAGCATCACTGATCTGCGAGATGATGTGCGTAAAGACCTGCGTGAAGCAGGCGTCACCAAAGAGAGTGTGGAGAAGATTGAAGGCACACGGCGCACGCTGAGCGAAACCTATCAGCCTGAGAAACAGGAGCGCGGACGCGGCGTCCCGTCTCCAGAGAAAATGCTGGAGCGCTATGGACGCGATCTAACAGCCGAAGCTGCTGCGGGAAAAATCGATCCTGTCATCGGGCGCGATGACGAGATTCGCTCGATGATTCAGACGCTTCTGCGTAAAACAAAGAACAATCCCGTGCTTGTAGGCGATCCCGGGGTAGGGAAGACCGCTGTTGTTGAAGGATTGGCATTACGCATCGCTGCAGGAGATGTTCCGGATAGTCTGCGCGCATGCCATTTGTATGCGCTCGATTTACCAGCTCTGGTTGCGGGGGCAAAGTATCGCGGAGAATTTGAAGAGCGTATCAAGTCAGTCGTAGAAGAGGTGCGCGCACGCCGAGGCGAGATCATCCTTTTCATGGATGAACTGCATCAGCTTGTAGGTGCCGGTGGAACCGAAGGTGGCATGGATGCTGCGAACATCCTTAAACCAGCGCTGGCCCGGGGTGAGCTTCGCTGCATTGGCGCAACTACATTTGATGAATACCGCGAACGCATCGAAAAAGATGGAGCACTCGCACGGCGTTTCGAACAGGTTCAAATTAAAGAGCCGAATGATGAAGCCATGCTCTCCATCCTGCGTGGTCTGCGTGAACGATATGAGACATTTCACGGAGTACGGCTTTCTGATGATGCTCTCCATGCGGCCGTAAAGCTGTCCCGCCGCTACATACGCGATCGTTTTATGCCTGACAAGGCAATCGACGTAATTGACGCTGCGACTTCGCGGTTGCGTATGCAGAAAGAATCCACGCCGACGCACATCGATCAGCAGGCTCGCCTGCTCACGCGTAAGCGTGCTGAACTCGAAGCATTGCGCAGCGGTCCGGAAAGTGCTCAGCAGAAAAAAGCGATTGCATTGCTCGAAAAAGAAATTGCTGAGCTCACTCCGCAAGTGGAAGCCTCAACCGCGGCGTGGCAGCAAGCACGCCATGCTTCAGCCGAGTTGCAAAAGACGCTTGCTGCGATTGAAGAACAGAATCGCCTGCTCAGGAACGCTGAAGCTTCAGGCGACGTGGCCAGGGCAGCCGAGATTCGTTACGGAAGCCTGAAGTATCTGGAAGAGCAGCGTGCTGACCTGGAAGCGCGTGTAAGCGCGGCACACGAAAACCCGATGATTTCTGCCGAGGTGACTGCGGAGCACATCGCTGAAGTTATCGGCGAGCGCACAGGGATTCCTATTCAGCGTCTTATGGAGAGCGAGCGGGAACGCCTGCTACATCTGGATGAGCGATTGGCATTGCGCGTTTTTGGCCAATCGGCTGCTATAACCGCCGTTGCTGAAGCCGCACGACGCATGCGGGCTGATCTTGAGCTGCGCCAAACGCCGAATTCGTTTCTCTTTGCTGGTCCAACCGGAGTCGGCAAAACCGAGCTGGCAAAAGCGCTTGCAGAGGGCTTGTTTGATGATGAGCATGCGCTCATTCGCATCGACATGGGTGAGTACAAAGACAAGTCATCGGTCTCGGGCCTGATTGGTTCGCGTCCTGGTTTAGTTGGTTCTGATGAAGGTGGGTTTCTCACCGAGCAGGTTCGCCGCTCACCTTTTTCTGTTGTGTTGTTCGATGAAGTTGAAAAAGGTCATCCCGAGATACTCGATCTTCTGCTTGGAGTATTAGATGAAGGCCGCCTGACAGATGCAAAGGGGCGCTTTTGTGATTTTTCCAATACCATTGTCATCTTCACATCGAACCTCGGTGTCCGTGAAGCAATGGCAGCCAGTGAAGACCCGGAAGAACGCCGCCACATTATTCTTGAGATTGTCCGCGCCAGTTTACGTCCCGAACTCTACAACCGTATTGGGCAGATCGTTGCATTCAATGCGCTTTCTGAGGCAGAACTAGAGCGTATCGTCAGGATGCACCTCAACAAGCTTGCCCGCAAACTGGACGAAGATCGCCAGCTTGTGCTCGATGTCACGCCAGAGGCCATCGGGCACTTGGCGAAACGCTCATACGACCCTGAATATGGCGCGCGACCGGCGCAACGCACATTGCAGCAATTGGTGCTGTCACCACTTGCCAGTTTGTTACTTTCAGAAGAATCGCATCCCGGCGATCGAATCATCATCGCACTTGAAAATGAAAACGATCTGAGGTTCAGCCTTACTGAAGCTGAACAACCCGTTCATCCAGAAGAAACAGTGAGGATAAGCTGACCGTGCGTGTACGAAGCTATTGGAAGAAGTGGCCAGCTGTATTCATAGTGGCGAGTGTATTAGCATTCTGCTCCGTTTTTGTTGCCGCAGATTCGCTGACGCCCGCAGAGATGCAAGATGGCTGGCTGCGTCTTTTTGATGGAAGTTTGTATGGATGGAATGCAAGCGGCGACTGGCAGGCCAAAGACGATGTATTGACGTCGGACATGGGCTTCACCCGCCGTATTGTCACCGCGTATCCGCTGGCTGATTTTCAATTGAAATTCGATTACCGCTTGAACGCAACGCCTTCAGGGGCCGTGCTGCGTATCCGAACAAGCCATGATGGTGAACCAGCGGAGAGCGGTTATCGCATTCCTCTATCTGATTCCACAAAAGACTGGCCAGCTGGAAGCATTGTCAGCCGCAGCGCCGCACAGCCTGCACCTATGTCCCTGAATACGTGGCACAGCGTCACTGTGGAAGCGAATGGCAACCATATTCGGGTCGAAATCGATGGCCGCACGACTACAGATACTCACGATGATACGGTGCATGCTGGATTTATCAGCTTTGAATCGACACGTGGCGCTGGACTTGACCTGCGCAATCTGCGTGCAAAACCACTGAATGTAAAACAGGTGTTTGATGGAACAGACCTGTCCGGATGGAAGAACATCCCGTATCAGCATAAGGCCAGCAAAGGTCTTTTCCATGTTTTCGGCAGTGGAGACAGCAAGCCGCATAGCGCCGATTGGAGTGTGAAAGATGGCGCTGTGCATGGAGAAAAAGGACCAGGCGCTATTGAGAGCGGAACTCAATATGACAATTTCATCCTGCGGTTCAGAGCAACCGCAAATGCTGATCCCAATAGGAAAGATTCTTATCCAGCTCTATATATTCGTAATGAAGCAGGCACAATTGGCACGGGATATCCGCTGGGAATCGGTGTGCACGCTGGTGAGATTGGTACTCTTGCCAAACCTCGCAAGGCAGTCGACAACAGCAACGGCGGCGTGCTCGAGACGGTCATCGCAGATGGGCGCGCTTTGTTTGTCTTTTTGAATGGAACGCTGTCAACCAGTTATACCGATACGCGGCCCGAGGCCGCTGCTTTGCAACAGGGAGCGCGTGTCGGAAATGGCACGATCAGCGTAGCAATGCCGCAAGAAGCGCACGCTGTTGATTTCAAGACCATTGCTGCGGTTGCAATTCCTCAGGGTGGCGGAGCAGTGAAACCAGAGCCGCCTGCCGCCGCGTCTGCAAAGGCTCCCAGCAGCACATCCACTACAACTGACACCGCCACGCAGACAGCGCAACTTGCGGCTGCCCTTGGAGTTCCGTCTCCTCAAGTACGTTCGCGCTCTGCCGATTTGATCAGCCGCGCGGTGAAGAGCAGCGATCCGCAGGAGCAGATGGACCTTTATGATCAGGTCATCAAAATGGACCCGAGCAACTCTGCTGCGATTCAGGGCTACAAAGAAGCTCAGCAAAAACAGGAGCAACAACAGGCACAGCAGCAACAGCAACAGCAGCAGGAGCAAGTCCAGGTACAAACACAAAGCGAAAAAGAACAGCAGCTGCAAAGCAGCCTTTCAGCTGCGCAGGCCAGTTTTCTTGGGGGCCATATCAAGGATGCCGACCGCTCTCTGCGCATTGCTGAAAGAATTGCTCCGTCGAACCCTGTTGTGAATGATCTGCGGCGGCGCATTGATGCCGCAACGAATCTGCGCCGGAGGCTGCTCTTTACCGGAGGGGCTGTGGGCATCGCTGCGCTCTTTGGTGGGAGCTTTTTTCTTTTTCGCAGGCGCAGACTAAGCAGTCATCCTGTGCTCGAAGTCATTCAAGGGCTTGATCAGGGGCGAAAATACCCACTGGATCGCGATGTTATACGTATCGGCGCCATCGTGCAGGATGGCGGACAGAAAAACGATATTGTTGTTCGCGATGTAGAGCACATGGTTTCTCGCTTCCACTGCGAAGTACAGAAGAAAAACGGACATCTGCTGGTTAAAGACATGAACAGTTCGAATGGAACTAAGGTGGATGGCAAACCTGTGCAGCCGGGAGCAGCGGTGCCGTTAAGCAGGCGTGCACATATCGATCTGGGTGGCACAGTTGTGCTGCGTCTCGGCTACGAACGTAAAAAGGCATAGCTTTTATGGAAATCCGCATCCGCGCCGCGGCAGAGAGTCATGCGGGCCGCAGGCGCGTCAATGAAGATGCATTCGGCTTTGATCTCGACCGAGGACTGTTCGCTGTCTGCGATGGTGTCGGCGGCAATCGTTCAGGCGAGGTAGCAAGCAGGCTCGCCCTTGACACTGTGCTCGACCACTTTCATCCCGGCGTCAATGGAAACGGCGGTGATTCATCGCTACACCGAGTCGTTCAGAAGGCCAATCATGCATTGCGCAAGGCTGCGGAAAGTGAGGAGCTCTACTCAGGGATGTGCACTACCATAGTCTCAGCGCATCTCGAGGGCAATCGCATGTGGATCGCCCATGTCGGAGACAGCCGCGCATATCTGCTTCGTCACGGGGCATTGCACAGACTCACCGAAGATCATTCTCTGCTAGCCGAACGTCTTCGCAGCGGGTTAAACAGTGATGCTCCCGAACTGGACGGGATTTTGACGCAAGCGTTGGGCGCGGGAGATTTTGTTGTTCCCGAGGTCACCTCAATTCGCGTTCAAATTGGAGACTGTTTTCTTCTGGCCACCGATGGCCTGACCAAGCCACTTTCAAATTCGGAGATTCTAAGCATCTTGATCGCATCGCTCTCGCCAGAGCATGCTTGTCATCAATTAGCAGAGGCGGCAGTAAGTGCAGGCAGCACCGATAACATCACTTGTCTCGTCATCGCAATTGATTAGTTGATTTTGACCGAGCGTTGAATAGTAACCTGCGCACAGCGGAAGAAACCCTGCATCTCTCGATGCTCCAGGACGTGATTGGCTGGTCGATGATCGGATGGAGGATACCGTGTGGTTCGCTAACGAAGAAAGAATGGGGAGATGCTGCACTCAACGATGCTCGATGGCTCGATGCAATGGAATGGACAGTTGCTGAGAGTAACCTCTTTTAGCTCCAGCCATGCACCGCTGCTCACATGAGCCTGGCTGTTCTGATGCATCCTTGGACCAGGGGTCAAACATCCATGCTGGAATCTCCAGCACAGGAAACAACGCAACGCATCGCGCATGCAGTACAAACTGCATGACTGTTTCGTTGTACCTTGCACTGACCACACCTCTATCCAGGCCATCGGTGCCAACATACAGAGCTCGCGCGATTCTCTTCTATGGGTGTTCTGTGCCTCGGTTGTACAACTGGCACAGACCTCATGCTAGTCTTAACTAGCCGCTGCCCATCGCCGCTCCGGCTTCGATGTCAACAACCTCTTGAGCCGCCTCTACATCTAGAGCTCCAAGCTTTCCACTTGGTGCTGGTGAGTCTTACTAGTCTAGTTGTTAATTGAACTCGATGGCCCGACAGCAACCTGCACATTGCTGAAGTCGGTATACTCTTCGATTTTCGAAACAATTTCCCTGCCGATTACTAGCGAAGCTGTAGCCGCCGGCGATGGCACATTGCAAACATGCAGAAAGCGATCCTGTCGAATAAAACAGAAATCATCCAGCAGGTTCCCTAAATTATCCAGGGCTTGAGCGCGCACACCGGCCTCACCTGGCTGTACATCTTTTTCTGTAATATCAGGCAGGAGCTTTTGAAGCGCATTAGTGAACGCTCGTTTATTCCAAGAACGGTAGAATTCGCCAAGACCACTTTGCCAATGTTTGGCGGCCATTTGCCAAAATCCTGGAAAAAATGCTGCGGAAAGCGTGTCTTCGAGATTAAATGAAGTTCGGGAGTAACCTTCGCGTTTAAAAGAGAAAACTGCATTTGGGCCTGCTTCCACGCCTCCATTAATGCGCCTGGTAAAATGCACACCTAAAAATGGAAACTTGGGATCGGCTACTGGATATACTAGGCCTTTGATCAAATGGCATTTCGATGGCACAAGTTCGTAGTATTCGCCCCGGAATGGTACGATTCGGAGGCCAAGATTTGCGCCCGCCATTTTGGCAATAAGATCGCTCTGCAGTCCAGCACAATTAACCGCAAAGCTAGTATGTACGGCTCCACAAGGAGTTTCAAGCACAATGGCATCGGGATGGCGAACAATACGCTGAACCCCACAGCCAGTAAGAATTTCCCACCCGTTTTGCTTGATAATTTCTGCGTATTTGAATGAGACTGCCTTAAAGTCTGTGATCCCGGTAGTCGGTACGTGAATACCACGAATACCCGAAGCATATGGTTCAATTTCGCAAATTG
>DATAQW010000420.1:0-3316 GCA_036264445.1 Pseudacidobacterium sp.
CGGCAACCCAACAGCTATCGCCTCCTTACGTCCCGGCGAAGTCGTCGTGGATTTGGGTTCCGGCGGGGGACTGGATGTCTTCCTCGCCTCCAAGCTGATTGGACCTAATGGAAAGGCGATCGGTATTGACATGACGCCGGAGATGATCGAGCGGGCTCGCGCAAATGCTCGGAAGGGCGGCTATGACAATGTCGAGTTCCACCTCTCAACCATCGATCACCTGTCCCTTCCTGATGCATCGGTTGATTGCGTCATCAGCAACTGCGTGATCAATCTTGCACCTGACAAGCCGGCAGTCTTTCGGGAAATTGCCCGTGTACTGAAGCCAGGAGGAAGAGTCGCGATCAGTGACATCGCACTTAAGAAACAACTGCCTCCTGCAATCGCGCAAAGCATGGCTGCTTACGTTGGTTGCATCTCTGGGGCGATTCGAATCGACGAGTATCGTCAGAGCCTGCGCGACGCGGGCTTTGAGCATGTTGAGATTGTCGACAGCGGAGCGGACCTCAATGCTTATGCCAAAGTCGAGAATCAGTCCGGTTGTTGCTCAGCGCCCGTGAGGGGTGAGAACGACCCGAACCTAGCTGTTGATAAATGCTGTTCTCCTGTCGACTCGATGGCCGCTGGCCTTCATGAAGACCTGACCAAGCTTCGGTCGAAATATGACGTCAACGAAGCAGCCGCCAGCGTGAAGGTCTATGCGGTCAAACCGACCGCAGCTAAAAAGGAGTGCTGCGGACCTACCTGCTGCGCTTCGAAATAAATTCATTACCTAGCGACGAATCGCACCGATGCTTGCGCTCCGCCGGTTCTAGAAAGGAAGTCGACGAATGCCTAAACGCTACAATGTTCTGTTTCTTTGCACCGGGAACTCCGCCAGGTCGATCATGGCTGAGGCGATTATGAATCGTAAGGGAATGCCGCATTTCACTGCGTATAGTGCGGGAAGTCAACCGGCAGGGATAGTTCGCCCAGAAGCCCTTCATCAACTTGAGAAAGCGAGCCTGAGCACCGCCGGTCTCTATAGCAAGTCCTGGAACGAGTTCGCTGAACCGAGCGCTCCGCCGCTACATTTTGTCTTTACTGTTTGCGATAACGCGGCAAAGGAAGTCTGTCCGCTCTGGCCCGGTCAGCCGATGACAGCGCATTGGGGAGTGCCCGATCCTGCAGCAGTAAAAGGCACTCCAGAGGAAGTAGAACGTGCCTTCCAGGACGCGTTTTCTATCCTCGACCGTCGAATCAGTTTGTTTCTTTGCCTTCCGCTTTCGAGCCTCGACCAATTCGCTTTACAGCGAGAAATCGACAATATTGGAAAGCAGTAGACACTCTTTGCTCCGGCGTGATCGCGATGTCCGTTTACCTCACTGTTTGAAATGCTTGTCAGTGTGACGGCTTAATATCGTCTGTTACGAGCTGTGCTAACAGTGTCTGCCCTTGTTGCAAAACAGAAGGCGGTAGCTTGGTATAGGACATTGCTTCCGCCGAATTCTGACCGTCTGTCAGACAATACGCGACAAAATCTTTGAACTTTTGCTGTTGCCCTGGCAATGCATTCTTCTTTGGAATCACTATGAAGGTCAGACCAGTGATGGGATACGCGCCCTTGGCGCTTGCAGGCGGGTCAACAATGGGCGTCCTAAGATCCTTTGCCAACCCATCGCTGAAGGCATCGATCGCCAGAGCCGCACTCGCTGGAGAAGGCGCGATAAACTCGACTGCTTTGTTTTGAACTGAGGCCACCGGTAAGCCGGCCTCTTTGGCATAGTTGAGTTCCGCATAACCAACCGCGCCTGGCGTCTGCTTCACTGCATTGAGAACTGCCTTGCTCCCATTTTCGCCAAGTCCAGTTGGCCAATCAACAGAAAGACCATGTCCGGGTTTTGCCGCCCAATTTTGACTTGCAGCGCTGAGGTAAGAAGTGAAGATGCTTGTCGTTCCGCTACCATCCAGGCGGTGAACAACCGTAAGCGGCAAGTGTGGTAGCTTGAGGCTCGGATTTTCTCTCAGAATTGCGCCCTCATCCCACATTTTGATTTGTCCAGAGTAAATCGCAACAAGCGCTTCCCCGCTGAACTTCACTGGTTCGGTCAAACCGGGCACGTTGTAAATGACACAGACTGGACCCGCTGTCACCGGAACCTGGATCAGCGGTGGCAAGTCCTTCAACTCGGCATCGCCCAACGGTGCGTCAGTCGCTGCGAATGTCAGGAGGCCCTGCTTGAGTTCACCAAGAGCCGCCCCACTGCCGATTGGGCGGTAGTTGACTCTCATTTGGTGGCTCGTCACGTAATCGTCGCTCCACCGAGAAAACAGGGGAGCGATGAACGTGCTCCCGGCTGCGCCGAATGTCCCAATTGGGTTGTTTGAAACCTCAGGCTCTTTCGGGGCGTAGTTTTCGGAGTTGCCGCTGCAGCTAACACAGAGCAGTGTGAGAAAGGCCGTGCTCAAAGCAGCCACGATAACCATACCTGTTGATTTGCGTATCATGGGGTTCCCTCTCCCAAATAAGCTGTATTGTTTATGCATATAAACGCATAGACACATTAGCGGTTAAGCATGAATACTACGTGAAATTCCCAATGTTTATCTTCTCGCAAACCGTAGCGACACGATAACCTAGAAGTCTGAGAATTATGGGGAAGCTGGCGATCTACTTCAAAGGTCTGGCGGACGAAAATAGGTTGAGGATTCTCAACCTGCTTTTTCACGGAGAATTGTGTGGATGTGATATTCAGCACGTGATAGGTGCTTCGCAATCAACGGTTTCCAGACATCTTTCCTATCTCAAAAACGTAGGCCTGGTTCTGGATCGCCGCGAGGGATACAGGGTTTTTTATCGGCTCGTCCCGTCGGAAGACCGTGAGGTGTCCGAGCTGTTCGCCTACCTCCTGGAGTCCTTCGCCAAAGACAAGCAATCGAAAGCGGATATGAAGAAGCTGCGAGAAGCGATTAAGGATGGCTCATGCACAGTGAGCGAGTGGAAGCCACTTTCCGGATATTCTTCGCCACGGACCCAGCTTGAAGGAGCAGCATCCCGTTGAGAACTTTTATTTTTGCCTGCGTTCACAACGCAGGCCGTTCGCAGATGTCCGCAGCATTTTTTAATCAGCTGGCTGATCCAAATGTGGCACGCGCAATTTCTGCAGGAACGCATCCTGCGGAACATGTTCACCCGGTCGTGGTGGAGGCGATGCGGGAGGTGGGCATCGATCTGAGCGGTGCAAAACCGCAGAAGCTTACTGCTGAACTGGCACAAAACGCTGAGATGCTCATCACGATGGGTTGTGGGGACGAATGCCCATATGTTCCTGGCCTT
>DATAQW010000056.1:0-4674 GCA_036264445.1 Pseudacidobacterium sp.
TGTTCGCGTCACGATCGATCTCCAATTTGAAATCAAGAAGAGTGCCCGCCTCCACCTGCTCCTGCAACATCCGTGCAATCGGCTTTTCAATGGCTTCATCGATAAACTCACGTGTAAGTACTTGTCCGGCTACCTGTAACAGATAATGCCGGCAGCACCGCTCGATATAGCGGATGATGCGGTAGGACGTAAAAAACTTATACACGCCGTAGGGATCATCGGCGAGCGTTCTGCACCCAAAGAAGCAGAGCTTGTTATCGGCATCACGAATGACCGGGATGAGCTGACGCTCCATACTGATGTGCTCCATTTCGCTGATGAGCGGTTCGATCCGCGCCTTCTCCGGGCCGCTGACCTGGCCGAAGCGCGAGCCAACCGGACCCTGCGCCATACCAGCGCTGTCGTCGGTGCGCGCCACGGCTCCGGCGAAGGCAACCGAAGGAGGACCGTACAGGTCGTCGCCCTTGTCGATGTTCTTCTCGAACCAATGTTTGGGACGCAGCTGCAAGTAGCCCATGACGACAACATCAGCCGCTGCCCGGTCCTCAGGCCGCTTCAGGAATTCGTACTTGCCTCCAGGCCGGAAATTCCGTTCCACGTTCTGGAATGATTTCTCGTCATCAATGTCGGTAATAAGCAGCATGCCCCATTGATTGGCAATGCTTTCCAGACGCTCGCGCACTAGCTGGTTAATCCATCCAGGAACTACCAGATTGCAGATGTCATCGCGAAAATTGAAGTTGTCGTTGCGCTTCTTGCAGAAATTCTCTATCGCAGCAACGGTCATGCTGTATACGTTTTGCATTTCGCGCGGGTCGACATTCCAGATGAAAAGCTCAATCGGCTTTCTCTGTTTGCCATCGTAGACTTTTGTATTGTCAAAGAAGGTCTGCAGTTGGCGATAGCTTCGCTCGATGGGCCGTAACTGCGTAAACACCTGTTCCAGCAGCTCATCTCGCATTTCTTCGGCCTGGTTAATCTGCGATTGCAGCTTCACCAGAGTCTCCTCGAAACTGTCCTCCTCGTTGAGCAGAGAGGTGACATCAGAAAGTTGAGCCAGAAACTCGCGTGCGCTCTGGGGTGAAAAAATAGAAGTGATCGGGCGGTTTTCATCGATGAGGCCGGGATGCAGGTCGGCAAAAATCTCGAGCAAAACTTCGCGCGCGGGCGCATTCCCCAGAATCTCGCTAGTAGATTTTGTGAGCGTCTCCATTTATTTTTCTCCTTCCACGACTTTGTCGAGTTCATCCCGCAACTGCGCAAGAGCGGCAATGATCTGCCTGCGCTGTTCCGGATTGCTCCATGCCCTACGCACTGCAGGCAGTTTCCAACGATCTTTGAGCCGGTACATCAAGTCGAGATTGTTTTTCAGATCAGCCAGGTCGTTGCGCAGATAGGTTACAGAACCATCTTCGGCACGAACTTCCTGGCGAGTCATGATGTTGGAAGGGTCAAAATCCTTGATGCTGCGAAAGCGGATTTCTGCGTGAAACTCGGTCTCCCCCGCGCGAGCCGTTCCCGTGAACTTCATTTGCGGATTGAATTTCTCGAACGCGTGCTGAAGCGACTCCACCATCTCCGGCTCTTCGTTCTCTGATTGGGTCTCTCGTCCTACCCGCTCTAATGTCATGGGCATTGCCACTGCGCAGGTGCTCGTGGGAACTTTACGAACTGCAGGCCGGACACTCTGGCGTTTTACTTCGATGATCGGCATAGAACTCCTTCCGTTAACTCAAGCGCGTTTTATTAGGATCAAATCCTGTCACTGGTCGAACAATGGTGTGCTCACCGGGATTGCGTACTGCGGCACGACGGCCCCGTCCCCCGGTCTCGAAACCGGGCGGCGCCTGCCGAAATGCAGGCTTGCCGTCCCGACGCGTCAAAGGTTCCACACCCGGCCAGTAATCCGGTCGCACTGGCCGTGCCGCGCGGTGGTCGTAGCGCTCGGGCCAAAGTAGCCTGGGGAGCCCGAACCACAACACCGCCAACAGTGCTGCCATCGCTGCGAAGACAAAGAATGGACGCAGGAACAGCATGATCGAGCTATGATCGAGAGACGCATTCGTCAGGAAAGCGCGCTGTTCTGCGTCCGTTGCTTTGCCCTCGAATGAAGGAGTCGCAACCGGTGGCGCAACCCATAATGCCTGACGATTCTCCATCAGCACAGATCCATCAGATAGGGTGACCTTGGCGCGAAAATGGATGACTCGCCCGGCAAGAAGCGTGCGCGAACCAAAGCTCTCCGGGGCTTGGAGCGTGACGGTCAGATTTTCGTCCTGCGGAAGTTGCTGTGATTGAAAAGCATTGTGCAACGCGTTCAAATCAAAAGTGATCAGAGGAGGCCGTGTTCCCAGACGCGTCATCGCCACTTCATCGATGGATTGTCGATTGCCAAGCCCTATGGGCAGAACATCAACTCCCGATTGCTGTACCGCGGTCGCCGCTGTTGTAAGCCCACTTGCCCCTGCGAGCAGTCCTGGATCGTCTCCAGCCTGCGGACGAACATCGTTCGTGCCATCTGTCAGCAGAATCAGGCGCGGCCGTTCTCGATCAGGCTGACGCTGCCGCTTAAGCGTTTCCACCGCTGTACGCACAGCCGAATACAGCGCAGTATTGTTACGAGGCCCCGGTTGGGGCAGGGCATCCAGTTCTGCCTGGGCCTCGGCGTGGGTGCTAACAAAACGCGCCGCCACGATGGTTTTTTCCACATTCTGGCTGGCAAATGGAACGATCGCTATACGATCCTGACCATCGGAAAAATTCTTCAAATACTCTGCCGCTGCACCTTTTGCAGCTTCGAAACGTGACTGCCCTCCAAGATCGTTCGTCAGCATGCTGCCACTGATATCAAAAAGCAACATTGTGGTCTCGGGTCGCCTTGCCGCATTGGATCTGGCCGCAGTTGCTACCGCATAAAATGGCTTCACCGGCTGCCCGCCCACCTCCACTTCTGCATGCGATGCCAACTGATCAGCAGGAGGAAGCTGCACGTTCATGGGTTTTCCATTTTCATCAACGAAGCCGAAGATCATCCGGAAGCAGGGTTCTCCACCGTCCGGCTCACACTCGATCAGAGCTGGCTTGGTAAGAAAGTCAAGGGCGGCGGACTGCGCGTATGCGTGGCCCTGCTGCCATCCTGTGATGGCGATAATCACTGCCATCGTGCGGAAAGCATTCTTCATCGCCGCGCCTGTCCCGTTTTCTGCTTCGCCATAAAGATTAGGGTAGTGCGCCCGAGTACGATCAGCGTCTGATCACGCAACTCGTAAGGAGACGTGATAGAGCAGTTCTGGGCCTTGAGCACGAATCGGCGAAGCCCCGCCTCTGACATAACATCAGGATGGCGAGTTACATAAAAGCGCCCATCCCGGCCAAATATGCGAGCATGACGCGGAGCAACCGATCCATCTGGAAGATAGATATCCACTTCACGGCCGTAAGTTGACTTGGATAAATCGGCACTTTGGCTACCGAGCACATAACCGTCTCCCTCCTGAATGGCCCATTCCTTCTTTCCTAGCTTGCTGGACGCTCGCGGGTCGCCGCTGTTCACGAATCGCAGCACTGCGTCACGGAGGAGAATCGGCGCGAAAGCAATTCCAAAACTGATACCAGCGCCGGTAAGCACGAAAGCTACTGCCTGAGACGTGCCAGGCAACGACTGGCTGAGCGTTCCGAAGACCATTCCGCCGAGGAAGCCTCCGCACATTCCGCCCGCCATTCCGTGGGCGAGACGCGCGCGATTTACTGAAAGCCAGCGCGCGCCCAATCCAGCGCCGATTAAAGCCCCACTCACCATCCACCCGAGAACTGTGCCCAAAGGCAGCGCACTCGGCAGCGCATTGCGCAACGGCAGATGCAGCGCACCTGAAAGCATCCCCGCAGCAAAACCAATCACAGCACCCATCGCAACCCAGCGCCTTTGCACACGATTGCCCGCCCATTTCTCGTCAAAGGCCACGGTAAAACCGCCAATAAAGCCGCCAAGCAGTGCGGCAGCCATGACCGCTGATGGCCACGCTGGGGAGCCTGCCGGTATCAGCAACACGAGGAGCGCCTGCGAGGCCCACGCGAGCAGTCCGGCGGTGCCTCCCACGAGCGACATGAAATAGAGCGTTTGATAGATGTTCATGTGAAAGCTGGGACTCCAGACACAACACTCCGTTGAAATACCCGGAAGGCATTCCGCGCCACGCACAGCGCACTTCACATTCTGTTGTGAATTGTCCTCATTTGGAGGGTGGCCGATGTGTCCATTCCTACGTTTTTGTGTCCAATTTAGCTGGAATGTTTTATCAGGGCATTTGGGTTGATTGGATAAATCCACTAAAGTCACAAGTATCTCCGCGCTTTGTATACTGATAGAAACTTCAGACCTCTTCACCTAGAGGTGCGACTGGAGAGTGCTTCGTGTTTCGCCATGTTTTGGTCGCAGGTTTGGGCACGCTTGGTTCTGAGGTTGTGAAGAACCTTGGACTTATGGGTTGTGAATCGGTGTTTGTCGCAGATGCCGATACGATCGAGGAAAAGAACGTCTCACGATCCCTCCTCTTTCGCGAGGGCGCCACTGTCGGACAAAGTAAGGTTTTACACGCTCTTGATCGACTGCGAACCTGGTTTCCGCAGACTCAATGGAGCGGGATGCCGGTGGAGATCGCCGACGTTGAACCAGAC
>DATAQW010000063.1:0-1781 GCA_036264445.1 Pseudacidobacterium sp.
CTCTGGCAGCACGGACAAGCGCGATCATCAATATTACGACTGGCGGCAGTTCCAATATGACGATCGAGGAACGACTAGCCTATCCTCTACAGGCCAAACCCGAGATGTGCTCGCTGAACATGGGATCGATGAACTTTTCCATTCATCCGGTAGCTGAGCGGATCACAAACTGGCGTTATGACTGGGAGAAACCGAAGCTTGAGGGCATGAAAAGCGGTGTCTTCAAAAATACCTTCTCTGACATTGAATACATCCTTGCCAATCTTGGAGAAAGCGGCACCCGATTCGAACTCGAGTGCTACGATGTTGGGCACCTTTACAATCTCGCCTACTTCATCGATCGCAATATCATCAAGCCGCCGATCTTCATTCAGGCTGTTTTCGGAATTCTCGGTGGGCTCGGTCCAGACCCGGAAAATCTCTTCGTTATGCGATCAACGGCTGATCGCTTATTCGGACGTGATAACTATCACCTTTCTGTTCTGGGCGCGGGGCGCCATCAGATGTCCCTTGTGACGATGGGAGCCATCATGGGCGCAAATGTGCGAGTAGGGCTGGAAGACAACCTCTTCATTGGCCCTGGCGAGAAGGCGAGCAGCAATGCCCAGCAGGTCAGGAAGATCCGCCGCATTCTTGAAGAACTCTCCTTTGAAATCGCCACACCTTCGGAAGTCAGGGAGATGTTGCATCTGAAAGGCGCGCAGAATGTCCGTTTCGCCTGATTGCTATAGGGTGGTATCCCGTGAGCATGAGAGAAGTTCCATGAGAGGTAAGTCAGAATGACGTTCCAGGAACGACTCTATCCCCCAAAGGGATTGCGGGTTTTGGTGACTGCAGGCGCATCCGGTATTGGAGCCTCCATTGCATCCGCATTCGCGGAAGCAGGAGCTGAAATTCACATTTGCGATATCGACGACGCTGCTTTGGCCAAATTCCAGAAATGCTTTCCTTCCTGTCAGGCGACGCACGCCGATGTGGCAGATGCAACGCAGGTGGCGACACTTTTTGAGACTCAGCGTTCGAGATTTGGCGGCCTGGATGTCTTAGTGAATTGTGCCGGCATCGCAGGCCCGACGGCTGGCGTGGAGAAGATCACAGAAGAAGAATGGGTGCGCGCCATCGACGTAAATCTTAATGGACAGTACCGTTGTCTGCACCATGGTGTACCGATGCTGCGGGAGTCTAAAAACGCCAACATCATCTGCATTTCTTCCATTGCCGGCCGTTTGGGCATCCCCTGGCGCACGCCGTACGTAGCTACAAAATGGGCCATCGTGGGGATTGCGAAATCGCTTGCCACCGAACTCGGCCCCGACAACATCCGAGTGAACGCAGTGCTACCCGGTATTGTCGAAGGACCAAGGATGGATGGCGTCATCAGTGCTCGGGCCAAGATGGAAGGGATCGACGAGGAGGCGATGCGGGAAGAGTACCTCAAGAGCATTTCCCTGGGACGAATGGTGACGGCGGACGACGTAGCGCTTATGTGTCTGTTCCTTTGTTCGCCGGCTGGACGAAATATTACGGGGCAGGCGATCAGCGTCGATGGCAATTATGTCTAGATCGCGTGATGCAGTGATTGTTTCCGTAGCGCGGACTCCTATTGGCCGCGCCATGCAGGGAGAGTGAGCATGGCAACGAACACATCCTCATCGCCGATTGGGCCGCATAAGCAGACAGGCGAACTATCAAAGCCGCAACATGGTCCACCCGGACGGCGTGCCTGGATTGCGCTTGCCATGCTGTGCGTCGTGTATGTCCTGAACTTCCTTTCGCGACAG
>DATAQW010000077.1:0-2974 GCA_036264445.1 Pseudacidobacterium sp.
AAGGCATTCCGCTTTTTCCTAAGATGTCAGTAGAAACGCCGCTCAAGCTGGTAGAGGAGAAGAAGTATTCGAGTGGAGTGGTGCGGCTAAACTATGCGTGTGGATAACGGAAGTCGTGCGCTCTGCCCCGGCACACGGACATCGCCTGTTTCAGCTCATCGAGTGCGAGGACGGCTCTTTTGTACGCCTGAGGGTTTGCCGAATTTAATCCGGCTGTTTTTGGGGCATACAGTGCAGGGTGCCCAGGCCCCAGATGAGGTCCCAACTGTGAATGCCTACTATCTCACGGTCCGGAAAGAGGCCGGCGGTTTCGTAGAAAAAGAGATGTCCCAAGGCGTGATGCCGCCATGGGATGAATGCGGTCCATAGCGGCGCACTGCTGTGTTTAATTGATGTCCTGTTTGGCTTCTAATTGTTTCTCCAGTCCATCCAGATAAGCTTTCTGATTATCGGGAGCGGCTGTCTCTGCCAGTTTCATTTCCTTGGCTGCGTCATCGAACTTGCCTTGCGATGAGTAGATGCGGGCCAGCCCTGTATGCACAAACCATTCGTTGGGGTGCTTCTGCGCGTTTTCGCGGAAGATTGCGAATGCTTCATCATTATGCTTTTCAGCCTGCAACCCGCGGGCGAACATGTGGAGCTGTAACGGGCTGGCAAACGCCAGTGCCTTTTTCTGCGCGGCAGCAGATTCATCGTTGCGATTGAGCGCCATCAAGACCTTTGATTTTGTCAGCTCGTTCTCATAACGGTCTTCGTTCTCGATGGATTTATTTGAATAGGCGAGAGCGTTATCGAGGTCTACTTTTTCCGTGAGCAGGTAGTTGGCCGCGTCGTCCCAGCTTATCCACGTGTATTGCGAAAGATTGCGGAGTTGCTTCTTCAGGCTGGCCTGCACGATGTCGTGCACATCCACTGAGACTTTGAAGGGGACCGCGACCTTTTCCCACTCCATTTCAACGACTGCTGAATTCGGTTGCAGCTGGTCAAAATCATAGGTGAGAGCATTGTGCATGTCCGTAGGAACGGGCTTCACGGTTACGCGCAGCGCGTCTTCGGCCTTGTCATAAGTAAAAGAGCCCCAGGATGTGGAGTTCTTCGAGAAAATAATGGTCCATTCATCGGCGTTAGGAATCATGTGCAGGCCGTATGTTCCTTTATCAAGTGACTGGCCCTCAATTTGGACCGGATTGCTGAATGTGATCGTGGTATTTTCATTTGCTCCAGCACGCCAGACTGAGCCGTAAGGCACCACGTTATTCCATAACTTGCGGCCATTCACCAGCGGGCGATGATAGTTGATGGTGATGTTGGTGATGCCGATCCGTTGGGTGATTTCCGCCTGCTGGCTCTGGAGTGGCAAGTCGAGCACGAACGATTGGGCCGAGCTTAGGCATGGCATGGCGGCTGCGATCAGTGAACAGAAAAAGAGTCTAGGCAAAGCTGGTCTAAACATAATGAAAGGCCTCCCTTGTAGCGCATCGCATTCAGATGGCTCTCTGGCTGTGGAATCTTAGCCTGTATGTGCACAGTTGGCGCGGAAAATGCGACGAATGAGTGTGCAGGCCGGATGATTCCGGTATGGGATGCGCCAGATGGCCATCTCCTGTACCAGTGCTGAAGAATGGCATGTGGGGATGGCCACTGCCTAGAGCCACTTTTTGTGAAATCGGTAATACCGCTTCGAGCGGGCTATGCGGGTTGTTGCTGAGTCATGCAGTGGAGAGCGCCTAAACCCCAGATAGCATTGCTTGAATTAGAAAGGGTTATGGAGTTGTTCCTTGTGCGGAAAGAAAGCGTAGGATTTCGTGCATCACGCGGTCACTTTGATCTGTTTGGAACAGATACTGAGCATGCGCAGAGCCGTCGAGAACGATCAGCTGTTTTGGCTGGGGAGCTTTTTCGTATTGTTCCCGAATTCGGGGAAGGCGTAGACCATCTCCACTGGCATCGTTGCGTGCCACGATGAACAGGGTCGCCGACTTGAGTTTGTCAGCGGACTCATTTGGCGCTGCTCCAAGCAATACAATTCGATCAATTTCGCCTAGCTGTGAAGCGATAGACGCATCGCCTGCAGCACTGCCTCCCATGCTACCGCCTATAACCGAGACAGTTTTTGCGCCTGCAGTATGCAAATATCGGACAGCTGCCAGCACATCGAGTTTGAGAGGCGCATCCATAGGATCGGAATCGCTTGGGCCATGTGACTTACCGTAGCCGCGGAAGTCGATCGCCAGGACACGAAATCCTGCTGCCGTCAGCGTTTGAGCCTGCTTTGCCCAGCTTTCTTTGTTGAAGCGGCCTCCGTGAGCAAGTACAACGCCTCTGCTCCCGGTTCCATAAAGATCTGCGAAAACTACGCCGCCGTCTTCGGTGGGAAAAGAAACAGTCTTTTGTGCGGCCGCTATATTGGACAAAAATAAAACCGCGAGAATGGCAACAACAGTGCGCACGCTGCAACTGTATCACTACTTCAACGAGCTCAGCCGGGGATAAACTAAGGCGGCACCCGCACCGACGATTTTGCTTCGCTCAGCGACCAGCAGGAGCGGTCCGGAAGGGGCAATACAGATTACTCTACTGAGGATGGCGCCGAAGGCGTAGCTGCTCTATGCAATGGTTGTTGCTGTGTCATACAGTGCAGTGTACCCAGACCCCATACGAGGTCCTGGCTGTGGATACCTATGACTTCTCGTCCTGGGAAGAGATCGGCGAGGATGTTCAGGGCTTTGCGGTCGTTGGGGTCGTTGAAGGTTGGCACCAATACTAGTTTGTTCGCGATGTAGAAGTTGCCGTAGCTGGCTGGCAGACGCTGGCCTTCGAAGACCACCGGCGCAGGCATGGGCAGTTCGACAATGCGGAATGGCTCGCCGTTGAGATTGCGCGCCGATTTGAGGCGGTCGAGGTTTTCGGCGAGCGGCAAGTGGTTTTCGTCGTCGTGATTTGTCTCAGTGACGGTGACAATTGTGTTTTCGTC
>DATAQW010000083.1:0-10496 GCA_036264445.1 Pseudacidobacterium sp.
ACTGCGCAACTGCCATGTGCCCGTTTCCTGCTTTCCTGATTAGTATAAAAGTTGATGAGACCAACCTGACAGCTGGCCCAAGTTGCTGATTTACTGTTAGCGAGCATCGTAAGTATCTGGATGGATGTGAAGAGGGGCTGATTGGATTTTCGCTGCAAATCCTGGAGAAGAATTTGCTGGTTGAGCCTTTTGGCCTTTGCCGTCAGCGGCCCCGGGGGTGTTGCCAAAACAACCGGCAAGCAAGCTGCTTCCGCCAGCGCGCAGCATGAGGCAAACGGCGATATTACTCTTCGCACATGGGCAGGCTTGCAAGTCGAGGCGATCCAATTCAGGGGCATTGAAGCGGACAGATTGAATCCGCTGCCACAGAGGCTTGCACTGCAGCCAAATCAGCCGCTCGACCCGCAGAAAGTCAAGGACAGTTTGCGCCGCCTTTATGAAACCGGCCTCTACAAGAGCATTGCGGTCGAGGGCGTGCGCCATGGGAATTCTGTCACGATTATCTTCAATGGAACTCCGAATCTGTTTGTCGGGCGCGTCACTGTTGAAGGCGTCAGCAATGAAAGGCTTTCAGGGATACTTGAGCGGTCCACCAGAATGAATCCAGGGACGACTTTTACTGACTCAAAGATTCTTCTGGCTGAAAAGCAATTGCGGCAGACGATGGAGGAAAACGGCTTTTACGAGTCAAAGGTCTTTGCCAGCACAACGGTTGACAAGGTCAATTCTCAGGTCTCGGTTGTTTTTCACATCGAGCAGGGCAGACAGGCACGGATTGGCGATGTAGCGGTGGACGGCGACCCCGGCATGACGGTTGACAGATTCCGCAGAACCGGGAGGCTGAAGGAAAATTCAAGGGTAACGCGCGATACAGTAAGCCGCGCTCTTACGCGTCTGCGCGGTCACTACCAGAGGGAGGACCGTCTTGAGGCCGCTGTCAAGCTGGATTCGCGTGAGTTCCAGCCTCCTATCAATCGCCTGAATTTTGGGTTTACTGCCAACCGCGGCCCTCTGGTCAGGGTCTTGGTGGAAGGCGCTTCACTAAGCAAAGGCAAAATCAGGAACCTGGTGCCGATTTTTGAAGAAGGCACCGTGGATGAAGACCTGCTGAATGAGGGCGACCGCCGTATTCGCGATTATTTCCAGCGGCAAAGCTATTTCAATGCAAAGGTGACCCATACGAGGCATCAGATCGATCCGGAGCATTCCGTCATCACGTTTAATGTGAGTCCTGGAATCAAGCATCGCGTGGATGCAGTGACGATTTCCGGGAACAAGTATTTTGACGACGATGTCATCCGGCAGCGGTTGACTGTTGTTCCCGCCGGCATGATCAACCGTCACGGTCTGTTCAGCCAGGCACTTGCGCAGGCAGACGCGAACGCCATCACGGCTCTTTACCAGAACAACGGCTTCGGCAACGTAAAAGTAACGCCTGAGGTTAAAGATGTAGACGAAACCGCGGCTGGACAATCGATGAAGATAGCCCCGCTAAAGATAAACTACCGGATCGAGGAGGGAACGCAGCAACGCATCGGTGCATACGATATACACGGCGCAGAGAAGGTTCCGCTTGCCGATCTTACGCCTTTATTGAATACGCAGAGTGGGCAGCCTTATTCTTCCCTCAACATAAGTGCGGATAGGGATGCGATTCTTACCTACTACCTCAGTCATGGATTTGAAAAAGCTCAGGTTGAGCTAACGCAGCAGCCATCGCCGGCTGATCCAAATCTAATTGATGTGGCGATAAACATTACTGAAGGCGAACAGGTATTTATCAATCGCGTGCTGATCTCAGGGCTCCACTTTACCCGCCCCAGTACGGTGGAAGACCGCGTTCTGGTGCACCCGGGCGATCCTTTGAATCAAACCGCCCTTCTTGAAACGCAGCGTAAACTTTACGATCTGACCCTCTTCAATCAGGTAAATACAGCGGTACAAAATCCGCGCGGGAATGAGCTGCGCAAGGATGTACTGGTGCAATTTACGGAAGCGCGCCGTTGGGACATCAGCTACGGATTCGGGTTTCAGGCACAGACAGGTAATCCGCAAACGAACTGCAATAGCGTGACGGCTGAGCAACTGATTCTGCTTGGCATCAATCCTGCTACCTATGTATGCAGTCCGAACGGCAAAACCGGCGTCAGCCCGGCAGTCCTCTTTAACATTTCACGCATTAATCTTTTCGGGACTGACAAGTCGATTTCTTTAAATACAACATTGGGCACCCTGGAGCAGCGCGTACAGGGGATCTTTACGAATCCGCACCTGTTCGACAATCCGAAATTCGACCTGATATTGTCAGGCGGCTACACCAATGCACAGGACGTGACTACATACGCGTCATCGCGACTGGAAGGCTCGGTCCGCGTAACACATCACGTTAATAGGCCGAATACGCTGATTTATCTCTTCAGCTATCGCCGCGTCAAAGTTGATCCGAACAGTGTGCAGGTGGCGCCGGATGAAATTCCGCTTGTTTCACAACCTGTACGTGTAGGCGGTCCGGGAGTTACGTGGATCCGCGATACGCGCGTTCCTACCCCATTGGACGCGACACACGGCACTTTCAATACGATCCAGGAAAGCTGGGCGGATTCGCGCTTTGGATCACAAGCGAATTTCAATCGCCTGGATGCGACCAACTCCAGCTACTACGCGTTAGGCAAGCTGAATAAATGGGTTTTTGCCCGCAGTACACGCATCGCTGCAATGCGATCTTACGGCGGAGATAATTATTCATTAATTCCGCTGCCTGAGAGGCTTTATGCCGGAGGAGCGCAATCTCATCGCGGCTTCGGTATCAATGCAGCGGGGCCACGCGATTCGCTCACCGGATTTCCCATTGGAGGCGCCGGAGCATTCATCAACAGCACTGAACTACGCATGCCGCCCCCGATGCTGCCCTATGTCGGGACCAGCATCGGTTTTGTGCTCTTCCACGACATGGGTAACGTTTTTGAAAATGCGTCTGACATATGGCCAAGTTTCATCCGCATCAAGCAACCGCACAGCTACACGTGCAAAAACCTGAATGAAGAAGACCAGTCGGTTCCGCATGAGAATTCGAGTACAGGCGGCGCAGGCATATGTGACTTTAATTATTTTTCTCATGCTGTGGGTGCGGGCGTGCGCTATCACACTCCTGTGGGGCCAGTGCGTCTGGATTTCAGCTACAACCTGAATCCGCCGATTTATCCGATCATCATTGACTACTCTGGCGGCCCGGCTCGCGTGGGTCAGGCAAGTCACTTTAACTTTTTCTTCAGCATAGGGCAGGCATTCTGATGATCCGTTGCAGACAAAACGCATGGCGAGCAGCGCAAATCGCGTTTGCGGTGTGTTTATCTGCTGAACTTTTTGCCCAGGCTCCACAAGCAACTTCACCTGCTGCGACAGCTCAGATGCAGGTTGGCGCTGCGGAAACACCAGTTGTGCTCGACCATGTCATCGCCATCATCAACGGCGATGTTTTGCTCGAAAGCGACGTGCGGGAAGAAATGCGGCTTTCCGTGCTGCAGCCAGTTACGATTCCTGCTGGCCAGAATACTACCCCACGCGCTCTGCAACGGCTCATTACTCGCACGCTGATTCTGCGACAGATGAGAGAGCAGAATCAGATCGACTATTCCGTAACCGATGACGAAGTCCGGAAGAGTCTCGATGAATTGCGCGGGGAGATTCCCTTGTGCGGTTCGATGCATTGTTCTACGGATGAGGGTTGGCAGGCATTCCTGGAAAAGCACGGACTTACTGAGGAAGAAGTTAACGAACGGTGGCGGCAGCGGTTGGAAATTCTGAGATTTATCGATGCCCGGTTTGGAGTGAGCATTCGAATCAGCCGCCAGGATATTCAGAACTATTACGAGAAGAGCTTCCTGCCGGTATTTGAGAAAACGCATCAGCAGGCGCCGCCAGTCGACAGCGTTGCTCCTCGTATTCACGAGATTCTATTGCAGCAGCAGGTGAATGCTCAGCTTCGCGACTGGCTGCAAAGTCTTCGCGAGCAGGGCAGCGTGGAAATTCTGGACCCTGCATATGGACAGAGCAGTAGTGGTGAGGACAATTCCGGAGGTGGCGCATGACCACCCATCCTCCGGTTCCGAAGACAGCCACGCGCTCATTATGGCTGCGCGCCACGCTGATCGCCGTCGCGCTGGTGGGCATCGTTTTAGGCGCTGGAATCTGGTATGCATCAACGCCGCAATTTCAGAACCTTGTTCGCGAGAAGCTTGTCGCGACGTTAGAGCAAGCAACTGGCGGCCGCGTTGAATTACAGAGCTTTCGATGGTCGTTACGGCACCTCGCTTTTGAAGCCGATGGCTTGACGATCCATGGACTTGAAGGGGCGAATGAAGCGCCATACGCGCACGTCGGGAGAATCTATGTGCGCGTAAAAATACTATCTCTTTTTGGGCCAAAGAAAATTGACCTGAATTATCTTGAGGCGGACCGTCCGGCATTTCATCTCATCATCTTTCCCGATGGATCGACAAACCAGCCGCGTCCAAAAACTAGAAGCCAGGGAAGGCCGCTGATCGATACGCTTTTAGATCTGCAAGTCGGCAGAACCGAGATTCATAACGGCATTGCGGTGATCAACCAGCAGGCCATTCCATTCAATTTTGCTGCTAACGATGTCGGCATTGTTATAACTTATTCGTCCCTGCATGACCACTATGCCGGCACTCTGCGTGCCGCAGACATTGTTGCACAGCGTGGGAAACTATCTCCGGTGCACTCGCAACTTGATCTCTCAGCAGAGATCGGGCGTAACACGCTGAATGTATCGCAATTACAGCTACAGACCGGGTCATCTGTTCTAAAAGCATCAGCTTCGCTGAATGACTTTGCAAACCCTCACTGGGACCTGGCTGCACAAGGCAAGGTAGACGTACGCGAAGTGATGGCCCTTGCTCCGGTCGAAGGCGTAGACCGCGGGATTGCCAATCTTGACATAAAAGGACAGGGGGCAAAACGACAGTTAGTGCTTACTGGACAGGTCAGCGTTGCCGGCGCGGCCTACCACGTCGGCACTGTGCGCGCCACAGGAGTCAATGTAGACACTGCAGTGCGGGCTACGGAAGATGAACTGGTGCTTGCAGGGATTCGGGCCCGCCTGGAAAGAGGTGGTGTAGTCAACGCTGAGATGCGCATGGCGCACTGGCTTGGAACCACGCCTTCAAGCAATGGGCAGACAGTTCCCGCCATACGCCAAGCGACGATTCGCGCAAAATTGAGTGGGATATCTCTGAGGACTGTTATGGCGACTGTCGCGCCAAAGCAGTATCAGGAGCTGGGGTTTGACACGTATGTTTCCGGCGACGGATTTGTCGACTGGACGGGGGATGCCTCCGATCTCACAGCCAGAGCAAATGTTAACCTTACGCCGTCAGCGCAGGTGCCCGCTGGAGAAGTGCCCCTGTCAGGAACTCTAGATGCGACATATTTCCAGAAGAATGGAAGCGTGCAGATCAGGCAATTGCAGGGACATACACCGGCTACGCAATTTTCTGTTTCTGGCGGATTGGGTGTTTATCCTATCAGCCGCCCATCGACGCTTCAGGTAAATGTTGAGACAACAAACCTCACCGAGTTTGATCAGGCGCTGTCTACGCTCGGTGTAACTTCCGGTGGCAAGCGGGGAGTCCAGGCGCTACCGGTACGTCTTCAGGGGCAGGCGCAGTTTCAGGGTACAGTTTCAGGAGTTTTGATGGCGCCCGATATAAAGGGCCATCTCATTGCGAGCAATTTTGATCTTGTATTACAAGCTGCAACGCAGAACACTCCTGCCGCAGCCCAGACAAATGCGCCTGCGCAGCCTGTTCCTCAAGAACACATAATCCATTGGGATTCGCTCGTTACTGACGCGGAATATTCGCCGCAACTGATTTCAGTCCAGCAGGCAACGCTCACGCGGGGTAAGACTACGATCCACGCATCGGGTCATTTGCAGGCGCGCCGGGTTAGTGCGCGACACTATGCTTTCGATGCTGAGTCGGCTGTCGCGGCGGATGTTCGTATTCAGAATGCACAGCTTGATGACTTGCTCATGATGACGGGTCAAGAGATTCCGGCAACCGGAACGGTGAATCTGAATGCACATGTTGATGGCTCGCTAACAAATCTCAACGGTGGCGGGCATCTCTCGATACAGGGCGGAAAAATCTACGATGAACCTTATCACAGCTTGAATGCTGACCTGCGCTTCGCCGGAGATGACATCGGAGTAGCAAAACTGACGTTGTTACAGAATGGTGGACAGCTTACGGGAGACGGTGGCTACCGCATCCGCGCAAAACAGTTTCACTTTAATGCACAGGGCAGAGGCTTTGATTTTTCTCACATACAGCATTTTCAGAACTCGCGTATTCCGATGAGCGGGCAGTTAGTTTTTACCGCCAGCGGCTCAGGGACACTCGAAGCACCGAATCTACAGGCAAATGCGCACCTGACGCATATCGCAGTCGGAAGCCAGCTGAACGGCGCAGTTGATATTGATGCACATACGAACAACGGCAACCTCGTCTATGCAGCCACAGGACATCTGGCTTCGGCGCAAGTGCAGGTCAACGGACAGACAGCGATGTCAGGAAATTACACAACGCAAGCACTGGCGCAGCTCAACCACTTCGACATCGATCCATTTCTGGAGATGTTTCACGTTGAGGGGATCAAGGGGCATTCCTCCATCGACGGAACCGTAAATGTGGCAGGCCCTTTGCGCACACCGCGCCAGATGGAGGGCGAGGCGCAACTCAGCCAGTTCTCTATTTCGATTGCTGGAATTCCTCTTAAAAGCGAAGGGCCCCTGCATGCAAGATTGCGAAATGGATCGCTGCATCTCGATCCATTACATATTACTGGCGAAAACACGGATTTACGCGCGCAGGGAGAAATCGGGATATTGCAGGAAAAGCGCCCGATGAATATGCAGGCGCAGGGCTCCGTAAATATGAAGCTTCTGCAGACGCTTTATCCTGACGTGACATCCACCGGGGAAATGACATTCACTATGAATGCCGGAGGCACAATTGCGCAGCCTGATCTGAAAGGACAGGTAAGACTCACAAATGTAAATGCGAGCATCGACGATTTTCCCAATGGGTTGAGCCAGCTCAATGGCACTCTCGAGTTCACGCAGGACAGATTGCAGGTTAAAAGCCTGACGGGAACGACGGGCGGCGGACAGGTAAATGTAACTGGTTACGTTACATATCAAATGGGCATTTATGCCGATCTGACGTTCACGGGAAAAGACATCCGCATCCGGTATCCTGCGGGCGTCAGTTCCATGATCGACAGCAAATTGCGGTTGCAAGGGGCGCAAGGAAACCTGACGTTGAGCGGGACTGTTCAGTTGACGCGGTTTACCATCAGTCCGAACATGGACTTTGCAAACCTCAGTGGACCCTCAGTTGCAGCGACACCCCCTCCTAATCCTCAGGCCTTTTCAAACCGGGTCCGGCTCGATATTCACGTTACATCTTCTCCTGAATTAGACTTTCAGAACTCCTTTGCCAAGCTGGCCGGTGATGTTGATCTGCGTATACGTGGCACGGTTGCCGAGCCGTCAGTGCTTGGCCACATAACAATCACCGATGGCAGCGCTACATTTGCTGGAACAAAATATCAGCTGCAGCGTGGAGATATTTACTTCAGCAATCCCGTGCGCATTGAGCCAGTGATCGACATCGCCGCCACAGCGCGCGTTGAAGATTACGACATCACTATCGGCCTGAGCGGGACACCCGGCAAGCTGTTGCCTAGCTTTCGTTCTGAGCCGCCGCTTGCCCAACAGGATATTTTTTCGCTGCTAGCGATGGGGCGGACACAAGAGGAGCAGCAGATCTATACCACGCAGGCACAACAGGCGGGTACGAATCCTGCGGCTGATGCGTTACTGGGGGGCGCGCTGAATGCCACTATAAGCAGCCGTGTTCAGAAACTCTTTGGCGGCGGCAGCGTCAAGATTGACCCGACGTGGGTAGGATCTATCGGCAACTCAACGGCGCGTATCACGGTGTCGGAGCAGGTTTCAAAAAATGCCACACTGACCTATGCGACAAACATCAACTCTACGGCGCAGCAGTTGATTCAGGCAGAATTGAATGTGACCAGCACGGTCTCAATACTCGCTGTGCGTGACGAATCAGGCGTCTTCAGCATGATGTTCAAAGTGCACCGGCGCTACAGATGATCATCCCCCAATGGAATTTGCCGGACTTACATTCAAAAATGTGAGTAAAATGTCACCGTAATCAATACAGGCCGCTTGTCGAGACTGGCTGTCAGATAGCTATCTGATCGCAAGATTGGTTTGCGGCCAATGAGGAACTTTACATGAAGAAAGCACCGCGCAGTCTTGTTCCAGCTTTGGCCGCAGTTCTATTTGCCGTTTCACCGTCTCTGATAGCACCGCGCTGCGCAGTGGCAGTTGCGCAGGATGCTCAGGACACACAGATCAAGTCAGACGTTTTGAACAAGGCGCTGAATAAGTCTCAGTTCAAGAATGTACAGGCGAACGTACAAAACGGAATCGTGACGCTTACCGGCACGGTCGACGTCTATGATGTGAAAGCTGACGCTGACAGGCGGGCCCATCGCATCAAGAACGTTAAGGGGGTGGAGAACGAAATCGAAGTTGCAGGCTCGGAGGTTCCCGATCAGGAATTGCAGAACAAGCTTGTGAAGGCCATTGAATACGACCGTGTCGGTTATGGAACCACTGCTTTTAACGCCATTGGCGTGAATGTCCAGAACGGCGTGGTCACGCTCTCCGGCCATGCCTATGGCCCTGTGGATGCCGATTCCGCCGTTGCTGTCGCAGCGAACACAAAGGGCGTAAAGGATGTGATCAACGATATTCAGGTTGATCCGGTTTCTCCAATGGACGACCGTATCCGGATTGCTGTTTTCCGCTCAGTCTATGGCTTTCCGAGTCTGAACAAATACGCCATCGATCCTGGCAAACCGATTCGCATTTCTGTGCAGAATGGCAATGTGACGTTGTATGGCGCGGTCGACAACCAGGGAGACAAGGACGCAGCCGGCATTCGCGCCAATTCTGTTCCCGGAGTCTTCCATGTAACCAATGATCTGGTCGTGGCAGGGCAGCCTGAGAAGAAGTAGGCCTCCGTTCTCAGATTCAGATATATAAGAACGGCTTCGCAATCCCTTTGCGAGGCCGTTTTCTTTTCCTCATGCCGTAAACTTGATTCAAAGGAGCAAATATAAGCATGGCATTGCTGCGCAGTATTGGCACAACACTGGAAATGATCAAATGGGAGCACTCCATCTTTGCGCTGCCATTTGCGCTTACCGGAGCCATGCTGGCAGCTCATGGATGGCCGCATCCGCTGCAATTGCTTTGGATCGTTGTCTGCATGATCACTGCCCGTTCGGCGGCGATGGCTTTTAACCGCTGGGCCGATGCCGATCTCGATGCAATCAATCCGCGCACCGCTGGCCGTGCAATTCCGGCAGGCTTGCTTACGCGCGGATTTGTCGGTGCATTTGCAGCAATCATGGCGGCTTTGTTTGTCTTGTCGGCAGCGCAACTGAACAAACTTACTCTGTGGCTTTCGCCTGTCGCACTGGCAATCCTCTTGTTCTACTCATATACGAAACGCTTTACGCGCTGGTCGCATCTGTTTCTGGGGCTGTCGCTGGGCATTGCTCCCGCGGCTGCGTGGATTGCAATTCGCGGCACGCTTGATCCGCGCATTCTCGTGTTGACTGCGGTGGTACTTTTCTGGGTAGCTGGATTCGATGTGCTTTATGCCTGCCAGGATGCGGGGCATGACCGCGTGAATCATCTGCACAGTGTTCCTGCCGCGATTGGGATATCCGGGGCATTCTGGATGGCGCGCACAATGCACGCAGTGATGCTGGCTCTGCTGCTGTGGCTTGTGAAGCTTTTTTCGCTTGGACCGATCGCGCTGGCGGGAATCGCGGTTGTTGCAGGACTGCTGCTTTATGAACACCTGATCGTTTCGCCCAAAGATCTTCGCCGTTTGAATGCCGCGTTTTTTACGATGAATGGTGTGATCTCTATTGTCTTTTTTATTTTTGTTGCGACAGATATTCTTTTCCGCCGTTAAAACAGGAAAGCCCTGCAGTTACGCAGGGCTTTCCTGTTGGAGAAATCCGGCTATGCCGGTTTGCGGAGTTCATTCACTTTTTCGTTTACGCGGTCTTTTATATCCTGAGTTTTCTGCGCGATGTGTTCGCGAGTTTTGACTGCATTCTTTTCTGCTTCGTTTCGCCGGTCATCGGCGCGCTCCTGAGCAGTTTCTTTCACGTTGCCCCATACTTCTTTTGCCGCACCTCTTACCTGATCAGCAACGCCGCTATTCGCGAGCTGGTCATTATGGAGCACATCGCCAAGTTTTTGCTTAACCTTTCCTGTTACCTGATCAACCTTGCCGCTTATTTGGTCTTTATTTGTCATAGGTTCACTCCTCGTAGAGATCTATTTTCGATAAAGGTGC
>DATAQW010000050.1:0-6298 GCA_036264445.1 Pseudacidobacterium sp.
CGTGGTTTTGAAATTATCTATCGACTTTGCATGTCAATACGAGCTATCTGGTATTTTAACTACCCGAGTAACGTGTGCGCTCCAAAGCCACACCAATACCTTGTTCAGCTTTAGAAATAACTTTTGGCAGGAGACGGTAGCGGAGTGAGACAAGTCTCTTCGCCGAATCTTTAATTCGTAATTTAACGGAAGAAGGAAACGGATTTGGAGCAATATCCATACTTGCTTTCTGAATAGCCTTTGACTTTCCGCACAAATTTTGACTCAGATCTGCGTCAAGATGGGTGCTAAGAAAATTCAACATCGCGGCGGTAGCTTTGCGCCATTTATCCTCATTGCCATGCCCGGCATTGGAGCCGTGTACACGATAGTAGCCTAAAGGCTTACGTACGAATTTGACCTTGCCTTTCAAGCCTGCCATCATTGCCCAGTACCAATCGGTGGCTAGATCTCCTTCACGGGGTAAAACAGGCGCCTGCAAAAGTATCTCGCGGGAAAAGAGCGCGGTGCTGATGATATACACATTGCCTTGAGTGAAATACTTATAACCTTCCGGTGGATAGAAGATACGCTTAGGCAAAGCCATACCCCTTGCTCGCTTCGGAATCAGTTTTTCATTGCATTCAAGACTTGCCGCAGCGATTAAACCAATGTTGTCTTCCAACTCCTCACGCATTGCCTTCACAAAAGACGGCATAAGTGCGTCATCCGAAGAAAGAAAAGATACATAATCTGTTTTGGCGTGTTCCAGCAAAAAGCGGTAGTGCTCTCCGATGCTGATGCGATGTGATGGCCGGATGATACGAATGCCAGGAATTTCCCGGTACTCCGAGATAATCTCGTAGCTCCTATCGGGAGAGTTGTCGTCAGAAATCAGGATTTCATCGGCTGGAACAGTTTGCGCTAGGGCCGACTCAATTGTGGTGCGTATATAGCGCTCGGATTTGTAGCAGGGAATACAAATCGAGATTGTCGCAGCCATCCGGCAAACCTCTTAAAAATTAGTTTCGTCAAGATGACTTTTAGAATATCAGCGAGCCTGGCCATTGCTGTGTAATCAAAGGGCTGCCTGCAATAACAGCTAATTTCGCAACGACGAAGAACTCTTGCACACTACATCTTGTAGCGGCCCAGGTCTTCGTCGTTAAGATTTTCCAGCCAGCGGCGCAGTTCTTCCTGCGTCGCCTGATCGGCGGGGTTGGGAATGACCTTTGCCACGCGCAGCACTTCCTCATTTACATAGATGGGGCAGTCTGCACGCAGGGCAAGCGCGAGCGCATCTGATGGACGACAGTCAATTGTGACTATTTCTCCGTCCTGCTCCAGCCATAAGACAGCATAAAAGGTGTCGTCCTTCAGTTCAGTCACAACGACGCGCTGGACGTTGGCATTCAACCCCTGAACAACGTTCTTCAGAAGATCATGTGTCATCGGTCGCGGAGTCGTAGCCTTTTCCACTTCCAGCGCGATTGCGTTCGCTTCGTAAAGTCCAACCCAGATGGGCAGCACGGTCTCACCCTGAATGTCTTTCAGGATAACGATGGGCGCATTGGTCGCTGGATCCACCATCAAGCCCCGGATTTTCATCTCGATTTCCATTCGGATGCCGCCCCTTTATGCGATCGCCTCACCTACCAGGCTGTTGGGAAAACTCTTCGTCACCATTACCGGCAGATAGCTTCCTGCCGCTGGAAGAATAGGCTGACTGGAAGTGAAGTTCAACGTCTTATTTTGGGATGTGCGTCCGATGACCTGTGCCCGGGCCTGATTATATCCTTCTACCATTACTTCAATAGTTTGCCCTATATGCTTGCTGTAATTAATTCTTTGCGTTTCACGCTGACGGTCAAGCAGAATCTGCAAACGCTGTGACTTTATCTCATCGGGAATCGAATCAGGCATCGACAAGGCCGGAGTATTTGGACGCGGCGAATATTTGAAGGCAAATACACCGTCGTACTGGACTTCATGCAGAAGCGTGATGCTCTCCTCGAAGTCTTCCGGAGTTTCGCCTGGAAAGCCGACAATGATGTCTGTCGTCATACTAATCTGGCGCTTCGCCGCCTTAATCCATGAGATGCGCTCGAGGTACCATTCGCGCGTATATTCACGCTGCATCAGGCGCAGAACATTTGAGGAGCCGCTTTGCACTGGCAGATGCACATGGTCGCAGAGCGAAGGAACGGCATCAATGGCTTCGACGATGTCGCGGGTAAAGTCGCGCGGATGCGAAGTGGTAAAGCGCACACGTCGAATGCCGGAAATCTCTCCAACTGCTGCAAGCAATTCGGCGAAGGACTTCTTCCCTTTCGGATCGCGATAGGAATTCACATTCTGTCCTAAGAGTTGGATCTCGGTATATCCGCGGTCAGCCATGCGCTGCGCTTCGGCCAGTACAGAGCTGGAAGTGCGGCTGCGCTCTTTGCCACGGGTGTATGGGACAACGCAGTAGGCGCAGAATTTGTCGCAGCCTTCGATGATGGTGATGTATCCGCGATGCGGATTGGTGCGCACGGTAAATTCTGTCTCGAAGGTCTCTTCGGTCTGTCGGTCATCGAGCCCGGTGATTTTTTTCTCGCCCAACTCGAGGCGCACCAGCATTTCCGGAAGCTTGCGATAGGATGCCGATCCGGCCACAAGCGAAACATACGGCGCGCGCTCAAAGATCTGTTTGCCTTCCTGCTGCGCCACGCATCCGAGCACACCGAAGCGTTTGCCCTGGTTGGTAAGTTTCTTGAAGTCGTTGAGGCGGTGAAAGACCTTCTGCTCCGCCTTATCGCGGATGGAGCAGGTGTTGTACAGGATCAGATCGGCATCCTCTTCGGTTTCTACCTGCTGGTAACCTTGTTGTACGAGGGTGCCAATGATTTTTTCCGAATCATGCACGTTCATCTGGCAGCCAAAGGTTTCCAGGTAGAAGGTTTTTGAACGCGCCCGTACATTTGCTGTCTGCACCGCGTCTAGAATTTGCAAATCCGACATAACACCCTGATTATATCGTTCCCGGTTTGGCGATCTTGTCGTTTTATCATCTCCTATTGACGGGTCGAAAATTTATCAGCGAATACGATGAAAGGCACATCTACATTCCATGCTGCTTCCAACCCTGGATGAAATCCGCCTTGCTACGCAGACCGTCCGCGCGGTCATGCCACCGACACCGCAATACTCATGGCCGCTGCTGAATGCGCGCGCTGGGGCCGAGGTCTGGGTGAAACATGAGAACCACTCTCCTGTGGGCGCATTCAAGCTGCGCGGGGCCACCATATACATGGACTGGCTCACGAAGAACCAGCCTTCTGTCAGCGGAGTCATCGCGGCTACACGCGGCAATCATGGCCAAGGCGTTGCGCTGGCCGCTACCCGGGCTGGTCTCAAATCCACCATTGTTGTTCCTCATGGAAACAGCACCTCCAAAAATCGCGCCATGCAGGCTTTAGGCGCGACCCTCATCGAACATGGAGACACCTTTCAGGACGCATTCGAACATGCTGCGGTTTTCCTGGCCGAGTCGCAGAAACTGCACCTGGTTCCTTCGTTTCACCCTCTGCTGGTGCACGGAACGGCTACTTTTGCCTATGAAATGCTGAGTGCCGTTCCCGAGCTTGATGCAATGTATGTCCCAATTGGCCTTGGTTCCTCAATCTGCGGAGTGGTTTCCGTCCGCAACTTGCTCGGATTAAAAACAAAAATCATTGGCGTTGTCGCGGCAGATGCCCCTGCCTACGCACGCTCCTTCGAGGCAAAGAAAGCCGTCCCATGCACAACAAAAACGCGTCTCGCAGATGGCCTCGCCTGTACTATGCCCATCCCTGAAGCGCTGGATGTAATTTTCGCAAATATTGACCATGTCGTCGAAGTTACGGAGCAGGAAATTGCTTCAGCCATGCGCGCGCTTTATGAAGACACGCATAACATTGCCGAAGGAGCGGCTGCAGCGGCGCTGGCAGGCTTGCTCAAAGAGCGGGATTTGCTTGCCGGCAGATGGGTTGGTTTTGTATTGACTGGAGGCAATGTCGATCAGGAGATTTTCGTGGAGGCTCTACGGTCGGCATGAGCACGAAAGGACTTACTCCACTCGCTCATGGAGCGTTGAACCGCTGCTTTGGTTGTGGAACGGAGAATAAGACCGGCCTGCGTCTCAAATTTTTTATCGATGAGCAGCAACAGATTGTCTGCCGCATACGCCTTGCGCAACGATTTGAAGGGCCTCCGGGCCACGCGCATGGCGGGATTATCGCCACGCTTCTCGACGAAGCGATGAGCAAAGCCAACCGCCTGCATGGTGTGACGGCGATGACACGGCAGATGGATGTGGAATATCTACGGCCCGTGCGTCTCAATCACTTTTACACGCTGACTGGTCGCCGCTTGTCGCAGGATGGACGTAAGAACCTTTGCGAAGCGGCTATCACAGATTCAACAGGAACGGTTCTGGCTCGAAGCAAGGCGCTGTTCATCGCCGTAGACCGGACCAAGCTGGCGCAATTCGCGGTCAAGCGATAGAGCATCGGAAAAACGGTATAAACTAATAAGTTCAAAGAAATTATCAAGCGCGCGCTTGCAAAGAACATGCGCAGCTAGCAAGAGGGACACAATGGCTGACTTGCATACAAACAATGGCACATCCTCATCGACCGGCCTTCGCCTTAAAGTAGGCCTCGCGGAGATGCTGAAGGGCGGCGTCATTATGGACGTCATGAATGTTGAGCAGGCCCGTATCGCTGAAGAAGCAGGCGCTGTCTCCGTTATGGCGCTCGAGCGTGTTCCCGCCATGATCCGTGTCGAGGGCGGCGTGGCGCGCATGGCGAATCCAAAGCTCATCAAGGAAATCATGAGCGCAGTCTCGATTCCTGTCATGGCGAAAGCGCGTATCGGGCACTTTGCAGAAGCGCAGGTGCTGCAGGAACTTGGGGTCGATTTTATCGATGAATCCGAAGTTCTCACTCCTGCTGACGAGGCCCACCACATCGACAAGCATGCCTTTACCACGCCGTTTGTCTGCGGCGCGCGCGACCTGGGCGAAGCATTGCGCCGCATCACGGAAGGCGCGGCAATGATCCGGACGAAAGGCGAAGCAGGAACTGGCGATGTTGTCCATGCGGTGAAGCATATGCGTCAGATCGTCCGCGATATCCGCTCGCTCACTGTACTTTCTGACGATGAGCTTTATGTCGCAGCGAAGGAACATAAAGCTCCGTATGAACTGGTCCGTATGGTTGCCAAGGCCGGTAAGCTGCCCGTGCCGAACTTCTCTGCCGGAGGCATTGCCACTCCTGCTGATGCAGCCATGATGATGCAGCTTGGCGCTGAAACTGTCTTCGTAGGCTCAGGAATCTTCATGAAGGAGCGCGCCACTCCGCTTGACGTAGAGCACGATTCGGCGGAGCGTGCTGAAGCTGTCTCTCGCGCCCGCGCTATCGTTATCGCCACCACGCATTACAACGATCCCAAGATCGTTGCTGAGGCCTCGGAGCAGGTCACGGGAACGATGAAAGGATTGGCGGTGTCGGCAATCGAACAGGACCAGCTCTTACAAACGAGAGGATGGTAGTGTTCCACCCGCGCGCAGAGCATTCAGAGTTTTGGCTGACACAAATAGGGTGCGCAAGAGCTTTAGGCTTCGCATTTTGCAGTAATAAAAAGGGGCTTTAGCCCCTGAGGTAAGTTTCTCAAGGTGCCTGAATACCCCCAAAATTTATTGGTCGGCGTCCTCGCGATTCAAGGCGATTACGATGCGCATGCACAGGCTCTCCGCGAAGCTGGCGCAGCAGCTGTACTCATTCGCAAGTCTGAAGAATTGGCTGGCATTGACGGCCTCGTGATCCCGGGCGGCGAATCAACCACGTTCCTGAAATTTCTTGCCCGCGATGGATTTCTGGACGCGCTGCAAGTGTTTGTCAAACAGAAACCAACCTTTGGAACGTGCGCCGGGTGCATCCTCCTCGCAAAAGAGGTGCGTAATCCATCGCAGGAAAGTCTCGCTGTTCTTGATGCAACGGTTGAACGCAATTCCTATGGGCGGCAGATCGACAGTTCCATTCAAAATGCAGAAACAAAAATCCCCGGCGGCCCCTTGGAGATGGTTTACATCCGCGCTCCGCGTATTGTGAAGACCGGTCCTGCGGTCGAGGTACTCGCTGAGCGCGATGGCTTCCCTGTCCTCGTGCGCCAGCAGCATATTCTCGCTGCTACGTTTCATCCTGAGCTTTCCTCGGATCGTCGCGTTCACAAGCTCTTTCTCGATCTTGTGCGTGAGCAGCAAAAGCGGCGCTGAGCGACAATTAGACCATGCGCG
>DATAQW010000104.1:0-3952 GCA_036264445.1 Pseudacidobacterium sp.
CCGTTGCGCTGCATGGGAGTCTTGCGGGCAAAGTGCTCGTACTCGGCGGAAACCTCGTCATTCACGATCATTCCAGGAGCCACGCAGTTCACGCTGATCTCCGGCGCGAAGGCCTTCGACATGGTCTGCGTAAGCATGTGCAGTGCGGCTTTTGATGTGCAGTAATGGCCATGCGTGGGCCAGGGATGCAGCCCTCCCAGCGAGCCGATGTTAATGATGCGTCCCTGTGCTGCCTTCAAATGCGGATGCGCGGCCTTCGCCATCAGGAACGGACCGCGGGTATTTGTCTCAAACATCGCATCCCACTGACCGACGGAGATTTCCTCGAGCTTCGCGGTTTCAAAAAGGCCGGCATTGTTCACAAGCAGGTCCAGTCGCCCAAGATTCGCGACAACGGCTGCTATTGCATCCGCAACATCCTTGGGATCGCGCACGTTGCATCGGACGGCGATTGCTTTGACGCCCATGGCCTGCAAATCCTTCACAGTCTGCTTCGCGTCTGTTTCGGAATCGCGATAGGTAATGGCGACATTTGCTCCGGCATTGGCCAAAGTGAGCGCCAGAGTCCGGCCTATGCGCTTGGCTGCACCCGTGACCAGCGCAGCCTTTGCTTGTAAACTGTCCATATATCTGGATTTTACCTGCTGAAAGATACTTATCCACGCTGTAAAAAGAGCCACATTGCAACCTATTTTGTGCAGGTGTCATCTTATAGTTGAGGATTTTAGAGGCCCGCTATGCCCCCCCATCTATCCTATCTAGTTTTGCTGGCCGTCACGGGCAGCATTGTGGGGCCGGCGCTGGTAGGCTGCTCCCGTTCAACGCACAATACAGTTCTGCAAGGAAGCGCGCCAAACCTTCAGAGTGCAGATATGCCGCGCCCCCGGATTGACGCGAACCCCAATGCGCCCTACGTGGTAGAAACCAGCAGCAAGCCTCCACAGCTTGTAAAGCGCGCGGATGAGAGCGGCTCAGGTACGATGACAGAAGGCTGCCGCGATAAGAACCTGACGGTTACTGAAATTGCCGCGGCTCTCAACGGCAGCTATCACGCAGTAAAGCTTGCCTTCTATAACCAGGGTCTCACGCCGTGCAAAATTGGGGGCTTTCCAACCGTTTCTCTGCTTGATCAGCATGGCAACCCTGTCGCCAGCGTTGCCATTGAACGCGTTACGGAATCCGCAGTGAAAGCGAAACTGGAGCCAGGCTCTGTACAACAGTCTTCTGCAGCGCAGCCCGTGGCATTAGTGATCGCACCGCGAGGCGAAGCGTGGTTTCAGCTTGGCTGGTTGACGGGTGACGGCTGCCCGGAGGTTTCGCGCATCAGCGTTTCCGCCCCGGAGTCTAGCGAAAGTTTTACTATCAATCATCCACTCGACATATGCGACGGCAAGCTAGAGATCACAGCCTTGCGCGGCGATGATCAGGATTAACGCAGAGCAAACGCCACATACAAACCATCGTTCGTGTGCTTGAGCCAGTGCGATGCGAAACAGCATAGACATACATGACGCGGTCTACCACGAAAGGATTTGTTTCGATCCCATCGCCTCCTTCGCCTGTGTCGTACCCCGCGCTGCTAGCGGCCGAGACCAATTGCCAGTGTCTTCACCATAGTGCCTTTAGAGTCGTCGTCTTTGACAGCCCAGACAAACGCACCTCCCAGACCTCCCGGCACACGGAAATCGATATAGAGTGACTTCAGGAAAGCGGTGTCTGAATCATCGTAGGTGTAGAAGGTTTGAGTGGCCGGGTTAAAGAGCCACACCGCAATCCTTTTCGGATCAAAGTAACTCGTGTAACCATTCGATGTCAGGGTTGAAAGTGTCGAATAGGTGAGTACTCCAGGAGTCAAGAGTGTGTCACATCCAGGGGTGTTGCCACTCAGGTCTGTGCACAATCCCGTACCATTTGCCAACAGGACTGGAGCTGGTCCAGTAGAGGTCTGATACAGACCGTGATTGCTGTTGGGCACGCCCGTCCATCCAGCACCGTAAAGAGGCACTCCCATCAGATATTTCCGTGGAGGCACCCCTGCTTTTAGATAAGCGCTGAATGTATCTTCGATATCCAGGCCTTGACCGAAAAAGGGATCCTGGCGAGAGTCAAACAATGGTGAGCCATCATTTGTCGTGCTCTCCCAGGTTCCGGCATAGTCGTAACCATCTACGGTGATGAAATCAACAGCATTTGCGGCATTCTTAAGATCTATATTTGTGTAGTTCTGTGAGCCTGCCGGACCATCGAAGCTCAAATTGTATTGCTTGCCAGTTTGCGCGCTCAATGCATTCAATTGAGTACGGAATTCCTGCAGCAACAGCGTAAAGTTCTCCTTGTCCGCGGCTGCTGGAAATTCCCAGTCAATATTGATTCCATCGAACAGGCCCGGCGCTGTGATGTTTCCGTTCCAATCGCTGCCTACATTTCCAACAATAAACATGTTGATGCAGGACGCGACCAGGGCTTGACGGCCCGCTTGTGTACTGGCTGCGGTTGAAAATGCCTGGGCAGCGCTGGCGCTAGCGCCCCCGAGCGAGATCACAGTCTTTAATCCAGGATGAAGCTGCTTAAGTTTGAGAATCTCGGCAAAATTCCCGTAGAGGGGCCAGACATCGGCGATACCGCCAACCGGCGGAAGGTTATTATCCTCAAAATCAGCCCACGGATCTGCAATCACACAGCTGTCGGACGAAGGGTTCGACGCACTCGCCGACACGTTGCCAAATGCATAGATCAGGTGTGATAGCTTTGCCGCGGAACCGTTGCTTTCCAGGTTAGCCAGATTGTAATTCGCGTAATAGATGCTCCATTCTTCGAAATATCCAGCAAGGATTTTTGCTTGGCTGTTGCTGTTTTGGGCAAATACCGGGACGCCCCGCGTTGCAAATGCAAATAAGCAGGCGAGCACAGCGAGTGAGACATAGGAGAAAGAATCTTTTTTCATGGGATGCTGGCCTTTCAAATTCCGGGAGTACAGAATCGCGTGCAGTATAGTCCGCTGTACCTATTTCTGTCCTGCAATTTTCGATTAACTTTAGGATGGTAGTTCAGATAAGTATCCATCGCTGCCCATGCAGCACCCACGACCTTAGTATTCTTCTCCAAGAGCGATCGCCTATTTACGATGCTGCCCCTTAGAGGGTGCACGCATACGCGCGGATTCTATGCCAAGAGTTGTCTATTCGCGGACCGCCCAAAGCGTGGCCACTCGGCGTACCGGAACCTGAGCGACTAGCGGCACCATAAGCTCAAGATTGACCAGAGCTACAATATAGATCACCCAGAAAATCCCATTAAAGCTAAGCAGCGTATTTTCATCCAAGTTGCAAATGAGAATTAGAAATAAGGCAAAGATAGGCCAGATTGCCTGTTCTATATATTGCGAGCGGATCATCGTCCAGGCTCTGCTGCAAGCGCGAAGGTAACTTAAGATAAAGATCGCCATTCCGATAACCCCGAGTTGCAGCATGATTTCCAGGAAGCCGTTGTGTGCATGCGGAACGTCCCAAAGCACCGAAGCAATAACATTAATAGCTTCGCCTTTCATCCCTATCCAAAATCCAGCGAATCCATATCCGAGCATAGGGCGCTTCAGGATTGATTGCCAGACTGCCTGCCAGATGTCGGTGCGTCCGGTCAAGGTTGTATCCCGTCCAAGCAACGCCAGGATCTCTGCCCCAAACATAACGCTCGCAGTAATAATCACGATGCTAAGGACTACAGAGATTAATACGATGATCGCCCGGCTGGTTAGGTCATAGCGCTTGATAAAGTTCATGAAAAAAGCCAATGCAAATACGCTTAGTCCAACGAGCCAGAAGGTACGCGAACCGCTCATGGCCAGGAGAAATAGGAAAAGCAGCAACGATAGTGCTCTGGCAAGATTGAACCGGCCTCTTTGCATCAGAGTCAGAGCAATGGCTAATACCATCGCGCGTCCGCAAGACTGTTT
>DATAQW010000143.1:0-3284 GCA_036264445.1 Pseudacidobacterium sp.
AGGTGAATGCGCAATCGTGTGTGGCGGCCATCCTTAACCAAACCGCGTTCGATAATTTTCGCCAGCAGGCTGACGTCGATATTGCCTCCGCACACTAGTACGGCAGTGCGCTGACCATCCAGCGATGTCTTACGTTGCAACAATGAGGCGAGCGCAACCGCGCCCGCGCCTTCCGCTAGCGTCTTCTCTCGTTCCAGCAAAACAAGAATGGCCTTGGCAATCTCTTCCTCATCGACGGTCACAATTTCATCCACATAGCGCTGCACAAGCGGAAATGTCTGCTCTCCCGCGCGCCGCACCGCGATGCCGTCAGCGATCGTCGCTTCGGCAGGAACTGTAACTGGCCCACCCGCTTCTGTCGCCCGCAGCATTGAAGGCAGCCGGTCCGTCTGGACCCCGACAACGCGAATACGGGGATTGCTTTCCTTGATGGCGCAAGCCACGCCGCTGATAAGACCTCCGCCTCCGATAGGAACGACTACCGCTTCGAGATTTGGCACCTGTTCCAGTAATTCCAGCCCGATGGTTCCCTGTCCTGAAATCACATCCGGATCATCGAATGGATGCAAAAACGTCATACCGTCTGCTTCGCCCTGCTGCAGCGCTTCCGCACAGGCTTCGTCATAGTTCGCGCCATGCAGCACAACCTCGGCCCCAAACCCTTCGGTAGAAGAAACTTTCACCAGAGGCGTCATCAATGGCATCACGATACGTGCCTTGATGCCACGTTGTGTTGCATGAAAGGCCACTGCCTGTGCATGATTTCCCGCGCTGGCTGCAATCACGCCGCGTCGCTTTTCATCATCGGTCAGGGTAAGAATTTTATTGAGTGCGCCACGTTCTTTAAACGCTCCTGTGCGTTGCAGGTTGTCGAGTTTGAGAAAAACCTGCTGCCCCGTCATCTGCGACAACGCCGCAGAATGTGGTGCGGGTGAACAATAAATAAATTCCCTGATCCTCTGCCGCGCAGCTTGCACATCACCGAAAGAGACGCCCATCGCCAACCACTTCCTCCTGGCTAAAATAAAAAAGCCACCAACCCGCTGCGGGTGGTGGCTTGATATTGCTTCTAAACTCTCGTCGCCTTACGCACCCGCATGTTGTTCGAAGGTAATTCGAATCATGCCAATGCGAATAGAAAATGCAACCACGCAAGCCTGTATTACAGACGAAAATAGCTCACGACGATCGTTGCGAAATTCCATGGCGATTGACCTATCTGTATCAGAGCAGCGGCGCAACGTCAAACTTTTGCACCAGCCACGAAGACGGCATGAGCTCGATGCCCGCCAAAGAAATAGGCGAGTTCGCGGTAGTCTTCCACATCATGCACCACAAAATCGGCGATCTTACCGGGTTCAAGGCTGCCAATGTCGTGCCCGCGATTGAGACTCCAGGCGGCGTTCACAGTGGCCGCAGTTACTGCTTCTGCTGGAGTCATCTTCATTTGCGTACAAGCTAAAGACAAGATCATGGGCATGGAGGCGGTGGGCGACGAGCCAGGATTGAAGTCTGTGGCAATAACGACAGGAAGCCCGGCTTCGATCATCGCGCGCGCTGGCGCATACTTCTGCGAACCGATCGCATACACCGAACCTGGGAGCAGAACCGGCTGTACTCCTGCCTTCTTCATCAATGCGATTGATTCGGTAGTCGTTTGTTCCAAGTGATCGACCGTCTTGGCGTTGAGTGCGGCAGCGAGTTCGACCGCGCCGCTCGATGTAAATTGATCGGCGTGAACGCGCAAGCCTAAACCATGCTGCTTTGCAGCAGTAAGCACGCGCTCTGCCTGCCTCACGCTGAACACTTTCGCCTCGCAGAAGACATCGCAAAACTCTGCCAGATGTTCTTTTGCAACGAGCGGGAGCATCTCATTCACGATCACATCGACATAATCATCCGGCCGTCTCTTGTACTCGTCAGGAATTTCGTGCGCGCCGAGAAACGTTGAGATACAACGAAGTGATGTGGTCTGAGAGATAGTGCGAACTGCGCGCAGTAGCTTCAACTCGTCATCGACGGTCAATCCATACCCGGATTTCGCTTCAACTGTCGTAGTGCCGCCTTGTAAAAACCAATCGGCATGTTTTTTCCCCGCGATAACCAGTTCATCCTGTGTTGCGGCCCGGGTACGGCGCACCGTGGAGCGAATGCCACCGCCTCGTTCCGCGATTTGTTGATAGGTCATGCCGGCAGACCGCATCTCAAACTCATCGGCGCGATTCCCTGCAAAAACCAGGTGTGTATGCGCGTCCACAAAACCTGGCATAACGACACGGCCGCCAGCGTCGATTGTTTCCGTATCACCGGTTGCCAGCGATTCAATTTCGGAACGCGGTCCGACTGCAACGATATGCCGATCCTGTACAAACATGGTGCCATCTTCCACGATGCTGAGCTCTCGTAGCTCCGGGCCAACACGTGGGCGCGCTGGTCCGGCGAGTGTGACCAATTGCGAACAATTTGTAACCAGAAGCGAATTCATTGCAGGCGCTCCAAAAGGCCAGATGCAAAGGACAACAAACACGCAGCCGCAGCCATTGCGGTGATATCGTTACTGTCTCGCGTAGGATCGATTTCCACTAAATCCATCACGCGCACCTTTGGATGTCTTCCGCAAATATAAGCCGCACGACGAATATCCAGCGGCGTAAGTCCACCAGGACGGGCGCCCGCAGTTGCAGGAGCAAAAGCCCGATCCATCACATCCAGGTCGAGATCGACATAGATGACTTCCACTTTGCGTGCAAGCTGATGCAACGCCTGTTCGAGAATCACCTCAATCCCCTCTTCCGCAACCTGCTCTACAGGGAAAACATCGATACCGGCATCTTTTGCAACCTGAGAATATGCCGGAGAGTTCGCGAAGGACTGGATCCCAATCTGCACAATGTTTTCGCCCGGTAGACCGTCGGCTAGCAAAGCCCGCACAGGATTTCCGTTGCGCAGGCCGCCTTCCAGCGTACGAAGGTCGAGATGCGCATCCAGAGTCAGTAATCCGCACCTTCCCAAATTGCCATGCATGCCGCGCAATGCGGGGCGGGTAATCGCGTTGTCGCCTCCGAGCACGACGACAGCATCAGCAGTGACAGTTGCACCTTTCAGCGCTTGCTCGATTGGCTTCTGCGCATCTTCCACACTCGAATCCGAGACTGGCAGATCGCCCAGATCCTCTACCTTGAGATCGCGCACATCACGTCCATGCGCTACATCGTAAGTACTGAACCGCAGAAGCGCTTCGCGGATGGCTTTCGGCGCCAGGTCGCAGCGGCTCGGCGTAATCG
>DATAQW010000147.1:0-7437 GCA_036264445.1 Pseudacidobacterium sp.
ACCTCGGCGAGCAGTGGCTGGATGTCGGAAAAGCATCTCGCCTTTGCAGCATCACCAGAAGTGTTTTTTCTTGACATTCCCTTTTATAGAACATTCCCACCGCTTCGACGACGGGATTGATATTTCACAACAATTGCAAAAGCAGCAAATCGCTTTGAGGTCCCAAAACTGCAAGGGGCTTGTAACAGATGTCTCAGGTCCACAGCGTAACGCATGTCCCGGTACACTCAAAGGCAACCCGTCTGCTGAAACGTGTTATTACGCTTTATTACGCTGTCGCATACTTCTTTGGTCTGCGATTGGCTTGCAGGATTTTCTTGCGCAAGCGCAGCGATTTCGGCGTGACTTCGACCAGTTCGTCGTCAGCGATGAACTCAATGGATTGTTCGAGATTCAGCAAGCGCGGCGGCGCGAGGCGGATCGCGTCATCGGCACTGGATGCCCGCATATTCGTTAACTTCTTTTCACGGACGGCATTTACATCGAGATCATTATCGCGCGAGTGTTCGCCGATAACCATGCCTTCGTAAGCCTCAACTCCGGGCTGGACAAAGAGCACGCCGCGGTCCTGCAGGCCATCAAGTGCGTAGGCGGTGACTGTGCCTGCGCGGTCGGCGATCAGCGCGCCGGTAAGGCGCTGCGCAATCTCGCCCTGATAGGGCATGTATCCATCAAAGAGAGAGTTCATCACGATAGTGCCGCGGGTTTCGGTCAGTAACTCGCTGCGTAGTCCAATGAGGCCGCGGCTGGGCACACGGAATTCAAGACGCACGCGGCCTGAGCCGTGATTGTGCATTTTCACCATCTCGCCCTTGCGGGGCCCGAGGCGCTCGATCACCGTGCCTACGAAACTTTCCGGAATGTCGATAGTGAGGTGTTCGACCGGCTCCATCACTTTGCCATCGATGGTGCGGGTTACGATTTCAGGTCGGCCCACCATAAGCTCGTAGCCTTCACGGCGCATCATTTCGATGAGAATGGCCAGCTGAAGCTCGCCGCGTCCTAGGACTTTGAAGGCGTCGGCACTGTCTGTGTCTTCCACACGTATGGAGACGTTCGTGAGCAGTTCTTTTTCCAGGCGCGCGCGCAGGTTCCGCGAAGTAACGAATTGGCCTTCCCGTCCGGCAAAGGGCGAGTTGTTCACCGAAAACTGCATCGCGATTGTCGGCTCATCAATAATGATGGCCGGTAGGGGCGCTGGGTTTTCGATACCAGTGATGGTTTCGCCGATGGTGATGCCTTCGACGCCGGCGACGGCAACGATGTCGCCAATCTCAGTAGCTTCGATATCGACGCGCTTCAATCCGGCAAAGCTGAAAAGCTTGGTGATACGTGTCTTTTGCAGCGTGCCGTCGCGCTTGGAGATGTTGACTTCTTCGCCGGTGCGCAGCGTTCCGTTAAAGACACGCGCGATAGCGAGGCGGCCAAGATAGTCGGAATAGTCGAGGTTGGTGACCAGAGTCTGGAGTGCGCCGTCCGCATCACCTTTCGCCGGTGGGATGGTGCTGAGAATGGTTTCAAAGAGCGGCTGCAAATCTGTTCCCGGAGTTGCAGCGTCCGTGCTGGCAAGGCCAAGCTTGCCGTTGGTGTAGAGCACGGGGAATTCAAGCTGGTCTTCGGTCGCGTCCAAATCGATGAAAAGGTCGTAGACTTCGTTCAGCACTTCCTGCGGGCGCGCGTCGGGGCGGTCGATTTTGTTGATGACCAGTACAGGCGGCAGCTTTGCTTCGAGCGCCTTTGCGAGAACGTAACGGGTCTGGGGAAGAGGTCCCTCTGAAGCATCGACCAGAAGGATGACGCCGTCGACCATTTTCAGCGCGCGCTCTACTTCGCCGCCGAAATCGGCGTGGCCGGGCGTATCGACGATATTGATCTTCGTGTCTTTGTAATAGATGGCCGTATTCTTGGCCAGAATGGTAATGCCGCGCTCGCGCTCCAGGTCGTTCGAGTCCATCACGCGCTCGGCAACGGCTTCATTGGCGCGGAAAGTTCCAGCCTGGCGCAGCATTGCGTCCACGAGAGTGGTCTTGCCATGGTCGACGTGGGCGATGATGGCGATGTTGCGGATGGTAGTGCTCATGGGCGCAGGTTTCCTCTTCTCTTCTACAAAACGTTTCGAAAATTTCGCGGAGTGCCGTCAGGCAGACAGGTCAGCTGAACTTGTTTCCTATCGTTAGTTTACCAGTAGACGCATTTCATGGCTCCAGTGGCGGTTTTATGGGCAACGCCAGGGCCCCAGACATACTTCACACAATAAAGGAGAAAGAGACAAAAATAACAAAGGAGTCTGCTTATGAAGCAATTGTTGAGGGTGGGGTTGTCGAGCGCATTGCTGGTCTTCGCTGGAAGTTTCCTGCTTGCTGCGCAGGACGCGCCTCAAACAAAATCCATTCAATTGGTGGGAGCGAGGGCAGAGTTGAATAAAGGGCTTGATGCGAAGAAGGCAAAACAAGGCGATCCGGTAACCGTTAAGCTCACAGACGCTGTAAAGATTCCCGACTCAACTGAATTGCCGAAGAACACGGTACTTATCGGGCATGTGGATCAGGTGCAGCCTTCAGAGAACAAGGGCGATTCTGTTATCCAGGTTACGTTTGACAAGGCCCAGTTGAAGGACGGGCAGCAGCTTCCGATCAAGGCCACAATTATGCAGATCGCGCCGCCAGTAAATGCCATGATGAACCAATCAGCGTCAGCGGCGAGCGGGCCATCGCCAATGCCAGGCGCACCGGCAGCCTCAGGCGGAGGCGCGAATCCGAGTGGAACTAGTGGCGGAGCTGGTGGTATGCAATCCGCTCCTGCTCCAAGCATGGCTGCGAGCGTGCCTACATCCGACCAGTCCCAACAGAGCAAGCAGGGTGTCCCCGGGGTCGAGCTGAGGAGCGACATTCGTCAGTCGGATTCGGGTACGTTCATCGCAAAAGGCAAAAATGTTCATCTGCCAGACGGTACCCAGATGCAGATAGCCTTGGCAGTGATTCCTCCGAATACGCAGATTAAGTAGGTCTCAAAGGAGCGGGTCCGGTTGATAGTTTCCCGGTTTTTGGAAAGGTTCTGGGGGGCTAACAACTGCGAATGGGCAGCTATTCGTATTTCAGTGATTCCACTGGATCGAGCTGTGCTGCGCGGTTTGCAGGCAGCGTCCCGAAGATGATGCCGACCAGAGTCGATGTCAGCAGGGCAATTACGACAGACCAGGGAGAGATTGGGATCTGGTAATCGGTAAGGAAGCGGGCAGACAGAGGAAGGGCAAGCCCGATCATTGTGCCGACAATTCCGCCTGCGAGCGAGATAAAAACAGCTTCCACCAGGAATTGCAGCTTGATTTCGCGTGCGGTTGCGCCGAGGGCCTTGCGGATACCGATTTCGCGAATACGTGAGCGCACCGTCGCCAGCATGATGTTCATGATGCCCACACCGCCGACCGCCAGGGTAACCGCGGTGACGAGGGAAAGGACAATAGTCAGCCCATTTGCGATCTTTCCCGCTGTCGTAAGCAATTCTGTGAGCGTAGATGCTTTATAGACAGAATTCCTCTGATGCCGCGCGCTGACGACCTCGACGATCCGTCGTGCCGCGTCCTCGACGTTCTTGTCGCGTATCGTGAAAAATATCTGCTTTACGTTGTCAGTTCCGGTGAAATATCGTGCAACGGTGTATGGAATAAGTATCGTTTGATCGGCGATTTCAGACTGTCCAAAAGTGTCAACGCTTTCCTTGAAAGTCCCGATAATTGTGAATGGAATGCCGCTGATCTGAAAATTCTTATTAATTGCAGCATCCTGACTGCCGAACACTTCCCGTGCGAATATTTCAGTGACGACGGCGACCTTTGCATGTGTGACTTCATCCTGATCGTCAAAGAAACGGCCAGAAAGCACTTTTAGATTTCGCACATTTCGATACTGAGGGCTTACCCCAAGGACGAGCAGTTCTTTTTCTACACCGCTGATGCTGATGCGGTCATGCATCTCCAGCATCGGCGAAGAGTACAAAACCGCAGGTACCTGTTCGACAACTGCGCGCTCATCCTCCAGTGTCAGAAAATCACTTTGAAAATTGTTTACAGTGCCGGTTCCGCCGCCAGAGTACTCGATATAGACCATGTTGGTGCCGATGCTCTGCAGCAGATTCAGGATGTATTCTTTACCCGTCAATCCAATAGTTACAACGAGAATCAGCGATGCGGAACCTATCACCATTCCTAACGCAGTAAGAATGAAACGCATCTTGCTGGAGCGGAAGTTGTCGATGGCGATGCGAACAATTTCGCTCAACAACATGGTGCGCCTGGCGCTGGCCAGCGTTCGTTCAAACGATGCTCGTGGCGATGTGCGCGTGGCGACCGGGTTCATACAATTAATCCAAATCTATCCATCCTATGGTACGCGCAAATGTATGAGTCTGCTGGTTTGATGAGAAGTGGTTCCTATACGTCGCAAAGATCGACAGCTTGCCGGAGAGAGAGCAGCGGATCTCTCTTAGGAATAAATTCATGCGCAACGTAGCCCGGGAAATTGAGATCTGCAATGGCCTGCATCACAGCAACGTATTGGATTTCCTGGGTAGCGTCGATTTCATACCGGCCTGGGACGCCTCCAGTATGGAAATGGCCGAGGGTATCGATGTTTTCGCGGATAGTCGCTATGAGGTCACCTTCCATAATTTGCATGTGGTAGATGTCATAGAGCAATTTCACTCGTGGTGAATCGACTTCGCGGACAACGCGTGCTCCCCAGGCGGTGTGATCAGCCATATAGTCGTGATGGTTGCGCTTGCTGTTCAGCAACTCAAGGCAGATGGTCACGCCGTTGTCTTCAGCGATCTTTTTCAGGCGGTTCAGTCCGACGATGGTATTACGCGCGCCTTCTTCGTCTGACATGCCGCGACGATTTCCGGAAAAGGTGATGACATTGGGCACTCCGGCTTTAGCGGCGATAGGGATATTCTTGCGGAATGCGGCTTCGATGGCATCGTGGTTCTCGATACGGTTGAGGGCGTCAGGAATGGTGCCGCCTCCTGCATAACCCATTGTGCAGATAAGCCCATAACGGTGAGGGATCTCATATTCATCGACCTCAAGCAGGTCGACACCTTTCAGACCTATCTGCGCCGCATAAGCGCAGAGCTGATCGAGAGGTATCTGCTTGTAGCACCAGCGGCAGACGGATTGGCGGATGCGGCCTTTACGCGGTATTGGCTGTGTACCAGATGATGTTTGTGTCCCGCTGCTCGCGCCCGCAAAGGACGGGGCACCCGTTACGATAGCTGCTGCAAGACTTGATTTCAGAAAAGTGCGGCGATTAGGTATGGTCATTATTTTTTTCGTTGGGATTTGTACGGTCCCACTCTATCGCAAACTGGGCGATGGAGTGGGAGACCGGCTATTTTGTTAAACGACACTTATTCTGATGGTGACGGATTCGGAGCGGTGAATTCGGAGCAGCACGGCGGGCGTACGTTTGAGAATTCCATGTATTCGAGACGCGTGCCGTCTGGATCGTAGATGTTCAGCTGCCATTTGCCGTCTTTGCCGATCTGGGTTTTCGAATCGGGCGGCGCAAGGCGGTTAGCGGCCTTCAGAGTGTCGTAGGTCTTCGCCATACTGACGACTCCGATCGACAAATGGTTGAGCACGCCGAGTTGGTGCTGCGAGATATCCTGAATGCCTCCACCGGAAGGGCCGCTGGTGAGCATGTATTCAAGCCAGTCGTGACTCTCGGGTGTCTGCTGCGAAACCCAGTCAGTTTTGTCGGGCTGCATGCCGCCGTGCCAGTAAGGGCGAAAGCCGAGGATAGCGCGGTAGAAAGTGTCTTCTGTATCACGATTGTGAACCAGCATGCCGACGTGGATGATGTGATTTCCGGCCAGTTTAGAGGTGTTCAGCGGCTTCGATGGAGCCAAGACTGTAGAGCGATGGCGATATGGATTTTGGTCAGGGGGCGTTACGAATTGGACGGTGTTTCCCTCGGGGTCCTTCACATCGAACCAAAGACTGCCATCGTTCGCCTTCTCGACCGCTGAGGGAACTTCGATGCCCTTTGATTTCAGGTATAACCGCAATTTTTCCGCATCCGTGGTTTTGTAGGCGAGATGATCGAGGCGGTTATGGGAAGTTTTGTCTGCGAGTGGCAATACTTCGATGAACTGTGTGCTATTGACGTAATAACGTGTGCCTTGCGGGTTTTCCGGATCAGGGCCCCTTTCACAGCCTACGATGTCCACATAGTAGTGTTCGGCAGCAGCCGTATCGCTTGCGTAGACCGCGATATGTGAAATACCGGTAAGCGGCGGCCGTGATGGGGCAGGTTGTGCTGAAACGATTGAGCAGGCAAGGAAAAGAAATCCGAATGCGTATTTCATTGGCTACCAAGATACTAGGACAGAGGGCACAGCGTACAGAGCAGCGATCAGGGGTTGGGTTACTGAGCGCTCTGCCCTGAGACCTGCGCCCTGATTTCCTGTAACATCAAAATTCGTATTACACCTTAGCACGAATGAATTCATTTCGCGCCACTCCGAACCAGCTGACCTTTCTGCGGCTCTGCATCATTCCATTTCTGGTGCTGGCTGTGCTGGACGGGCACTATCGCATCGCATTTGCACTTTTTGTTATCGCCGGAATTACAGATGGCCTGGATGGGCTGCTGGCGCGTGTGCTGCATCAGCGAACAGTATTAGGGCAGTACCTTGACCCCGTTGCCGACAAGTTGCTGCTGAGCACACTCTTTCTGGTGTTGCACCATGAAGGGCTTATTTCCCGAAGGGTTACCGTACTGGTCTTCGGGCGTGACCTGGGGATTCTGGTTGTGGCCGCGATTCTCTACGCCAGCCTGGGCATCCGTAACTTTCGCCCCAGCATCTTTGGCAAGGCGAATACGCTCGCACAGGTCATTGCACTGATTGCCGTGCTGCTGAGCCGATTCTACGCACCCGTATGGGTATTGTTCGTACGGCACTGGTCGCTGCAGGCAACGATTGCGCTGACGGTTATCTCCGGATTCCACTATGCCTGGCGTGTGGCGAGGCGGTTGGGAGCGCCCTCGCAGGGCACAGGTCTCAGAGCGCAGGACTCAGATTCTGCTGCGTAGGCGATTCTATTTGGCTTAATCTTCAGGTGCTGAACGCCGCACCCTGAGCCCTATTCGTCATCTTCCTCGGCAACTTGTTCTTCGATCGCCATGTCCTGAAATTCGTTTGAGTCGAAGACCTCGCCGCAGTCCAGGCATTCGACATACTCGACATCCTCTTCGCGCGCAACGACGCGGACTCTTGGGTGTTTGCAGGAATCGCTCATTTGGGTGTTTTGGACCGTAATCGATATGGGGATACAGGTGGTATCGGCAAAATTTTATCCGGACAGCGATTGATGTCAATCAAGAATCGCGCAAATCCTATCCAAAAATGTACGCGGGAACAAGCAGCCAAGTTCCTGAA
>DATAQW010000244.1:0-3382 GCA_036264445.1 Pseudacidobacterium sp.
TTCGTCTCCGGCGATGCCGGAGTTGCGGGTCGCGGTGCTGGGTGCGGGCAAGATGGGCGGCATTCTGCTGCAGGCCTTCCTGAAAAACAACCTGCTTGCCCCCGAACAGATCTTTGCCACGGTGCATCATGCGGAGAGAGCACGCGCGCTATCGGCGCAGTTTGGGGTAGAGGTCACAACGGACAATCTGGCTGCCGCGCAGCAAGCAGATGTAATTCTGCTGGGCGTCAAGCCGATCCAGGTGCCAACGCTGATTGAAGAGATCAAGCGAGCGTTGACGCCGAAGAAGATGGTGCTCTCGTTTGCGGCTTCGGTGATGACGAGGAGTATCGAAGATAGCGCGGGGTGTGAACTGGCGGTGGTTCGGGCGATGCCGAATACTCCGGCAATGCTGGCTGCGGGGATTACGGCGCTTTGTGGCGGACGTTTTGTTTCTGCAGAGCAGATGGCAGTGGCACAGAAGATCTTTCAGACGGTTGGCAAGACGGTCATCGTCGACGAGAAGCATATGGATGCAGTGACTGGACTGTCCGGATCGGGGCCGGCGTTTCTTTACATCATCATCGAGGCTCTCGCGGAGGCGGGTGTGAATGTCGGACTGCCACGTGATGTCGCAACATTGCTGGCGGCGCAGACGACGCTCGGCTCCGCGCGGATGGTACTGGAGACCGGGTACCATCCGGCCCTATTAAAGGATGCAGTGACGACTCCAGCAGGGTGCACGGTTGACGGGATTCTCGAGCTGGAAGAGGGTGGCTTGCGCGTGACGCTGATCAAAGCAGTGAAACGGGCGACGCAACGAGCCAAGGAGTTGGCTCGCGGGTGAGCGGGATTTCCGCTCTCGGTAAGAGCGGCTTCGCCAACATCGAGAAGATCATCATCGAAGCCACGTAGAATAGGTATATGGCTACGACTGCGGCAGTGACGGCCAGCAAGACTTCAGGGGCGTTGGTGCGGTTTGCCTGGGTCGTGGTTGGGTATAACGTGCTGGTCATTCTGTGGGGAGCACTGGTTCGGGCTACGGGATCGGGTGCTGGGTGCGGCAACCATTGGCCGCTGTGTAATGGGCAAGTGATTCCGTTATCGCCCCGTGTAGACACGGTCATCGAGTTTACGCACCGGATGATGACGGGCGGATCGATTTTTTTCGTGGTTGGGCTGCTGGTGTGGACGTTTCGCAGGACGATCAAAGGGCAAGCGGCGCGCGTGCTTGCCGTGGTTTCCACGATGTTACTCGCCAATGAGGCGGTACTAGGCGCGCTGCTGGTCAAGCTGGGATACGTGACGGGCAATCAGTCAATGGGCCGCGTCGTGATGCTGTAGATCCACTTGAGCAATACGCTGTTGCTGCTGGCGGCATTGACCCTGACTGCAAGGTTGTTGGGGACAGGACAAATGAGGGGTGAGTTTGGCGCTGGAAGGACGAAAAAGGTTTGGGCCTGTCTGGGGTTGGCGGCGACTTTAGTAGTCGGAGTCAGCGGATCGCTAGCTGCGCTAGGAGACACACTCTTCCCGGCTTCTTCGCTGCGGGCAGCGTTTGCCCAGGACTTTGCAGGTGGATCACCGTGGTTGCTGCGACTACGGGGAGTTCACCCAGTGAGCGCCGTGGTAGCGGGGGTATTCGTGCTTTGGCTGCTACAACAGGCAAAGGGCGCTGGATCTGCCCGGCTTGCGGGAATCGTACTGGCGCTGCTCGGCTTTCAGTTTGCGCTGGGGCTGGCAGATGTTTTGTTGCTGGCGCCGGTCTGGATGCAGATTCTGCATTTGCTGGGTGCGGACCTGTATTGGGTCGCTCTAGTAGTTCTGGCAGCAGTTGTGGTCTGGCCAAACCGGGATCCGTCCCTACGACAAGCCTGAACGCGATTGAATGACTCTATTGCGGATTCTGCTTGCCGGCGATCTTGTGCCCGACCTTCTTGGTTCCATTCGCGGTATCCTGCGCAGCGACCTTGGTGCCATGACCTACGTCTTTCCCAACGGTTTTGGTACCGTTGACTGTCTTATCCGTGGCGGTCTTGGTGCCAGTCGCTGTCTTGTCATAGGCCGTCTTTGTTCCGCTGGTGGTTTTGTTGTAGGTCTTCTTTGTTCCGGTTGAAACAGCGTGTCCTGTGTTTTTCGCCGCATTTTTGGTGTCCGCACCGGCTGACTTCATGTCTTGTTTGGCTCCATCCTGGGCTATGGCGAAGCCAGTTGTGAGGAAGGCCGTTAAGGCAGAGGCAAGAACGATCGTCCGTAACTTATGAATTTGCATAAAAACTCCCTTGGAGCGAAAAACAGAACTCCTACAAAGATAGAGTCGGAGCGGGAAAGATGAGTTGTAAGGGGTCTGCAGAATCATGGCGCTATTGCCGGATGGGCAATAAAGACAGTGAGGTTTCCGGGACCAATGGTCAACGACCGATTTTGTTATTGTGTGGTGAGAAATTCATTGTTGTATAGTTGCAACGTTCGGGAGACTGCAGTTCCTGCGTTTTGCACATTGCTTCCAAATGCCTGGAGTGAAGGTATTCTTGTGATACCGAAGATAAATCTCGATAGAGAGAAGGGGTAGACCCATGTTGTCGGCGATGTAAGCTGGATAACGTTTACCCTTGGAGTTTTGATCGATGCAGGTTTTCGCCGTGCTTTTACTAACAACCCACCAGCTGACGAGATTGGCGCCGGTGGACGTTCTCATTCTTGTGCTCTATTTTGCCTTGGTGGTGTTCATCGGTTTTTATGCCAAGGGAAAGGCGAATACCAGCGAGGATTTTTTTCTTGCCGGGCGGGAGATGACGGCGTGGATTGCGGGGTTGAGCTTTGTTTCGGCCAATCTGGGATCACTCGAACTGATGGGTTGGGCTGGCGCGGCTTATCAGTATGGGATTCTCGCCACACATTGGTATTGGATCGGGGCGATTCCGGCGATGCTGTTTCTGGGCATCGTGATGATGCCGTTCTATTACATCTCGAAGACGCACTCGGTGCCGGGATATCTGCATCTACGATTCGGCGACGCGGCGCGCGGTTTGTCGGCTATCTCGTTTGCATTGATGACCATACTGATGAGCGGCGTGAACATGTTCGCCATGGCCGTTGTGATGCAGACGGTGCTGGGCTGGGACATTACTTTTTCGATCTGGGTTGGCGCGGCGACGGTGGCGCTATATGTGATGCTCGGCGGATTGCGTTCCGCGATCATCAATGAGGTGCTGCAGTTTGTTCTGATCTGGGCGGGCGCGGCGATGATTCCGATCCTCGGCCTGATCGAGGCCGGCAGCTGGACGAACCTCAAGGCACAGATTGCCGCGAATGTCGGCAGAGCCGACTATACCCATCTCTGGAGCACAGTAGGCCACTTCGCCGACAACCCGATGGGCGTGCACTGGACGGGAATCGTCTT
>DATAQW010000268.1:0-6725 GCA_036264445.1 Pseudacidobacterium sp.
TTGCGCTCATAGCTGATGCCATAACCGCCGCGAACCGACCACTTTCCGTCACCCAAAACATCCCAGGCAAATCCCAGCCGGGGCGCAAAGTTCTTCTTCTTCTGCCCGATCAATCCACCAACAGGGCTGTTCGGGGTCGTCAGGACCTGGCCATTGCGAATACGTTCAAAGAGCGTAGATCCCGTTCCCAGGAAGAAATTCGACTCGAGATTCGGATTCGAGTTGTGCTGAACGCCATAGTACTCCCAGCGCAAGCCGGCAGTAAGTGAGACATTCGGTCTGACCTTCCAGGTGTCCTGCACATACCAGGATCCGTCATTGAAGGTATTCTGCCGCTCGAAGCTGGGTGGACCCACAGGGAGGGTCAGCGTGCATGCATCGGTGACATTCTGGGTTGTTATGCCGGTCGAGGCGTCGTAAGTATAGTTGCACGGGAATTTGCCCTGTGGATTGACCGCGCCCTGGAATTGATAGAGTTGGCCGTTGACTAGATTTTGCAGGCCGGCGGTAAAGAAGCTGCCGCCAGTCTGTGCAAGCGTCATGACCGAATTTTCATACGCTCCGAAGACACGGTTATCGCGTAACTGGATAAACGTTCCTCCAAAGCGAATGCTATGCGCGCGCTTTGTCCAGATCAGGTCCTCATTAAATTCGTAGAGGTTCTGCGGGCCGCCGAATGGAACAGAATTGCCGGGCGTGTAGGCAGAATAGCCAGGAAACACGACGTGAATGTTGTTAATCGAATTCAGCGTCGTTCCATTTGAATAGAGCGTTGGGCCAATGGGCGCAGTTGAAAGCCCCTGATATTGGTTGAAGCGGTTATAGGATGCCTTGGTGGCGCTGATGAAGTTGGGTGTAAAGAGATGGGTCAGGCTGATCAGCATCGCCTGGTTATAGTCGGTTTCCCCGGTATCGTAGCCGTTGAATGGACTGTAAGTGACCGTGCCCTTGGCAAGATCCAGGCTGTCAAGCCCGTATCGCCCGAACAGGGTGGTTTTGTCAGAAATATTCCAATCAAATCGATTCAGCGTTTCCCATGTATTTTGCGGATTGCCTGCGCCCTCGTCCGCTGCGACCGGGAAAGCTACACTCTGGAATTGAGGCTGGTCGGTCGACACCGCGCCAAGCACAGCGCCGGGTTTGAGTTTTCCGAATTGCGCAAAGAAGTTCTGCGTATTGCTGGCTGTGGTCGCAAGAAAGTCTTGCGTGGGAACATAAGCCTGTTGTGTGCCCGTACTGCGCACTCTGATCCACTCTGTATTTGAAAAGAAGAACACCTTGTCACGCAGGACCGGACCACCGATTGCATATCCAAATTGATTGCGGGTGAAGTGATCGCTGGGATTCAGGGGGGCGCCGTTCAGCTTATTGATATAGTTGACTGCATTTTCCTGGTAGGTATTTGCCGCCAGAGCTGAAATGCGGTTGTACTCATAGACAGACCCATGGAACTTATTGCTGCCGCTGCGGGTTGCCAGATTGACGATACCGCCCGAAGCTCGGCCATACTCTGAAGAGAAGCCGTTCGTGATGATCCTATACTCTTCGACGGCGTCCAGTGGAATAGTCTGGCCGACATTAGCGCCGAACAGGTTAACATTTTCTACGCCATCGAGAAGTATCTCGGTGCTTGCTGATCGGCCGCCGTTAATTGCCACCCCCACACCATTTGCGTTCGTAGAGCCATTAGGATCGCCTGTAACATTGCCCGAGAGCTGCACGAAGTCATAGGCATTGCGCGTCAGAGACGGCAAATTCCGCAACTGCTTAGAATCCACGACCTGGGCTACTTCCGGGCTGTCCGTATTGACGAGTGCTGTATTCGCCTCCACGACTTGAACGCTGGTAACAGCGCTCTGCACGCTTAACTTGATGTCCACAGCGAGGCTGCCGCCTATAGATACCGTCACGATCTGGTTAGCTGCGCTAAAACCCGATGCAGCTGCGGTTAATTTATAGTTCCCAGCGGGAAGATCGGCCAGAGTATAACTGCCGTTTGCATCGGTAGTCGTTAAACGCGTCAATCCGGTATCCGTGTTTACCGCGCTTACAGACGCCTCTCCAACTACCGCGCCTGTCGCATCCGATACAACGCCTGTAACCCGCCCTGTATCAATCTGTCCAAATGCAAATACTGAGATGAAGAATACTGCCGCAAACAGAAAATACACTCTTTTCATAAGCACTTCTACCCCCTGCAAAGATAGAGCCGCAGTTTTGGTCGCTACCTTTGCAATTGTGCGGCCGTTTCAAGGGGAAGTTATACCGCTCACTCAAAACCATATCGCTGATACTGTGAATTACTAGCTTTTGCCTGTATTTTGTCGATTTTATAGTTATTGGTAAAATATCTCTCAAGTAAGTATTTATTTATAAGTAGTTATTACTAACCACAAAAAGGCGACCTTTCAATTTTGGTATAGACAAGACTCTAAGTATGAAAAAGCGGATTAGCGCCGCTACACTCATTTGATAAATGAAGCTGCTCATCTCATGGATTGGCGCACGATCTTCTCCCAATAAGTGGGAAGCGGACTATCTCCGGCGCATTCAGCCTTTCGCTTCAGTTGAGGCAATCGCTTTTCAGTCGACTGATTCTTTTTTCGAGCGCGCCCTGCGCGATACCTCCCGCACCACCCCGCTCCTTGTCCTGCTGGAGAGCAAAGGCAGGCAATTCACATCCGAACAATTTGCAAACTGGCTCGGCACGCAGCGCGATCAGGGACGGCAGAGGATTGTCTTCGCCGTTGGTCCTGCGGACGGGTGGCCGGAGGAGGCACGCAAGCGTGCCGATCTGCTTCTCTCGCTCGGGACCATGACCTTACCGCATGAGCTGGCACGGGTCGTTCTCTGCGAGCAAATCTATCGGGCGTTTACAATCCTATCTGGGCATCCGTATCACACGGGCCACTAAATTGAATGGCTGAATCAAGCCCAGAATCGCGGAGGGGGCTGCTCCTGATCAACACTGGCCCCGGCAAGGGGAAGACCACGGCGGCCATGGGCACGGCTCTGCGCGCCGTTGGCAATGGGATGAAAGTGCTGATGCTCCAGTTCCTGAAAGGCTCGTGGCATTATGGGGAGCTGGACGCTGTTGAGTCCTTCAATGGCAACTTCGTTATGCGGCAGATGGGGCGCGGCTTTGTCAAAATCGGTGGCGCTGAGACCGACCCGGAAGATGTCCGTATGGTGGAAGAAGCGTGGGAAGAGGCACGGAAGGCTATCTTATCCGGCGAGTGGGACATGGTTGTGCTGGACGAGATCAATTACGCCATCAGCTATGGCATGCTCGATCCGGTAAAAGTCGCCGAAACCCTGAAGCAGCGTCCGGAGATGGTCCACGTGATTCTTACCGGACGCAATGCGCACCCTTCATTGGTGGAACTAGCCGACACCGTTACGGAAATGCGTGAAGTAAAACACGCCTACCAGAAGGGGATTCTGGCGCAGCGTGGGATCGAGTACTAGAAGGAACAGAAAGGATACGCATGTCCTGGTTTAAGCGACAGGAAAGCAATATTGAGAGCGCAGGTGAGAAGACGGTCCGTACCGAAGGACTCTGGATCAAGTGTGAAAAGTGCGATCAGGTCATCTTCAAGGCCGATCTCGAGGCCAACATGCAGGTCTGCCCCAAGTGCGGCTATCACTTCAAGATGAGTGCGCGAGCCCGCATCGAAAGCCTCCTTGAGCCAGATTATGAAATTGTCGATACAGAGCTGAAGTCGACTGATCCGCTGCATTTCTCTGATCTGAAATCCTACAAATCGCGCCTGAAGAAAGCGCAGGCCGACACAGGACTGAATGATGCCATCATCAATGCTCTGGGCCAGATGGGGCCGCATTCGGTCGTGCTGTCAGTTATGGAGTATTCCTTCATCGGCGGCAGCATGGGCGCTGTTGTTGGCGAAACCATCGCCCGGGCCGTTGACCGCGCCTACGATTCCCGCCAGCCCTTAATCATCATTTCCGCCTCAGGCGGAGCGCGCATGATGGAAGGCATCGTAAGTCTGATGCAGCTGGCAAAAATCTCCGCCGCGCTAGCCCGCCTCGATGCAGAAAAGATTCCCTATATATCCGTTCTGACTGATCCGACGACCGGCGGCGTAACGGCAAGCTTCGCCATGCTGGGCGACCTGAATATCGCTGAACCAGGCGCTCTGATCGGCTTTGCCGGACCCCGTGTGATCGAACAGACGATCCGGCAGAAGCTGCCTGAAGGCTTCCAGCGATCTGAGTTCCTGCTGGAGCACGGCTTTCTCGACGCTGTAGTACCACGCAAAGAGATGAAACAGTACCTCATCCGCGCGCTGGACTTCATGAAGCATCAGTAAAGGTGCATTTGTTATGCGAATCTTTGCCGCAGCCGTCCTCGCGCTGGCGATATTTGTTTGCCGGCCCTTACTTTCACAGAACATACCCTCCTTTAGCGGAACAAATCTGGCAAACGAAACCGTGCATCTGCCCATCACGACCTCTGGCGCAAGGACAGTGCTTGTCCTCGGTTTCAGCAAGAAATCCGGAGATGCATGCAAGCCGTGGTTCAACGCCATTGCTTCTCAGCTTCAGGCAAAACCGCAGGTTGCCTATTACGAAATGCCAGTGATTGCTTCAGCGCCAAGCTTCGTACGCGGCATGATTCTTCACAACATGCGTGGAAGCATTTCCGCGGAGCAGCAGAAGCACTTTGTGCCAGTGACCGAGAATGCGCAGGTGTGGAAGAACGCAGTAAACTTTTCTGCCCCGGACGATCCTTACATCTTGATTGTCGATGATCACGGCAATATCATCTGGCGCGATTCGGGCACATGGTCGCCTGTCAAAGAACAGGAACTGCAAACCTCTCTCGCCAAATTGTGATCAGAGCGTTACAAGCCTTCTGCGAGTTCCTTGATCTTCACTAGGATGTAGTCGTCACCTTTCAGCGTGTCTTCATAACGCTGTTGTCCCTGAGCCACTTTCGCGTAGTCTCCCTGAATAAGTTCGAAAATAGAGCTGTCACCGCCGTTGTTTCTTACTTCATAGGTCATAGCGAGGTAATTCTCGGGAATGTCTGCAATTGCAGAATTATTGGGATCAATGACGGTGTATTCGAGCCTGTGCGGCGCTTCAACCTTTACGACATCGCCCTTTACATAGACTTTTCCATCGGCAGCGCCCTTCCAGAGAAGCGGCGATCCCGGCTTCCAGTCAGTTTCTGCCACGCAGCCAAACATATACTGCTGGATAAATGCATTCTCCGTCAGCACGCGCCAGAGCGCTTCCGGCCTGGCATTTACTTCAATCGATTTGCGGATGAATAGCCCGCTCATAGGAGTTCCCTCGCAAGCCAATCTAAACTGTAGCCAGTAGCCTGGATTGGAAAAATGCGACAGATGCAGGAAGCCCGGATCAAAGAATCCTTCGATGCGGCGCTTGGCGAGCCGCGCGGCGTTCTTAAACGAACTGAGCCTGAAGCCGGCTGCTTTCGTCATGCGCGGCGTAGCGCCAACCCTGATCTTGCCCCCTGGATCGACCATTACTGGATGGTCTTCTGGGACCTGCGTGGCCTGCCGTCGCGTCTGGTCGAAACGCTACCGCACCCGAATGTGCACATAGTCTTCGAACCGAGCGGCTCAAAGGCGTGGGGCATTTCTACAGCCAAATTCTCACGCATGCTTGAAGGGAAGTCGCACGCCTTCGGCATCAAATTCACACCTGGTGGATTCTTCCCATTCTTTGGAAGATCGGTTTCATCGATTGCTGAAAGCTCAATTCCAGTGCAGGAGGTTTTCGGGCGCGCTGTTGATGGACTCGATCTTTTGCTTACCACTTCTGAAAATGAAGAAGAAATGATCGCAGCCGCCGATGTCTTCCTGCTGGGGCGCAGACCGCAACCAGATGCAAAATCCGACCTGGCACGTCGGCTGGTTGAACGTATTCTGTGTGAACACGACGTCCTTACCGTGGAAGACCTCTCGGCCCGGTCAAGCATCGCAGTTCGATCATTGCAGCGCCTTTTCAGCCAGTATGTCGGTGTCAGCCCCAAATGGGTCATTCGCCGCTATCGCCTGCATGAGCTGCTCGAAAAAATGCACTCAGGAGAAGACCTGAATTGGGCGCAACTCGCGCTGGACCTTGGCTACTTCGACCAGGCGCATCTGATTAAGGATTTCAAATCAATCACGGGTTATTCTCCTACCGAATACACGCGAGGACTCGTGTAAAACACCAGCAAAATGTGATTCAAAAGGATTACCATAGCTATCTTGAACTCTGATCTCTAGTGCTCAAGCATGAAGAGGAGGGTCATCTCCATGAAAGTATTATGGAAAACAGAACTAGATCGGCTCTCATGCCAGTGGTGCGATGTTGGGGAACGCATCCCGCTCAACACTACCTGGATTCAGGATGCTCCAGAAAGCACTTCTAAGAATGTCCAAACCCCATCTCTAAATTTTACAAGTCACAGTCCATTCGGTTCAGGAGAATGGTATGTCCCATGGAATGCCCGATGGAATGTGCCAGATACAAGAATTCGCTGAATGCTTCTTGCCAAAGCATCAATTTATGATGTAGAAAATCGCTTTAGTGCGCTCTTTCTACCTCATTGCTGTCTGCTTCTTCTTCGCAGCGACCTTATCTGCCGAAACAGGTGAGGCAGCTTGGCTGCGTTATGCGCCCATACAAGAAACTCAACAGTATTCCCAACTTCCTGACACTGTCGTCTTGCTCAACAGCGGCGTAGT
>DATAQW010000067.1:0-3300 GCA_036264445.1 Pseudacidobacterium sp.
ATGGCAATTGTTCATTAGAGAATGGTTCAAAAGGAGTTTATCAGGGCTGCTAAATGTAGCCTAGGAAGCCCCGCCGTACCGGAGTAGAGGAGCGTTGCAGCCCCAATGCTCGTATGACTTTTATTGATTTTGTTGGCGTCCCCGACGGGATTTGAACCCGTGTTATCGCCGTGAAAGCACGGCATCAACTCGCAACATTAAGGCACTGCTGAGAACCAGAACGCATCGATAGAAATCGTAGCAACATTAACGAACAGCTTAAGTGCTCCGCAATTGTCCGCGACCTTGCCATGGGCGATATCATGGCACCAGCGCGTTGAGCACGCAGACGAATCCGACAAAATCAGGTTTGCCTGTCGTCCCTAAGCTCAATCGAGTTCGCGTGGTCTCAATTCCTGCCCCTGCGACGCACCGAGAGTGATTGTCACGTCTAAACGGCTGGCAGCTGTGTATCAACTAGTAATTGCCGAGTGGGCGACGTCCATGTAAGTCGAAGTCAAGAGAAAAGCACGAGATTTCTTATGCGCGCTCAGGAGAGCGCGCTTTGCGTCTGATCAGGATCGTCTGTTGCGCAACAGTGCCTCTCGGCTTTGGTTCCTGCACCCGCAGAACCGGACATCCATTTGCGGTCTAAGGCTCCGAAGAGCCCGCACAGAAGATTGAGTTTGTGTTCTCTGCCAGTCCCGAAACAATCCGGAGAGAGCCTCGGGGGTTTGCACTCCATCGCTCAGTCGCCCACTCGCGAGACCTGGCAGCCTGCGCATGGTATGATCCTGATGTTTTTTCATTCCCCGGCAGCTTTTAGGCTGCTGCTGTGCCTGCGAACTTCTCGGCGGGCACGAAATCCTGTTCCCTGCGTTCCACTGCGAGCATATAGGCCACCATCTTCCTGGCTACAGCCAGCGTGGCGCGATTCGCATTCCCTCTCTCTCGTTCTCTGTGATGGATTACGGCCAGTTCGTGGCTCTGCCAGGGCGCCAGCTTCGCGGCTTCCACCAGCACCCGCTGAATATGCTTGTTCCGCTGCTTGGAAAGAGGCGTCCGCATCACTTTGTCCGCTGAACTCTTTTCATCGCCACACAGTCCGCAATAGCTGATGGCTTGCTTGATCGACCGGAAGCGGGTGTAATCACCGATCTCCAGAACCCAGGTCAAGGCGGTAATCGAGCCCACTCCCGGAACTGTCCTGAGCCGTTTCAACCTTTCGGCCAGCAGGGGATCGTGTTCCAGAGAGCTGACCAGGGCATAATCCAGTCTCTGTGAGCGTACGATCGTCTCCCGGCTCAGCTTCAGCAACGGCCGGATGCTCTCGTTGACCTCTTCGTTGCTGGTCATCAACTCTGCAAAGTAACCCACCTTGTGCAGCCGCCGCTTGTTGTAGCTCACTCCGGTTTCCATCAGCAGACCGGAGACCCGGTTCTTCATCTGCACCATCTGCCGGACCAGGAGGTTCCGGTAGCGCAGTGTGCGGCGCCTGGTCCCGGATCTGGGTCGAGGCCATGTGGCACTCGGGCAGAAAGTCACAACGCAGGCAGTCGGCGATCTTACCGGCATCCATCCGGTCATTCTTCTTCTTGGCTGCCGCAATCGCTCGCAGCATCAGAGGATGTGCTACCTTCACCTTTTCCGCATGCGGAAGCAGATAATCGTAGATCCAGCCGGTGAAGATCGTCGCTTCCATGGCGATCGTCCGGGGTTGGGGAAGTGTCCTGACCCACGCGTCTAACTCGCGTCGCGTTGAGCCGATCGTGCCTTCCTGCTGCACACAACCAGCCGCGTCCTTTCACGCAATAGCTGATCGTTTTCTTGTGAACGTCAACTCCGATGTAATACATATGTCTCGAGGAGCCTCCGAGGTAGTCCTCTGGATCAGCTTCTGCGCTGAGTCCAGCCTTTCGCAACACCTCGTGCTCCTCTTCGACTTACATTCAAACAAACCATTCGGAACCCAAAACAGTGCCGCGTTCTCGCACCCTCAATGAGCGCGTTGCCCTGGAGTCGTTATTCCACGGAGTGTGCCAGGATGATCGAACGGTAAAGCCTGAGATCTCATGTTTGCGCCTTCATTGCTGAGAGGCGGCCGTGATGCGTTCTGGAAACAGTGCCTCGAAGATTCGACCAAGAATCCGGCGCAGTGCCCTCTCTGAGAGAATGTCCGGCTCGAAGTGACTCTCTAGGATCAAACCGGAGAGAATCGGCCACAACGCTATGAGGGACATGTCATGGTCCTTTTTCTGATCCCGTGTAAGCTGTCCGAGCATCTGCTCCCAGAGCGTGCTGTCATTCGTGGCTTTCAACATCTCGAACGTCTTCCGGAATCGCTCTTTGGATTCAGGACGGCGGAGCGCGAATAGCTTGAATTCGAGAGTCAGAATCGACCATGCCTTGTCATGAACAAGGCCAACGTAGAATTCGCGAAAGGCTTCCATACTCTGTTTCCGGTTCCTGCACCTTCGGAGATTGATGACGAGCCGATCGATATACGACCTGGTTCGATGCTCGAAGAGAACAAGGAACAGATCTTCTTTGCTCTTGAAGTGCGTGTAAACCGCCCCTTTGCTCCTGCCTGCTGCAGCAGCGATCTCATCCAGTTGGGCGTTTTCAAATCCGTCCCGTACGAAGACTGCTTCCGCGGCATCCAGAAGCCTGGCCTGCGTTTCCCTGGTCCGAAGCTGTTGTCTACTCAAGGTTTCCATGGGCGTCTTCCTGTTTGAGAATTTCAGTTATTTACTCATTGACAATAAACTGACTGGTCAGTATCTTTAATCTTGCCACAGATGCTGTGAGATTTGCGAGCGTTTTCCGCCAACGCGGGAAAAAGGCCGCCAAGTAAGACCATCAATGCAATAGTTTTGCTAAAACAAAAAGACTGATCAGTCAGTATCTAGTCTGACATAGGCAGGTGGCAATCTCCGGCTGCTGCTGATGAGGACTTGTCAACAGCATTCTCTTAGCGTCGGCCGTTCACGTTCGCAGTTGCGACTCGAGAGTCCAACGTGCAACTGGCCGAACTGTTCAAAAGGAAAGAACAATGAGCACCGTCATCGACAACACTTACGAATCCGTTGCAGCAGAAACCCCACTATCAGCGGATCCGCCTAAACCCACGCGCCGTCGTTTAAACCGGGGCATTGTCGCTGCCGTTCTGGTACTCCTGATCGCCGCCGTTGCTGGCTGGTATTTCTATGCCCAAGGTTCAGAAGAGACCGATGACGCGCAGGTGGACGGGCATTTGATTCCCATAGCTTCACGCGTGGATGGGACCATCCAAGCCGTTTACGTTGATGACAATCAAGCTGT
>DATAQW010000326.1:0-2632 GCA_036264445.1 Pseudacidobacterium sp.
CATATCGCTGGCTGTGTCGCCGATTTTGGCGCACTCCCACAATGTGTACACGTGAAGAGAAACGGCGAGTTGAAAGCACATATATGGATGCGGGCGGCCTGCCCCGACGTCCTCGGGGCACAGCGACTTATCTGGTCTGTATCCTTGTTTCGCGGCGGAGACAAGCAGTTCCTCAAGCATGGGCCGGGTATAGCCAGTCGTGCTACCGATCTTTATTCCCTGGGTGCGCAGATTCTCGACCGTGCCGGCTACTCCATCGAGCACTTGCGAATACACGAGAAGGCACTCCATCTGCAGAGGAAGGAACTCGGCGTACAAACTCTCTACGTCTTTTTCAGCAGGCGCGCGGTTAAATTTGTCATGCCATTGAGTGCGTACTTCGGGCTCCGCAAGAAGATTGCGGATGTGTTCTTTTTTCGCAATTCCCATGTCGCGTCGCGCCACATCGTCGGATAAGTGAATTTCTTTTCCCGCAAAGACGCGTTGCAATGTCCGTACTGGAGCAAGACTGCCGTGATCGACAGTAGTTCCAGCCCAATCGAAAATCACTGCACGCAGACGGCTAGACATGGGCGGACTCCTGCGGCGCAAGACTTAGTTCACGAATTGATTGCTCTGCGACCCCGAAAGACAATGTCATGCCGGATCCGCCGGGAGAAGCAACAATACGAACTCGTTCCTGCGGATGCATGACGACCAGCGGCTTTTCAGGGTGCTTGGCGTAGACTCCATACCAACGTTCGGCGACCTTCATATCTGGAGCGCGCAAGAACTGGTGGGTGTAGTTGAGAATCAACTTGTCGATCTCTTCCTTGTTGAAGATGTCGACGGCAAGTCCGTATTCATGCGAGTCGCCTAAAGTCAGCGCACCATCCGCTGTTTGCGATACCAAAGCATGAATGCCCCAGCGGTCGTATCCCGGGGTTTCCTCCGCGATCCGCTTGCTGAGAGGTGCGAGCGATGAGCAAAAGCCAAATGCAGGATAGAAGCGTAGCGTCAACCCGGCTGCAAGGGAAGGCCCGAGTTTCCAGCCGTTTGGTTGAGGTGCAGTACGGAGCATTTGCAGCTTGCAGCGGGTAAGTCCGCTGGCGGCAAAGTGGCCCGGATAAAGCGTTTCAAAATCCTCGCCGCTGCAAATGATGACGGTCCCTGCTTTCCAGTGCTTCGAGTTAGCGTCGATGTAAGGCAGTGTGATGGCACGGACGGGCGTGCCCCAGAAAAATCTCACTCCGTAACGTTCTTCCAAAAACGCGGGCAACTGGGCGATGATTTGCCGCGGATCAACGGTAAGTTCCGTATTGCTCCACAGAGAGCCAATTAATCGGTCTGGAATGATGGCTTCGCTACGCTGCACGGTTTCTTCTTTGCTCAACCATGCGCAGTCATAACCGAGAGCAGGGCCACGCTCAACAAATTCTTTGATAACTTCGGCTTCGTCATCACGATACGCCACATGCAGGGAACCGGTAGGGCGATACGGCAGGCCCGCGGCGTTGAGCACCTGCAGCCAAAGCTCGCGGCTACGCAAGGCCATCTGGTGCATTGCGCCATGCGGCTGACCGATCGGCCAGATCATGCCAAAATTGCGGATGGAAGCGCCTTGCGCGCGCGGATGCCTCTCGAATACGACCACTGAGCGGCCAGCCTTGGCAGCCAGATAGGCATGAGCAAGCCCCAGTATGCCTGCTCCCACAATTGCGACATCACTACACGAATCGGCCATTGATCATAGCTCCGAACTCTTGAAGTTCAATATGCCGCCAAAGAGCAGGGCTCCACGCTTGCGCAGAGCGCCTGCCTAATGGAGGCCCTTATAGCATTTTCGCTTATGGTGTATACAAAGCGACCACTCCCGACGCGGCTTTTCCTCAAGAAAAGACGCACCTCGCTAAACCCCCCTTGCGCAGAGTAGAAGTGAAAATGCGTTAGAAGCTTAAGCGCAATGACATTTGGATGGAGCGTGGCCCCGCCTGTGAGCCCGGCGTTCCATCTTGTTGGGCGGTGACCTGGCCAAACGATGCACTTCCCACGTTCGTGTTGGGAATCCCCCAGTTGTTGACGTTGAACAGGTTGGCGAACTGGGCCTCGTAGTGGGCAGTGAACCGCTCGGTCACATGAAAGGTCTTTCCGAACGAGGAGGAGAAGGTAATCGTATGGGGTCCTGCAAGGGTACCAACGCCACAATTGCCGAAGCGTCCGATGTTGCTGGCCGGAATGCTGTAGGCCTTGGCGTTGAAATAGGTGGCAATGGTTGGGTTGGAGAGGGTCCCGCTCACGCCGGCGTTGCAATCCGGATTTTGCTGACTCACCGAGCGGTAGCTGGGTTGTGTGCCGGAAGGATCGCTCGTGGTGGTCGGGAAGTAGGGCGTGAGCCAGAAGCCGGAGTGGTAGAGCAGGATGGTAGAGGTGCTCCAGCCGCCAACCAAGGCATCCATGAGCCTGCTGGTGTTGCCCATGAAGCGCTTACTGCGGCCGAAGGGAAGTTGATAGACAGCGGTGCTGAGGAACCGCTTGCTCGGGTCATAGAAGGCATTACCGGTTTCAGCGGCGATATTGAAGATGTTCAACACGTTGTTGCCATTGTCGCCTTGGCCGCCCACAGGGATAGCGCCGCTGGGCACTGCTCCCAGCG
>DATAQW010000342.1:0-6665 GCA_036264445.1 Pseudacidobacterium sp.
ACTATGCAAAGATAAACCGCCAGATGAGCTGGCCGTCTCTAAGCATAGCCGAGGTTGCGGAGAACGTCTTGCGCGCGGAGAAACCGCATTGCGTGGCATAGTCCTGCTCATGGATGACAGCGGCCTGTCACGAATCATCTATCATGCACTGGCTGGCGAGTTCAGCATAGAGGCGGTTGTCCGGGAAGCGAAGGCTTCCCGGCGGATTTTTCTCAAGCGGCGGCTGAAGAAGCTCGGCTGGCGCACCGTGCTGGGACAGATCATATTTGCGAAGTGCGTAGTTCCCTTGTTAAGGCAGGAGACGTCCCGGCGTAGAGCGGACATATTGCGGCAATACGGATTAGACGAGGCCCCCATTCCAGCGGAACGAGTGATCGACGTTCCTTCTGTCAATGATGTCGAAGTCATGGCTCTTTTGCAGAAGCTGTCGCCGCAGGTCATAGTTGTGAATGGAACCCGCATACTGGAAGAGAAGCTGCTGAATGCAACCGGCGGCGTATTCCTGAATACTCATGTTGGCATTACGCCTCTCTATCGCGGAGTTCATGGAGGGTATTGGGCATTGGCCGCCGACGATCCAGAACATTTCGGAATAACAGTCCACAAAATTGACAAAGGGATTGACACGGGAGATATCGTAGCGCAGGCGTTGCTTCAGCCCTCCGATGCCGACAACTTCTCCACCTATCCACTACTGCAAATCGCTGTCGCAATTCCATTGCTGAAGCAGGCCATTCGTGATGTGCTCAGCGGCAAACTGATAGCTTTGCCCGCGCCTGCCGGCATGTCGAGGCTCTGGTCGCACCCGACCGCCTTCCAATACCTCAAGCGGCGGATTACACACAACGTCCGGTAACTACGATTGAGGCGCTATTGGGTGTGCCGAAGCCATGCGGGATGTTCTGGTCCGTTGAATCAGCTGTACAATTCCCGCCGTGCCTCCGCCGATCAATAGCGCGTACATCGGCATCACGGGAACCCTGAGCCGCGAATCAGCTTGCACTCCCAAAGCGGAAATAACCAGAAAGTAAACAATCGAGAGCACAAGAACATAGCATAGATTTCGATCACGCCGATACCAGTACCAACATCCAACGAGGGCCAGACACGCATAAGGAACCGTGAAAAGCAAAACGATGTACTGCGCTATGCGTGGGCTGGTATCGCTGATCCTGGACAGGGCCTCTGCGCCGCCGCCGAAGATAATGTATGCGAGTGCCTGCAGTACGGATCGGAAACGGCTTACAGGGTTTCTCAAGATGATGCTCATGCCCTTGCGCATAGAGTATGCAGCTTTCTGCGATTCAGTTACCTGCGAGCATTTGCGTTTGTATGCGCGCTCTAAATCAGAGCACATTTGATCGGTCAGCTCGCCTCTGACCTTGAGAACATTCGCGGGATAGTCTCCAGGCCGCTGAATGGCTAACGTTCCGACTGCCTGATCGTACAAAATGTCTTGGGCGCCAACGGTACTCACACCAAAATAACCGGCTTCGACAAAGTTCCGAGTGGCCCATACCAGGGGAAGAAGCAAGAAAGACAGAACGAAGATTAGGACAGGACGCAAAGCGCGGCGCTTTAGCGCCCACACTAAGCAAATCGACAGCGGCACGAAATACAGTATGCCAACCGGCCGAACAAGAACAGCGCAACCACCCAAGAAGCCAGCGACCGCGCTCGCAAGTATATTATCCGCTGGCTTGGTCATCGTACGATATATGGCCCAGGCTGATAGAGCGATAAGCACTGTAAACGTAATTTCGGTTAAGAGCAGATTTGCCATTCGCAGAGTTGCCATGTCCAGAGACAAAACCAACGCGGCCACGAATGCGACAAGATCGCTGCCCGTTGATCGCTGAGCGAAGACGGCCACACCGACTATCAAAAACACGCAAAGGACATGCTGCACGAAGATCAGGTATTCAACCCGTAAAGGAGCAAATCGAAAAATGGCGAGCAGGAACGGGTAGCCGGGTGTCCGAAACAATTCTGGCTGATGTCCCGCGTTCACAAATCCTTGTCCGTGCAGAAGATTGTCGGCCGGGATCAAGTAGGATCGGGTATCGCCTCCATAATGCTGGTGATCCAGAGCTGAATACGCTGCATGGGTCAGGATGCCCATGCATAATGCAATCCATAAGACCGGTAATCTGATTGAGTTGCTGATGTGCATAATCTACTTCTGATCTCCTGTTGGTTTTGAGCAAGCGTTCACCACACATTGCCGTCAGTATCTATACAGGCTCCAGTTTGATGTCATCTACCCAGAATTTTCCTTGAACGCGTGTTTCTCCCGGACGACGTAACACGGCAAGCATCAGCAACTTCGTCTCAGGTCCGGTCTGCACCTCGGTTTCCAAGCGGTGCCAGGGGGTCGTGCCAACAGTTTCTTCCGTAGATCCAAAGGTCGCATTATTGTAACCGTCAAATATGGTGATTGCCGGACCGTTTGCAGTTTCGAGTTGGTCGCTCTTTACCCATGCGGACAGGCGATAGCGCATGTCCGGCTGTACAGCAATGTACTGAAAGATCCCCGCGTCACTGCCGCTCCCGCTGTATACCAGTCTCAGCGAACGGTTTCCAGTGTGGAATTCCGATTTGTCCAGAGCCACTACAATCTGCGGCCTAGGGACATAGCGCCAGTCAAATCCTGAATTAAGAATTTCCTGAGTAAATGTTCCGTCCATGACCAGGTTGTCGGGTTGAGAATATGCCTGAAGAACTCTGGATCTGGACATAAGCTGTTTCCAGGCTTGGCTTGCCTCGGACACGGAACGCGCCTGAATCAGGCTGTCTATATAAAAGAGCCCCTGATGGAAATCCAGGGCGACGTTTAATTGCATGAGGGCCGACCATATCAGACGGGCGGCATCAGGTTCACCTGTTGACAGCAGGAGTTTGATAAATGCGAAGTAGGCGTCAGAGTTTAACGGGAGGATGTTTTGGATGCGATTGACATCGTGCAGTGATTGCCAGCAGATGTTCAGTGAAGCCGGAGCAAGCGAGGGGTTTTCCCGCAGTACGGTTGCAAACTTGTTCAGGGCCTCGTCAGTATTACCTTGAATCAGCAGAAAGTTAGCAACGTTCCACACCGTGTCAGGAGTTGTAGGGTCTACGGCAAGCGCTCTATGAATAGCAGCACGATTCAACTCTTTGTTTCCAATGGAATAGTACGCTTGCGCTAGATCCAGCCAGATGGCAGAGCTGTATGGATTCAGCTCTGAGGCTTCTCTGCACTCGGCAATAGCACTGTCGGGTTGCTGGGAAACAAAGATCATGGTGCGGCATAATTGTTCGTGATATTCGGCATTATGTGGCGCGAGAGCGATGGCCCTCTCAAGAGAGGATTGGTCAGAACGTTGGGCAAGCCGGTGTGCTCGATATGCTGTGATTGCGAACCAGGCGTAACCTGCGGCGCCCATTGCGCAGACAGCGAATAAGAGTACCGTTACCGGCCAGCCCCGTTTTGACGCGCTCATCGTAGTGATCGTCGTGAAGAATCTCATACCTTGTTATAAAGACCTGGGTGATGCTTCCTTAGCGCTCGCGCTGGTCCGCGATGTTGTCTAAGTCCTGGTTGTCATTGAGTGTGCTGTTGCGCTCGTTCTCTTCCTTTCCACTGTAAGAGCGATATTTGGCTTCATAGTGGTAATAGTAGTAATCCGGCGAGCCCAGGTCCGCAGCATTTACTACAAGGCCGAGCACGCCAGCATTTGCGCTTTGAAGAAGGTTTCGCGCCCTGCGAACGTGAGCGGCGGTAGTCTGACCAGACCGAATGACTAAGAGAACCGTGTCCATTTGAGCCGATAGAAGAACGGCGTCCGTTACCGAGATAATCGGAGGGGAATCAACGATGATGTGGTCGAATTCTTCGCGCAACTTCAGCAAAAGATCCTGCATCGAGGACGAACTTAATAGTTCAGAAGGATGCGGAGGTACGGGTCCCGCGGGGATAACAAATAAGTTGGGCTGAACTGTGCATTGAAGGACGTCGCTGATCGTAGCGCTCCCAACCAAAATATTCGATAAGCCCAACTTATCTTTTAAGCCAAACGCCAGATGAATACTTGGCCGGCGCATGTCCGCATCAAGCAACAGGACCCGCTTTCCCTGCTGCGCCAGAACAATGGCAATGTTCAGGCTGGTGGTCGTCTTCCCGTCCTGGGGGGTAGGACTCGTAACCAGGATGGATCGAGGCGGATGGGAGGCACTGGAGAGAAGGACTGACGTACGCAGAGCGCGATAAGCTTCAGCAATTTCAGACTTGGGCTCCTGGTGGCTGATCAGCGGTAGTGCCTGCACAGTGTTGAGAGACGCTTTCTTGAGCAAGCGGGTTCTTGCGATGCCTGTAACCACATGGCCAGATGCGGATTGCAAAGGGATCACTGCCAGGGTTGGAAGTCCCGAGATGCTCTCTGCCTGTTCAGGCGTCCGTACTGTTGTGTCAAGCGCCTCTAATCCAAAGGCAAGAGCCGCCCCGCCAATCAGACCAATGAGCAGCGCAAATTCCAGATTCCTCGGAATATTCGGACTCACCGGCCGCAGCGGTGCGCGGGCCTGGTCGACTACGCGAATATTGCTGGAGTTCAAGCCTGCAGCAAGGCTCGCCTCCTTGAGTTGTTGTAGCAGCCCGTCATAGAGCTGGCGGTTTGAGTCAGCCTCCTGTTTGAGAACCCTGTATTCTATGGCATTTTGGCTGAGTTGCTCTTCAATGCCAGTTTGCTCGTTCAAAGCGGCCTGCAACATCCGCTCACGGGTTGCCGCAGTCTCGTAGTCATTTTTGATTCGCGCCACGGTATTCCGCACTTGCTCCCGATAACTCTGGTCAACCTGATCAAGCTGGTTCTTGATCTCCAGTACCCTCGGATAGCCCAGGCTGAACTGTGTGGAAAGGAGCGCATATTGTGCCTGCAACTGCATTTGCTGCTGACGAAGACCGCTGAGCACAGGATCCTGAAGCACTGAGCTCAGAGTTTCTGGGCTGCTGGTAGTCGCCATTTGGTAAAGAGATTCCTTTTGAATGCGGTCTGCCTGAGCAGTGATCAGTTCTTTGCTGATTGCCTCGAGTTTTTCCGTCGTCAAATTCTGCTTGTCATCTGCCCCGACAATGTTGTGCTCCTTTTGATACTGAAGCAATTTGGCTTGTGAAGACTCCATTTTGATCTCGAGATCAGCCAGTTGCTTGGAGAGCCAGTCGGCAGCCTGCGTAGTGCTGGTGTAACGCGCTTTCAGATTTTGTTCTATAAATGTGGCTGCTGCGGAGTTTGCGATTTCTGCTGCAAGCGAAGGGTTAGGATCGGAGTATCTAATTTCTACGATGGAGGTATCAGGGACTGGCTGTACTTTTAGGCTTTCCTGAAGCCTGCGAATGAGCTGAATCTGATGCGCATCTTCCTGTGCTGGCGATTCGGAAACAGTAATGCCGCCGCTGCTTTGAGTTCGCGCGTTGCCTGCGAATTCGGGACGCGTGTCGAGGTTGAGCTGGTGGATGACAAGTTCTGCCGTTGAGTCTGATTGCAGGACCCTGACCTGCGTATTGATATATTGCCCCAAGTCCTGGTAATACATTGGGGACACACTGGTGTTTTTAGAATCGAGAGGACTTGATGTCGGCGGAGACACCATGATCCTCGTTATCGCCTCATAGATTGGCGTCATGCGTATGCTGATCAGGGCCGCCACGATAAGCACGACCACAGCGGTCACAATCACAGTCCATTTGTGCTTCAGCAGGATTCGTCCATAGTCGCCAAGCGACTGTTCGCGGACAGAAGGTCCGTACATCTCCTGAAGATTCGCAAGTTGGAACGAATCATCGCGCGTCCGGTCAGGAGGTCTTTCGAGCAATCTTCCAGTATCCATGCCTTGCTACCCTCGTATCCTGTCAAAGCCGTGATTGACTGTGGATTTGCCAAAACGAGCAGTTACAAGCGCAGACAAAGCGAAGAAGAAGGCCGCGTTCGCAGGTATTTGCAGGTTGAAGTCAAAAAGGCCGTGAACTAGGATGCCAATGCAACCCAGAAACGCAGCCAGCACCATGCTTGATTGCATATCACTACGCCAGTGCTTCAAATTGTGAATTCCCGTGTAGCACAACAGTACAAGGAAAGACGCGGCAAAGGTGAAGCCAGCTACCCCAGTCTCGACGAGGGTCTGCACAAAGTCATTGTGCGCTTCATTTACCCACAAATTCGTAAAAAAACTCCGGTATGAGGGATACACAACAGGAAACGTTCCAAGGCCCCAGCCTAAAACAGGGCGATCCCGCAACATCTTTAAGCTGTCTTTTACAATTGCGAGGCGGCCAGTGACGCCGGCGTCTGAGATGGGATTAAGCAAACGTCCGAATCTGTCCACCAGCCCAGCAGGACGCAGCCAGGCCAGCCACACGATAAGCACAATGCAAAGAAGAATGAGAATCGGGATTTCCCTGGATGCTGAGCGCGAGCCCCTGAGGATCAGCAATGAAAGTACGGCCAGCTCCGCCGAAAAAGCGATCATGCCGCCCAGCGACAGGGACAGGAAGATTGTGCTGCACATGATAATGGCGACGAAAAGGGAGAAGGCCCTGCCAGATCTCCCTACCCAGCTGGTCAATGCAAATACGAGCGCGAAGGGAACGAGCATTTCCATTAAGCCGGCATAGTGTGCATGGTTCACGTAGG
>DATAQW010000347.1:0-6042 GCA_036264445.1 Pseudacidobacterium sp.
CACTCGTCCGTTACTCACACCGTGGGCAAATCAGACGCGGGGGACGAGGCCGCAATCGAAGGGGATGGCATGATGACTGCCGAACATGGCATCCTGCTGGGAATCCAGACCGCTGACTGCATTCCAGTGCTCATCGCAGACACACAGAAACGCGTCGTAGCGGCTTTTCACGCCGGATGGCGCGGCACGGTCAAGCGCATCGTCGAAAATGGCGTCGGGCGGATGCGCCTTGAGTTCGGCAGCAATCCGGAAGACCTTTCAGCAGCGATTGGACCGGGCATCCGGCAATGCTGCTATGCCGTGGGCGAAGAAGTGCGCGGTGAATTCGAGTCGCAATTCACCTACACGCCGGAACTTTTCCGCGAAGTCTATGACTCCGATCCGGTCAAGGAAAAATACCCCCTGCTCTTCCTTACCGCACGAGCTCCCGGTCACTCAAATCTCGGCCCAAGCCTGCACCTTGACCTGATCGAAGCCAACCGCCGCCAGCTTGTTGACGCAGGCTTACGCCCGGAAAATATTTTTCTCCAAGGCGATTGCACCAGTTGCCGCACAGACCACTACTTCTCCCATCGCGGCGAACATGGCTTTACCGGGCGCATGCTCTCGGTGATTGGAATAAAGTAGGCTGATCCTGAACGAGATACCCCGACTCCAGGTGAAACGAAGAGGAAGGGGAAGAATCTCAATGATGAGAGCGCAATCCTCGTGCAGGCTCTACCGAAATGAAAAATTTGTTCTAAACCGCTGGATGTTCCGGCTTCGGAGATTCTGCCGCTGCCTCTTTAGGATTTACGAGGTCGCGAAGTTCTTTGCTGGGTTTGAAATACGGAACGCGCTTAGCCGGGACTTCGACCTTTGCGCCTGTTTTAGGATTGCGTCCAATACGCGGCTTGCGTTGCCGGATTCGAAAACTGCCAAAGCCGCGGATTTCTATCTTGTCACCTGTCTTGAGCGCCTGAATCACAGATTCAAAAATCGTATCGACGATCACTTCTCCATCACGCCGCGTCAGGTCGCCCAACTGAGTCACTTCCTCCACCAAGTCTGCTTTCGTCATGGCCAGTCTCGCTCCAAAACTAGGGTACGCTTGTTAACTATAATAGATGCAACAAATTTACCCTTATTTCCACAGAAAATAGAAACCAGCATGTTTTTCCAGCAGTTTTTCCGGATTGGGCCAGAGATCATCGGCGTCGGTCGTCACCAGATCGAGTAACGAACGCCCTTTCCTGGCCGGTTTCACCACGTTCGGCTCTCCGGAAATGCCTACCTGCTTAGCGGTCTCCAGCAGTGCAACACGAAAACCACCTTTTTTATCAATAAGATGCAGCGGAAGCGCTTGCTCGCCCGTCCATACCTGCCCGGTCGCAAGCGGCTTCAAAGTGTCCTCGGCAATACCTCGCCCTGAGGCAACATCGCGGATAAACTGGGCGTGCATATTATCAACAAGTCCCTGAAAATAAGTCCGCTCCTCAGGCGTCATCTCCCGAGTCGGTGATCCGGCATCTTTCAGTGACCCGGCTTTCAGGACTTCCGGCCTCATTTTGGCCCATTTCAACAGGTCGCCATAGTTGGTCCATTCCATGATGACGCCAACCGAACCAACAATACTGGCGTCATTGGCATAGATTTTGTTCGCGCCAGAAGCAATGTAATACGCCCCGCTGGCGCCGATGCTCTCAATGGACGCGACAATGGGCTTTTTTTTCTCATCGCGAATTTTCCGTACTTCGTCGTAAATCTCCTGCGATGCGGCCGCGCCTCCGCCAGGCGAATTGATGTGCAGAATGATGGCCTTAATCGAATCATCCTGGTCAAACTTGCGCAGCTGGTCGACCGTACTCTCCGCAGACAGGATGACTCCAGTGACGTCAATCACACCAATGTTGTCGCCAAAATTCATGGACTGCACGGCTACATATCCCAGGAGGCCAACCACAGCAACAAATGCGACGAAAAGTCCGCCTCCCAGCAAAAACCAGAACCAGCCTGAACGCCGCTTTTCTTCACTCATAGGGGCGAGTTTAGCACTTACAGAGCGGTAACGGCTTTTTTCAACCTGCACCCTATACAAAGCATTCTCCCTGGTGTACGTTGTTCACGCGCAAAGCATCCGAGTAACTGTTATGGCCGAAGAAATTATTGGACACGAGAGTTTTCCCGGCACAGACGTCCACAAGACTCATGCTGGGGGATTTGCCGCGGAATTACAGGCAGAAAAGCGCGAAAGCTTTGAAATCCTCATCGACGGCGTCTCCTGCAAGGCATTTGCAGGCGAGCGCATCATCGATATCGCAAACCGGGAGGTGAGGGACTCGCTTGGACGACGTGAGATTCCGCAGGTCTGCTATCACCCGCAGCTCGGCCCAATTCAGACATGCGATACCTGCATGGTAGAGGTGAACGGCAAGCTGGCGCGCGCCTGCGCAACGGTTGCGGAACGCGGCATGCAGGTCGCGACCGAAACCGCAGCAGTAACTGCGGCGCAAAAAGAGGCCTTTGACCGCATCCTCGGCAACCACATGCTCTATTGCACCGTCTGCGACAACAACAACGGCAACTGCACGGTACACAACACTACGGCGCTGCTCGGGATCGAGCATCAGAGCACTCCCTACAAGCCCAAGCCTTACCAGAAAGACGAGACGCATCCCTTTTACCGCTATGATCCCGACCAGTGCATTCTCTGCGGACGATGCGTCGAAGCCTGCCAGAACGTACAGGTAAACGAAACGCTCTCGATCCGCTGGGAAGACGAACATCTGCGTGTTTTGTGGGATGGCGGCAAGTCCATCGGCGATTCAAGCTGCGTCTCTTGCGGCCACTGTGTCACCGTTTGCCCGTGCAATGCGTTGATGGAAAAATCCATGATCGGCAGTGCGGGATATTTCACTGACCTGCCGACGACAACACTCAATCACATGATCGACGTCGTAAAGGGCATTGAGCCCGAACTCGGTTACGGTCCAATCCTGCAACTTTCCGAAGCAGAATCCACCATGCGCGAGCAGCGCATCAAGCGCACCAAGACGGTATGCACTTACTGTGGCGTTGGCTGCAGCTACGATGTCTGGACAAAGGACCGCGAAATTCTCAAGATCGAACCTTTCGCCGGGCCGGCCAACGGAATCTCCACCTGCGTGAAAGGCAAGTTTGGATGGGACTACACGAATCATCCGGACCGGCTGCGCAAGCCGCTGATTCGCGATGGCAACCAATTTCACGAATCGAGCTGGGATGAAGCTCTGGACCTTGTTGCCAGGCGCCTGTCCGAGATCAAACAACAGCATGGCCCTGACGCCATCGGCCTGATCTCTTCTTCCAAATGCACGAATGAAGAAAGCTACCTGATGCAGAAGCTGGCGCGCGCCGTCGTGGGGACCAATAACATCGACAATTGCTCGCGTTATTGCCAGTCCCCCGCAACCCAGGGACTCTTCCGCACCGTCGGTTACGGCGGCGATTCCGGCTCCATCTCTGACATAGCACAGGCTAAACTCGTATTGATCGTCGGCAGCAACACAGCGGAGAGCCATCCAGTACTGGCAACGCGCGTCAAACGTGCGCACAAGCTGCACGGACAGAAGCTGATCGTCTCCGACCTGCGCCGGCATGAGATGGCACGCCGTGCTGATGTGTTTCTCCGGCCCAATCCCGGCACCGACCTCGTCTGGCTTTCAGCCGTCACGCGCTACATCATCGACAGTGGCCTGCATAAGCAGGACTTCATCCACGAGTGGGTCAATAGTTTTGACGAGTACCGCAAGAGCCTTGAGCCGTTCACACTCGAATTCGCCGAAAAGACGACGGGCATCTCGTCCACTACGCTCCAGAACGTAGCGCACATGATTGCAGAAGCCGAATCGGTCTGCGTCCTCTGGGCCATGGGAGTTACGCAGCACTGTGTTGGCTCCGACACGTCCACCGCTATCTCCAATCTGCTCCTGACTACGGGCAACTACCGGCGTCCGGGCACCGGGTCATATCCACTGCGCGGCCACAACAATGTGCAGGGCGCAAGCGACTTCGGCTCGATGCCTGCCTACCTGCCGGGCTATTTGAAAATTAATGATGAAACGGCACGCAAGGACTACGAGGGGGCATGGAATGTGCAGTTGCCGCAAAATAAAGGTTTCGACAACCACGAAATGGTCGATGCCATCATCGAGGGCAAGCTGAAGGCCATGTACCTCATTGGCGAAGACATGGCTATCGTCGACGCAAATTCGAATTATGTCAGCGAGAGCTTCACCAAACTCGATTTCTTTGTTGTGCAGGAATGCTTCTTCTCGACGACCTGCCAATATGCTGATGTAATTCTTCCCGCTTGCCCAGCGCTTGAAAAAGATGGCACCTTCACCAGCACCGAGCGTCGCATCCAGCGCCTGTATCAGGTCTTAGAACCACTGGCAGAAAGCCGTCCCGATTGGCGCATTATTCAGGATGTAGCCAACAAGCTCGGCGCAAACTGGAACTACACGCATCCTGCTGAGATCATGCACGAATGCGCGGCCATTACTCCGCTCTTTGCTGGAGTCACATACGATCGACTGGAGGGCTACAGTTCATTGCAGTGGCCCGTAGCCGCCGATGGTTCAGACCAACCCTTGCTCTACACAAAGTCATTTGCCTTCCCTGACGGCAAGGCGAAGTTCTATCCCATACCCTGGTCGGAGCCATGCGAGAAGTCCGATGATACATATCCGCTGCATGTGAATAATGGACGCCTGCTTGAGCACTTCCATGAAGGCAACATGACCTATCGCGTCAAGGGCATTCGCGACCTGGTTCCTAATCAGTTTCTTGAAATCTCACCAGACTACGCAAAGGAACTGGGCGTCACCAATGGCCGCTGGGTCAAAGTGACATCGCAGCACGGCGAAGTACACGCCAGAGTTCTCATCACCGATCGCGTACGCGGAAAAGAGCTTTATCTGCCACTGAACTCCAGCATGGAACCGGTGAACAAACTCACCAGCAGCCACACCGATCCCGCAACGCACACACCTGCTTATAAGGAAGTAGCCGCGAAGATCGAGCTGCTGCCAGAGCAGGGGCCCAGCCCGCTGCCATACACCAACCACCGCTTCCAGACGCCTACGCCGCAGCGTGGAGTGGAGGTTGAGCGCAAATGGAAGCGGCCGGATTACTTCATGCCCGGTTCTCAACCGCTGGTGCAGATTCAGAAAAACAATTCACGGCCGCTTTAACCGGAGGCTTTACATGGCAAAGCCAATCTCGCTTGTACCTCAACAGCACGATCCACGCGAAGGAGCGCGGCAGCAACTCGAAAACGCCCCGCTCGACCACGCAGAAGCCATACTCTCTGCATATAAAACATTGCAGGCGCTGCACGACAGCGGAGCATTGGACATTCTGCGCGGAGCAGCAGGAGCAAAGGACTTTTTCATCGGTGAAGTATCGGCAGGGCTGAACACGCCTGAAGGAATCCGGGGAATCCGCAACCTGCTCGCACTGAGTAAGCTCTTTGCCAGCATCGATCCAGACGAGCTAAATGCAGTCGTTTCCCAGTCAACCGAAGCGCTGGAAAAGAGCCGGAGCGAATCCGAGAACCCTCCGAGCCTCTGGCAAATCTTCAAAAAAATGAGCAGCAAAGAAAGCCGCCGCGCGCTCAACGCCGCTACAAATGTATTGGAGTCGGTTGGCAAAAACCTCCGGCAGAAAAGCTAAACTCAATAAATATTGACGCCCTATCCTTTCGCGCAGTTTGCGAAGGGTGCCTACTTCTTCGCCTCTTCCGCCTGATGCCTGAGTGCATGCACCACGACCCTAAGCATTTCTTCCTCCGGCGCCGGCTTGCCCGTCCAGATTTCGAACTGCCTTGCTCCCTGGTTCACAAACATCTCCACTCCGGTGACTACAGGAATACTCTTCTCCCGCGCCATGCGCAGAAGAGGTGTATCGATTGGGTTGTAGACCATATCGAAGACCAGCCGCGCATTGATTTCTTTTGGTTCGAGGATGTGGTTCGGCTTGAGTCCGTGCATCCCGACTGGGGTCGCATTGATGATCACATCA
>DATAQW010000376.1:0-12631 GCA_036264445.1 Pseudacidobacterium sp.
ACCGACTTTCTGCCCAACCGGCAGACTTTCAAGAATGACAGACATTTCGTGCAAAACCTCGGGTTTCTTCGGTTGCGGTGATATTCGACCAGCCTGGAGCCCCCACCATTAAGCGTAAAGAGTGGGAGACGAATTTACCTCGCCGGCTTTGCTCCGCCGAGCAACAGAAGCAGCAACGCTTTCTGTGCGTGCATGCGGTTTTCCGCCTGATCAAAAACTACCGATTGTGGCCCATCGAGCACCGCGTCCGTAACTTCAGCATTGCGGTGCGCTGGCAGGCAGTGCATAAACACCGCATGTGGAGCTGCGTGCGCCATCAATGCTTCATTCACCTGATACGGCTTGAAGATAGGTGCGCGCTTTGTTGCCTCGTGCTCGAAACCCATGCTGGTGCAAACATCCGTGTAGACCGCATCAGCTCCAGTAACAGCGGCGACAGGATCGTTGATAACCGTAATATTGCTTCCTGTCACATTTGCGATGGCGCGTGCCTGCGCAACAATGTCCGCCTTCGGCGCATAGTTCTTTGGAGTGCCCACCGTGCAGTGCGCTCCGAGTTGAGCTGCGGTCAGCATGAGCGAATGGCAAACATTGTTGCCGTCACCAACGTAAGTGAACCTCAGGTTCTTCACTGTGCCGAAGCGGTCTTCGAGAGTCAGAAAATCAGCAAGTGCCTGGCACGGGTGCTCAAGATCGCTCAACGCATTGATGACCGGAACGCTGGCATACTGCGCCATTTCGGTAATGGTTTCATGCGCATAAGTGCGCAGCACAAGAATAGCGACCCAGCGCTCAAGGTTGCGCGCCATGTCGGCCAGCGACTCGCGCTCGCCCAGCGGTGACTGCGTCTGATCGACGAAGATTGCATTGCCGCCCAACGTATTGATAGCCGTCTCAAAGGTCAGCCGCGTGCGCAGCGACGACTTCTCAAAGAACATTACCATCTGCTTTGCATCGAGCGCATGGCGATACTTCGACGGATTCGCTTTTACGTCATGCGCAAGCTCCATAATGGTGGAGACTTCGGCAGGCGTGAGGTCGGAAATGGAGCAAAGGTCACGCCCGGCGAGCGATTCGCTCAGGCCAGCTTCCTGTTCCAGAACTGCGAGTGTCTTGCTAGCCAATTTTTGTTCCTCCTTGGGTTTGAGCGCGTTCGCCAGCGTAGGCTGGGCTGTGCTCAGTAAAAATAGCATCGAGAGCAGCAATGGCTTCGTCCACATGCTGCTTCTCGAGAATGTAAGGCGGCAGGAAGCGCAGCACCGTCTCACTGGTGCGATTGATAAGGATGTGGCGCTTCATCATCTCTGCCAGAACTGTTTTTGCGAACTCTGCTGATTCAAGCTCGATGGCCAGCATCAGGCCAAGACCCCGAACCTCAGTGATTACGTTGTGCTTCTGCTGCAACGCTTCGAGATTCTGGCGGAAGTAGCCGCCGACTTCATTGATGTGATCGAGAAGGTGGTCTTTCTCGATGGCATCAATGACCGCGATTGCTACCGCACATGCCAGCGGTCCTCCGCCAAATGTTGTTCCATGCATGCCTGGATGGATCGCCTGCGCAACTTCTTCCTTGCAAAGCATCGCGCCGAGCGGTAATCCTCCGGCGAGAGGCTTGGCAATTGTGGTCACGTCGGGCTGGATCCCATAATGCTGATAGGCAAACCACTTTCCAGTGCGGCCAAGGCCGGCCTGAATCTCATCGACAATGAGCAATGCTCCCGTCGAATGCGTCAACTCACGCGCGGCGTTCATAAACTCCTGTGAGACTGGACGAATGCCGCCTTCACCTTGAATTGCTTCAAGCAGCACAGCGCAGACTTCGTCTGAGAACTTCGCTTTCAGATCTTCAACATCGTTAAAGCGAACAAATTCCACCCCTGGCATGACTGGAGCAAACGGCTCACGATATTTTTCTTTGTGCGTAGCCGCTACTGCACCCATCGTTCTTCCGTGAAAGCTGTGTTCGAGCGCAAGTATCTTTGTGCCCAGAGCCTTGCCTTCACTGCGCTGGGTGCCTGCATAAGCGCGAGCAAGCTTCAACGCAGCTTCCATGGCCTCTGTTCCGCTGTTCGAGAAGAAGGCGCGATCCATGCCGCTTTTTTCAATCAGGCGCAGAGCAAGTTCTGCCTGGCCTTCATGAAAGAAAAGGTTCGATATATGGATCAGTTTTTTGCCCTGCTCGGCGATCGCGGTTTCTATCGCAGGATGACCGTATCCGAGCGCATTGACTCCGATGCCGCTTAGTAAATCAAGGTAGCGGTCGCCGTTCTCATCAATAAGGTGAACGCCTTCTCCGCGCACGAAGAGAATCGGGTTCCGCTCATAAGTAGAAAGCAGCAGCTTTGCTTCGGCTGCAAGAATTGCATCCAGTTTCATCTTCAGGATCTCCTATGCGACCATCACTTCGGTGCCGTGGTTGATGCGCATGCTGCACAAGTCGGGCAGAACGCCGGCAGCTTCCGCAGGCAGAATGCGCACGCGCTTTACGCCTTGCAGTAAAGCTTCGCGGCAGGCGCTGAGTTTCGGCAGCATTCCGCCGCTAATAACAGCGTCCCTCGCAAGTGTTGCAATTTGATCAACGCTGAGCCAACGCATTACGTCACCGTTCGCATCCTTAACACCGAGAACGTCGGTGAGAAAAACCAACGCGTCGGCTTTGCACGCAGCCGCGCATGCAGACGCCATTTCGTCGGCATTGATGTTGTAGTATTCGCCATCAAAGCCGAGCGCGAGGCTCGATATCACGGGCACTGCGCCCATCTTCCAGATGGCTTCCAACCAGCGCGGGTCAGAAGCAACGATCTCGCCTACAAATCCGAGATCAGGAGCCATGCGTTTTTTGCGCGCACGGAAAACAAGGCCATCGCCGCCACAAAGTCCGACGGCGGCCTGGCCATGAGCACCGAGCGAGGCAACAAGTGATTTATTCACGCGTCCGCTCAGGACCATCAATGCCGCATCACGGGTTTCAGCATCGGTTACGCGCAGGCCGGAGATAAACTCGCTCTCCTTGCCGAGCTGTTTCAGGGTTTTTGTCAGCTGCACGCCGCCGCCATGCACAAGCGCGACCTGGTTGCCGTCCTTTACCAGTTCTGCGATGGCCTTAGCGCAGCTTTCGCGCAGCTCAGGATTTTCAAGAGCAGCGCCGCCAAGTTTCACAACGAACTTCATGCCAACCCCTCCGCTTCGTTCCATCCACACATTACGTTCAGGTTTTGCACCGCTTGTCCGGCGGCGCCCTTGAGCAGGTTGTCCAGGCAGGAGACGATGACGCATCGTCGCCCGTCGGCGGCCAGATGAAATCCTATGTCGCAATAATTCGTGCGAACACAATATTGAATCTGCGGAAGCTGCCCGGCAGGGAAGAGACGCACCAGGGGGCTGTACTTATAAAAGCTCCGATAGCACGCGTCCACTTCCTCCGGCGTTTTCCTTTCTTTGAAAGAAAGGTAGACCGTCGAGAGAATGCCTCGCGGAATGGGCAGCAGATGCGGTGTGAAAATAATTTGTTCCGGAGCAAGCTCAAGCTGCTCGAGCAATTCACCTGTATGGCGATGGCCAAAGACTCCGTATGCGGAGAGATTGTCCGCTGCATACATGAAGTGTGTCTTTGCCGTTGGGGTCTTGCCCGCGCCAGAGACACCGGACTTTGAATCGCTCACAATGCCATGACCCAAATCAACCCAACCCTTAGCCACAAGAGGTTTAAGGGCGAGAATGATCGATGTCGCATAACACCCAGGATTCGCAACTAAAGCTGCATCCTTGATTTCATTCCGATGCAGTTCCGGCATCCCATAAACGCTTCTGGTTTGGACTTTGACCGCAACATCTGAACCTTCGTCAGCGAATTTATAGACTGCACGGTTCTCAGCGTGCTCCAGCCGCCACGCGCCGCTCAGGTCAATCACGCGCAAGCCATGATCAAGAGCTTCCGGAGCCCATTCGCGCGATTGCTCGTGCGGAGTCGCAAGGAGTAACACATCAATGCCGCGGTCCTTCAGCAGGTCCCATGAAAACGACTCGACCTTCAATGTTTGCGAGCCATTATTGTCCATCAGCTGTGGATGCAGATCAGTAAGTCCAATCGTCCCCTGCGTAGCTTCGGCGCGCCCCAGGAAGACGGGTGGTGCATTTTTCAGCTGGGGATGGCGGAGCAGCAGGCGTGCGAGCTCCATGCCGGCATAGCCAGTCACTCCCATCACTGCAGTTTGTATTTTTTTCTGCATCGTTAGCCAATCATCTCTTCCAAACGGGCGCGCAGCTGCGTTGCGCGCTTCTGGTCGGGGCAAATAATTAGAACTGTGTCGTCGCCAGCCAATGTGCCAACGATCTCCTGCCAATCTTCGTGATCAACTGCAAGCGCTACAGCCTGTGCGCCGCCGCTCGTGGTAATCAGAACAAGCTGGTTCTGCGCCTGCTTCACCTTCAATCCAAAGCTTCTCAAGACTTCGTGAATTGACGGCAAACTGCTTTCATCTTCTACGCGGCCATTGCCGTTGCCATTCGGCAGAGCATAACCGTCTGGCCCTTTATAGAGGTGCAGGTCGTGAATATCACGAGAAACAGTCGCCTGTGTCACGTCAAAGCCGCGGCGGACGAGCTTGCGGCGTAGCTCCTCCTGGTTAGAGATCGCCGTGTTTGCGACCAGTTCACGAATTGCGTTATGCCGTTCGGTTTTGCTCAACTGAAAAAAGCGGCCCGAGTAGCCGCGTCTCCTATCTTGCATAAAAATACAATTCAATTGTATAAATATACATATGGTGCTTGTCAACCCTATGCATAAAATATTTTTTTCTTGCCTATAAACAAAGCTGCATGAGCGGTCTGACGCCTCAGGCATTTCGTTGAATTTCTGTGAAAATTTTCTGGTCGTTGCCAGAGAAAAGGGTCGTATAGTTAGCTATGGGCTACATAACTTTTTTTGATTCCCCGGTTATACCGGAGCGCCAAGGTGTCTCCCCCGCCTCAGCCCGTCCTTCTCTGATTGATCCGCGCTTTGAACATGAGTCGTGCGGAGTGGGCTTTATAGCGACACTCAAACACAATCCTTCGCACGACATTTTGCAGAAGGCGCTGACTGCGCTCGCGCGTCTTGCGCATCGCGGAGCGGTGGCAGCCGATGGCAAATCAAGCGACGGCATTGGTATCTGTACCGGAATTCCTCGGGAATTTCTGCTGGAATCGGCTGGCGTGTCGCTTGCTCCGGAAGCGCCGTTTGCGGTTGGTGTGGTCTTCTTTCCTCAGGATGTGCCGGAGTGTCGCGCTGAACTGGAACTGTCTCTCGCAGCGCAGAACTGTAGCGTGCTGGCATGGCGCGATGTGCCAACGCGCCCTGAAGTCCTCGGTGAAATCGCTCTTTCTACAATGCCTGTGATCCGGCATGTGCTCATTACATCCAATGATGGAGAGCAGCTCAATCGACGTCTTTATCTTGCCCGCAAGCAGTTTGAGCGCAGCGGAGCGCCGGGATATGTCTGTTCGCTCTCATCGACAACATTGATTTACAAGAGCATGTGTGCCGGGCGCCTGTTGCCGGAGTTCTATCCCGATCTCGCTAACCCTCGCTTCATCACCCCGTTTGCCGTCTTCCATCAAAGATATGCAACAAACGTCGCGCCTTCCTGGGACCGCGCACAACCCTTCCGCATGCTGGCGCACAACGGCGAGATTAATACAGTGTGGGGCAACCGTGCGCGCATGGATGCTCGCGCCGCTACTCTGCCCGAGGAATTGAAGCCGCTCTTCAGTCCTGATGGTTCGGATTCGACCAGCCTCGATGAAATGCTGGAATTGCTCGCGAACAACGGACGCACGGTTGCTGAATCCGTGCGATTGCTGTTGCCTCCTGCTCAGGAAAAGGGCAACTCAGCGTTTTTTGCTTACAACGAAGACTTGATGGAGCCGTGGGACGGTCCTGCTGCGATTTCATTTACAGACGGGCGCTTTGTCGGAGCTGCGCTTGACCGCAACGGCTTGCGTCCCTGTCGATTCTTCGTAACGGATGACCTGGTTGTAGTTGGCTCAGAAGCTGGACTGGTTGATCTCGATCCCGAAAAAGTGGTTCATAGTGGACGCCTTGGCCCGGGCGAGATGCTCGTTGCAGACATCGAAAAGCAGAAGTTCTATGAGAATGAAGAACTCTTGCAGATTTTCGATAACGCTGCGCCTCAGTACGAAAATCTTCTCGAAGAAACGACCCTCGATCCCAATACCCCGATTGCCGCGATCGAATCAGCCGATTTGACGCGCCTACAGCTTGGTTTCGGATATACGCGTGAAGACGTAAAGATGATTCTGCAGCCCATGGTCGCTGATGGCAAAGACGCCGTCTGGTCGATGGGTGATGATACTCCGCTGGCTCCGCTGGCGCGCACGCCGCGTCCGGTATACGCATATTTCCGCCAGCGTTTTGCACAGGTTACAAATCCGCCGATTGATTCGCTGCGCGAAGCATGCGTTGTGCAATTACACACGCGTCTCGGCCCGTGGCCGGATCTTCTGAACAAGAAAGCTCCACTGCCAGGACTTTCCTTGTCGTCGCCATTTTTGTCGCTTGGACAGTGTGAAGCGTTGCGCACGCGTCAACATGGGTTGACGGATGAGCTTCCGTTGGCTGTGCTCGACTGCGTTTTTAATCCGGCATGCAACCTGGTGACTGCCCTTGATGACCTGTGCGCAAAGGCCATTGATCTCGTTCGCGGAGGCGCTGCCATTCTGCTGCTTACCGACCGTACATGCAGTCAGCAGGCAATTCCCATCCCGATGGCGCTGGCGACGGGAGCTGTGCACCACGCGCTCATTCGCGCTGGAGAGCGCACGCGCGTCGGCCTGGCTGTCGAAGCGGGTGATTGCCGCGATCTGCATCACGGCGCTGTTCTGCTTGGCATGGGTGCTGGAGCCGTCTGCCCGTGGCTTGCTCTTGAGACCGCGCGCGCGACCAGTCCCGAGAAGGGTGAAGAAAACCTGCTGCACGCTCTCGATCTCGGATTGGCGAAGATCATGTCGAAGATGGGCATCTCGGTAGTCGACAGCTATCGCGGCGCGCATCTGTTTGACTCCATCGGCCTCAGCCAGGAGGTTATCGACAAGTGTTTCTTTGGCACGCCCGCTCCGCTGGGTGGAATTGGTTTTGTTGTGCTCGAAGGCACAATCCGTGATCAATGGCTGGCAAGCTTCAACGAAGATGCTAAGTTAGGCGAAGCGCAGGGTGGTACAACCACTGCGGTGAAAGACCTGCCGGACTATGGCTGGGTGCGCTTCCGGAAAGCAGACAAGGCAGAGCCGCATTCCTGGCAGCCACAGACGGTGCGCCTGCTGCAAACTGTTGTGGGCACAGCGCGCAGCGCGACTGCTGTAGTTGAGCCGGGACAAGCATGGGCGGCGTTTGCCAGCATTGCCGTTGAGAAGGAGCCGGCGGTCCTGCGCGATCTGCTGGAGATCCGTCCTGCGGGCGACCCGCTGGCCTTTGATCAGGTCGAGCCTGCGCCGAACTATTACAAACGCTTCATCGCCAGCGCCATGTCGCTTGGATCGTTGAGTCCTGAGGCGCACCAGACCATCACAGCCGCGATGAATATGCTCGGCGGGCGTTCCAATACCGGCGAGGGCGGGGAAGACCGCGCGGTTTACGATCCGCATGGCGAGCTGCCGCTGAACGGCACGAACGTTCCCGCGCATCTGCTCAACAACAAGATCAAGCAGGTTGCATCAGCACGTTTTGGCGTGACTGCCGAATACCTGATGAACGCCGAAGAGATCGAGATCAAGATTGCGCAAGGCTCGAAGCCGGGCGAGGGTGGACAGCTTCCGGGACATAAAGTCACAGAGCTCATTGCGCGCCTGCGTCATGCACAGCCGGGAATTCAGCTCATTAGTCCGCCACCACATCATGACATTTACTCGATCGAAGATCTGGCGCAGCTCATTCACGATCTGCGGCGCGTGAATCCGAAGGCAGCGATTGGGGTGAAGCTGGTCTCCGAACTGGGCGTGGGCACTGTTGCGGCTGGCGTGGCCAAAGCTTACGCCGACTATATTGTTATTGCCGGACACAATGGCGGAACAGGCGCTTCACCTCTTTCCAGCATCAAGTACGCGGGCAATCCGTGGGAGCTCGGGCTTGCCGAAGCGCAACAGGTGCTCATCCAGAATGGACTGCGCGGCCGTGTACGCCTGCGTACTGATGGCGGCCTGCGCACTGCGAAGGATGTTCTGTACGCCGCGATGCTGGGAGCAGATGAGTTTGCCTTCGGCACCGCCGTGCTTGTCGCTCTCGGTTGCGACATGGCGCGGCAATGTCATCTCAACACCTGTCCGACGGGCATTGCCACGCAGCGTCCTGACTTGCGTGCAAAGTTCCGCGGACGCGCTGAACATCTGGTGAAGTTCTTTGAAGAACTCGCGCGCGATATTCAGGCATTGCTTGCCAAGCTCGGTCTGCCATCGCTGGAAGCAGCGGTTGGCCGCACAGACCTGCTCGACCAGGTGCGTTTTGATGGCGCGCTCGATCTCAAGCCGTTGATTGCTGCTCCGGTGAAGGGTGAGATTCACTGGCAAGGCAAGCGCAATCTGCGTCCTGAAGAAGATACACCAATCGACGACGCATGGGTCGAGCCAGCGGTCGCTGCATACAAGGCGGGGTCGCCATTCGAACTCAAAGCCGGCGTTACTAATCAAGACCGTACTCTCGGCGCCCGGCTGGCGGGTGAGCTTGCCTTGCTGCAGGACTATGGCGTTGATCCGCAAGCACCCATCGCTTTCCGCCTGCGCGGGACTTCGGGCCAGTCGTTCGGAGCCTTTGCTGTGCCCGGAATGACGCTGACGCTCGAAGGGCTGGCCAATGATTTTGTTGGCAAGGGCCTTTGTGGCGGCGAGATCATTCTTCGCGGTCAGGGCCGTGCTGCGCTCGAAAGCGAAAGACACGTGATCCTGGGCAACGTGGCGCTTTACGGAGCCACCAGTGGTACGCTCTTTGCTGCCGGCCGGGCGGGTGAACGCTTTGCTGTTCGCAATTCCGGAGCTCTTGCTGTTGTTGAAGGCATTGGTGACCATGGCTGTGAATATATGACTGGCTGAATGGTAGCGATCCTTGGCAGCACGGGCATCAACTTCGGAGCAGGCCTGACCGGCGGACTGGCGTGGGTCTTTGATGAGGACGGCAGGTTTCTCAAGGAACACCTCCACCACGCGGACTTCCTCATGGCTGAACCATACGACTCGCTCGATGCTGAAGCACAGGAGAGCATACGCAAACTCATAGCGACGCATGCCGAGAAGACCGGCAGCACACGTGCGAAGTGGTTGCTCTCAGAATGGGAGCGATTCAGCGAGCGTTTTGTACGGCTGACACCGAAGCCTCAGGCATAAACCGATAACCAATGCGGGGCACAGTATTGGTATGTAGCTGATACTCAAAATCAGAAGACCCTTTCGGAAATTCGAAAAGGGCTTTTGATTTCCTGCTGTGCTCGTGCAAATAGGAGAAAATTACGGCACTCAGTTCCAATCTTTTTGAATTGAAAAAAATTACTCGTGTAAAAACCGAACCTGTTCTAAAGAGTTCCGGAATCGGGCCAGGGAGGCAGACTCGAGCTCTTATTGTCCAGTGCGTCCATCATGGCGACAAGAAGTTTTATTCTGCTTTGCCCAAGGGAGCTTCTTGGATCAGCAAGAACTTTTCTTGCCCCTGTAAAAATCCAGCTGATACCATCCTTGCCCTGGCTGAACTTATTAGCAGCTTCAGACCATGAATCAAAATCCTGCTTGAATTCGCTCGTCTGTCCTTCGCGCATTGCAACCCATAGACGGTAAAGGTAGATCAGAGATGCGTTCCTCGGAGTTGGATCAGGCTGCCTTAAAGCGATGTCAAGCCAATTCCGCGCTGTCTTGTCATCGCCGTCCAGTATCGCGGTTTCCGCCAGATTCAGCCAGTCATCCGCGGCTGTCGATCCGGTTGTTGGGACAGAGAGGGCGGCATTTTTGGCAGCCTGATAAGCGCAATGAAAGTCAAACACATATTCAGAACAGACAAACATAAGGATGTTTGATGTGACCTGATCTTTGGGGTCTTTTGCGGCAAGACGTTCGAACCTGATCTTGGTCTCAGTATCTTTGTTGAGAGAATGATTTGCCCGCATGAAGACGCCGTATGCCGCCTGATATTTGTTGTCGACCAATTGTGAAGCGATATCGGCGGCCTCTTTGTACTGCGCTACGATCTCTGGTGGTAGTTTCGCAACTTCTGTAACTGCGGGATCGAGTAGCTTGTCCTCCATGCACATTTTTTCCCGCGTTTCCCTCTCCATGATTTCAAATTTTTCGCCCCGGCTCCACGCCGCTTCTTTGCAACGCGCATCGAGCAGGGTCGCATTGGCGATCATATAAGAGGCATCATCATTCGTCGGCTGAATGTGGTAAGCCTCGTCAGCCGCCTTCGCAGCATCTTCATAATCGGCATGGTTGATATCATCCTGGCTGAGAATGCGTTTGGCCCACTCGCGTATGTAAGCGGGTACCTGTGCGGCATCGAACTTCCCAACTTCGGCTACTAAATCCTGCAGATGCTGTCTGTCGCCGTCCACCAATTCAACCCGGGCGCTAACGGTATAAAGCAGAGCCAGCACATCGGGGTCGTTGGGATGGTGATCCAGCGCAGCTTTGAATTCACCTCTTGCTTTGGCCCGGTTTTCCGCGTTCCAGTTGGTGCGCAAGATCAGCTCCCATTTCTGCTCGGTCAGAATCCCGTATTCATTGGATACCGGGACCCCCGCCGATAGAGCCTCACGCAGAGAGGTCTCCGCCGCGTTGATATCTGTGCCCTGAAGCTTATTAACGATGCTTTTGGCAGATTCATGCAGAGGTTGAGAGTCGGAATCCTTGGTGGATACTTTCAGCCCTTCGATCAAGGACCGGAGCGCGTCCAGCGACTTGCTCAGGTAGAGGTAGACCTGTGCCTTGCTGCCGTAGACTGCTGCCTGTTTCGGATCCAGCTTCAAGGAGTTGTCATACACGCTCAGTGCTTGTTCCCATTTGTATGTGTTGCGATACCCATCCCCGAGCAGATTCAGCAGCTGAGCCTGTTCCGCAGGCGCGACTTGATTTTGTTCGACTAGGCTTTCGGCTTTTTCCAGCGATGTGACGGCATCCCCAGCTTTCCCCGCACGCAACTGGGCCTTGCCCAGCAGGAAAAAGACATTCCATGAGTTTGGATTTTTCAGCGCATCAACTGACAACAATGTGACCGCATCCTGCGCGCCTGCGCACTCACCTTCCGGCGGACACTGGTCCAGCAGGTGATTGATCTGGTCGACTTTCATCGCTTCGTCAAACCCTGTCAATTGAAGGTGCACGGCCGCTAGGACTTCTGGAAGTCCCCGAATCACTTCGTTGGTGACGGCTTCATAGAATTTGAGCAGCTGGTCGCTTGAGCCGGTCACCAATTGAAGCGGATAAGGCTTTCCATCCGCTTCTATCTTCATATCAGCGGTGACAGTGGCATTCCAGGGAATCGGTAGCCGCGATTTCTGAAACGTAATGTGTCCAGTGATTCTGTAATTGGATGGAGTGGCGACCTTATAGTCATCAGGCCACTTGGCGATCTCGTCAACAAGTGCTTTGCGAACACCGGCGGCGATATCTTTCTGCTGCTGCAAATCGCTATCGATTTGAAAGACGGTCACATCAATCTGCGTTGGAGGGACCGCTTTTTGAATTTTAAAAGCGATCGCATGTGCCGCGATCGTAATCGCGTCCAGTGCCTGGTTGGGAGTAAAGGGCAATGCATCCTGAAAAACAGGCTGGACGTCCTTTTGTCCGCAGGTATGCTTCTCTACCTCGTAACTCAGCAGGATTTCTGACCGTTGTCCTTGCGCTTCAATCTGGCCCTCCACCGTATAAAAGTCGCCGGAGGAGACGACCGCAGTCGGTAGCACCTGGGCCGTCTGGCCCGCCTGGGGCCGCGAGCCTTGGTTAACCTGAGCCTGCGCCTCTTCGCACGAAGGCGGTGCCTGGACACGCCGCACTGTTACCGATGGGATTTCCTGCAGCCTTATTTTGATAAGGTCGCTTGTGAATGTATTCAGATTCCCTAATTTGCTCGCGAGTTCAGGCGGCAATTTCTGTTGGAAGTCCACGACGTAAACAGGGGGTTGTTGCGGGATTGACACCGTCTGTTGCGCTGCTATGCCTGTCGGCCCTGCGCATATCATGAATGCAAGAGCAAATGGGCGAATTGGCTTCTTAATCATCATGCTCAATTGCCCCGTATCATGTGTGCATGTGTATCTTCAAGTCCGGCAAGTTCGTTTACTATCAGCGGGAAAATCCTTGTCTTGAGGCACCGGTCCCTTCCCTCTGACCCGCCACCTGCGTGGGCCATATTGCATGGTGGGTATATTTTGTCGATTTTTGTGTGAATCTGTTCGTTGTTAATTTGTTGATGATTTGACTCAACTTTCAGCTCAATTGTCAGTGAGTCGCCTTCATCGGCCTCGATCAGCGTAACGACGTCGCAATACTTCTTCTGATCGTTACACTCTCCAATTAAAGTAGAAAAATCTTCTTTGGATTTTGGTTCAATTCTGGTTGTCCAATAGTTTTGCCGGTCGGACACGACATCAAAAAAATCCTG
>DATAQW010000414.1:0-3193 GCA_036264445.1 Pseudacidobacterium sp.
AAATGCGCGTGATCTGAAACGACACGGTTCCTTGAAACGCACCGACATGGCCAGGATGGACGCGCAGGAGTTCGCGCGGGGCAAGGTCTTTTACAATCAGCTCGCCGGAAAGTTCGAGCCACGTTACGCCAGCGCCGCTCACTTTTTGGAGGAGGAACCCGTCGCCACCGAAAATCCCTGCGCCCAGAGACTGCTGAAATCCCACGCCAAGCTGAATCTGTGATGTCGCGCAGAGAAATCCCTGCCGGTGGATGTAGTACTCATGTCCTCCGCTGACTTCGACTGGAACAATATGTCCGGGGACTTTCGTAGCGAAAGCTACTTCACCCTGCGCTCCAACAGCGCGGTACTCCGTCATGAAAAGCGTTCCGCCGCCAGCTACGCGGCGAATCGCGCCAAAAATGCCGCCCCCGCCCGCCATTTGCGTATGCGTCGTCATCTGGATGGAGCTGCTCATCCAGGAAAGCTCGCCCGCTTCTGAGATAACGGTTTCATTGGGTTCGAGCAGCAATTCGAGCACGGGCATGGTGGTTCCGGTAATGCGGCTTTGCATGGTCTAAACTCCCGCAGGCGGACTTATCCCGCCTGCATTCGAATAGTACAGCACGGATCGCGCACGTTTCGTGACAACATTTAGCCCTGCGTATAGCCGCGGTGGTATCCGCGCACGTATGCATCACGATAAGCAGATTGATACTGCCAGAAGCCACCTAGCTGCGGATAGTATCCCGGCGTATTCGCGTATCGCTCGCTATATGCTGGGCGATAACTGTGGCCTTCAATGCGGTCACGCGCGCCGATACGTACTCCGTCGGCATATCCATTCTGTTGCGCCGTTTGGACTACAGGCGGCACATAAGTGGCAGGCGGGGGTGGTGGCGGTGGAGCATAGTATGCAGGATGGCTTGCGCATCCAGCCAGTAGCGCTAGCGCTGAAAGGAAGAGCAATCCTGCGGTGCTGTATCTCATCTGTTTCCTCCGATGAGGTAAACGCAATTCGCCTGCACAGGTTGCCGGAGTCTTTTTTGTGAAAGCCGGGTTCGAACTGAGATTATCTGGAACAGGCGGATGCCGTTTCCGAAGTGATCGGTGAATCAGAAAGTGTTATTTGCAGGCGAATCGTATCTCAAGACGCGCGCCGCGGCCTGGGTAGGACTCCAGGGCCAGATCTCCATTTACGGAATGAACGCGCTCCCGGATGACCCGAGGTCCTTTTCGCGCTGCCTCGAGCTGCGCGAGGGACAAGCGTCCGGAAAAATCGAAGCCGCATCCGTCATCCTGGATGACCACCTGCCAAGTGTCGTCAGGATTGGAAACAAGTTGCACTTCAACTTTCTGCGCTCCACTATGTTTTCTGACGTTCGTCAGGGCTTCCTCCACGATGCGAGTTACCTCATGTGAGATTCGGCCGGAAATGGATTTATCCTGAACATCGCTGACAAAACTTGCGGCGATGCCCGTTTCACACTGGAAATTCTCAACGATCTCACTCAGACGGGGGAGCAGCAGCCGGGGAGCAGCGGAAGAACGCAATTGCTCGATCTGGCGGCGGAGATCCTGAATCTCCCTTCTGAGAAGAAGCTGGACATTGGTCAATGTCTCTTCTGTATTCACACCGATACCAGGATTCATCAGCTGGCGACGCAGCAGATCCACATGCATTTCGGTGAAAATCAACGATTGAATGACTCCATCATGCAACTCGCGTGCAGTGCGCTGCCGTTCCATGTCGCGTACGCGAGCACGGCTGTGTTGTGATAAATAAAAGCTGTATGCGTTGGAGCCGACATTCTGAACCAGCTGCCACAAGAGGCGCAGGCTTGTCTCCCTTCCTGTTACACAGGAGGCATCGACAAGAAACACGCGGCCCGTCCACTCGCTACCAAGCTGCAGGTTGACTGCCAAAAGCGTTCGAAAGGGCTGAATCCATTGGGAATATGGGTTGTTTTGCAAGCCCGACGCTTTTAAGCGGCGGCCATGGCGGTCCAGCAGCACGCTACTGGGACGCGTCGCCCATCGCGAACACAACGTCGACCAGCTTTCTGCAGGCATTGGCGAGAGATACATTTCCGCATCGCAGCAGGGTACGTTGCGCCTTTCAACCAGACCGTGTCGCTCCCGTTCGGCTTCCCACATAAATAGACGGCTTCCTGACACATTCCGCAAAACCAATACAGCTTTTTTCGCCCCAAAAATGTCCAGGAAGAACGTGAGTATCTGCTTCAGATTTGCCTGGATTCCGGCCCGCGGATGTAGCCGTTCCAATGCCGCTCTGACGATATATGCCTGATATTCCTGCTCGCTTTGATAAGCCCAGTAAGACAGAAATGCGCCCGACGCCAGAAAAATTGCGGCTTTTATTGCGAAGGAACCCAGCGGCTGAGGCCGCTCAACGGACAGAAAGTGTGAGGCTGCTGCCCCGTTGGCGATTACCGCTTCCAGCAGAATCACTAGCATACTCGCCGCAGTCACGACAATCGTCGCCCTCGCGGTCCGGCGGTATGCCGAGACGACCGGCGCGAAGACAAAAAGAAGAAGGAAAGGGCTATGTAAGATTCCACTGAAGAGGCACATCAGCGCAGGCCATGCTACGTCGAATGTATAGATTGCGTTTAGCAGAGGCCAGGACAATGTGCGAGCAAAAACCCATGTCACAATCGCTAGGCTGTAAAGGGCGTAAAGAGAAAGTATGAGCCGTAAAACTGCCTCATGATGCCAGACTGAAATATGATTCAGATCGACAGATGCAATCAGGAGAATTGAGATTGCCAGACGCAAAATAGCTATGGCTTGCTCGCGGGTCAGTCCCTTGCTGAAGAGATTTGAAACATGCAAGATGAATGTTACACGCAGGGCTGCATGGCTCTTCGCCGCATCTTCCGCGATTGCGATACTTCCCAAGGCGCTCTTGCTCAAACGACTTTCAGCCGTCTTCTTGAATAGATACCAAAATCTGTGATCCTGATCTTTAGGGTCAGCACCAGTCCTCTCGCCGTGCACTGATGGTGCCATCGGCAGGCATCGGTGTCAACCTTATAATCTGTAATTAATTCACGATTTTGCTGTGCAAAAATGTAATAGCTGCAATATGTTAGGGCTAAACCTGTGAAATTATTGCACCCCCTGTTGTACACTGGGACGGCCTAGGAAAGTTCGTCTTCCGCCTTCCGTTCGTTAGCAGGGATCCAAAACA
>DATAQW010000437.1:0-9979 GCA_036264445.1 Pseudacidobacterium sp.
AAACAAATACCCGCGCGCAACATCTTTATCGCAGCCTGGGCTTTCAACAGGATGGGTTACTGCGTGAGGCAGTCTATCGAGATGACCGGTACCATTCTCTATTACTGATGTCGATACTGGACCACGAGTACCAGGCCAATAAGAAGCCATGAAACAGCGATACCTATTCTTTTCCGCCCGGCGCTAGGAGATCTGTATCCGGTACTACTCCGGTTGCTGGAATGCTGACTACGGGTGCAGCCTGATCAGGTTTATCCTCAACAGCCTCGACCGAAGCAAACTCATGCGCCGGATCGAACACCGCTGCATTCCGGTCAGGATGGAAGCGGCCATCGCCCAGATATGCAATTGCAATGCCTCCAGCAACGAACGGATGCAGGACAGCAATGGGCACCGCATATTTTTTCGTCTTCACCAGCGATTCGAGCACCCCGTCAATGGAGTCACTGCGATGGATCGTCCCCCTCACCTGCGGAATAACAAATGTTGTGAATTGCAGGTCCGAATGATGCTTGCTGTATGCCACAAGGCTTCTGGCAGCCTGTTTCGGCGTCATCAATCCGGCATCGGCAATGTAGTTTCTATGGACGGAATGAGGGTAGTAGAAATTAAGAACCGCCTCCGTAAAATTCGCGCAGTTATTAAAAAAGAGATTGAAATGGCTTCGATTGCTGCGCACGTTCAAAGCTTCGATCAATCGCGCATCCTGCTCCTCACTGGTTTCAATCTGAAAGCCATAGATTTTCCGGTCGTAAGATGCCCCGATCAACTGGATCCATTCTCCCGCTGGAATCTCTCGTTTCGGATCATCTGGCACGATGTTTACCAAATGCTCTCGACGATATCGATCACGTAATTCCAGTTCCTCCCTCGCATCCATACTGGCCGGCACGTCGCGTGGATCATCAACAGCATAGAGATATGGAATCAGTGGAATCGCAAGCCAGTCGTATCCACCAACGCGATGGTAGCGGCTGATGACAACACCATGCTCGCCGGGTTCGCACAAACGCAACTCGGTCGGCGATGCGGCGCAGACATGATTGAGATAAATGGCCGAATGTCCGGTTGGATTCATGTCGCCAAATTCGCCAAAAGGCTCTTCAAGCAGCACCGCTGCATCAGCATTGGCGCGTATGCAAGCGACAAAAAGCAGCAAAGAGGCGCAGAACAATTTCAGAATGTCGCGTCTCTGAAAAAACATGCATACGTCTCCTGGACGAGATAGTGCCGGATGCCCGTTGGTGGTATTGGATACATCAACCCTGCTCTGAACAGACGTCCTTATTGATTAGAACCCTGACTACGGAAAAAAGATGGGCCGTATATGTAACAAAAGCAGCTGCTTTGGGAACAGCCTATATAACCTATTCTAAAGCACTTATGCAGAAAATGCACTTATGAACGCTCTTTGTTACCCTCAAAGAGTGCGCTCCTTTTTAACAATTACTCCCGGACAGACGCTCTTACTCGATGCGGACGATACGCTGTGGGAAAACAACATCTACTTTGAGCGCGCAATCGCAGCATTCATTTCTTACCTGAACCACCAAACTTATACGCGCGAAGAAGTGCGTGCGTTCATCAATGAAGTCGAACGCGAAACAATTCGCGAGCGCGGTTATGGTTCCGCCAGCTTTCAGCACTCGCTGGTGACATGTTTCGAGCGGCTGAGCGAATCGCCGGTCACTCCGGAAGAGCATGAGCGCATTGTGGGTTTTACACACTCAATTACTCAGCATGAAATTCAGCTTCTCCCGGGGGTTGCCGAGGTTCTTCCGCGTCTTGCATCGAGGCACCGCCTCATTTTAATGACCAAAGGCAATGAGCTAGAGCAGAAGGACAAACTGGCGCGCTCTGGCTTAGTCAGCCATTTCGCAGCAGTCGAGGTGCCTGGCGAGAAAAATCCAGACGCCTACCAGGCTGTATGCCAGAAATATGAGTTGAAATCCCGCTCAACGTGGATGATAGGCAATAGTCCGAAATCGGATATCAATCCTGCATTGGCCGCAGGGCTTCATGCAGTCTTCATTCCTCACCCGTATACATGGATGCTGGAGCACGAAGCGGTGGAGTCCACCAGAGATGGCCAGTACCTGCTGGAACTGGAGAGCTTTAACGAGCTTGGCGTCCGTTTCTAGCGGGCATTTTCACGCCGAGTCTCCTTTGCTATACTCAACAAAGGATATTTGTTACCTGTAGTGCGGAAGTGGTGAAATTGGCAGACACACCATCTTGAGGGGGTGGCGCCGAGAGGCATGGGGGTTCAAGTCCCCCCTTCCGCACCAAAAAGTCCTGCAGAGTTTTCTTTAAGGTTTAAGAAGCCCAACATGTTTTATTTCGTTCTCGCCATCCATATTCTGGTCTGTGTTTTCATGATCATCGTCATCCTGCTGCAGCAGGGCAAGAGCGCTGATCTTGCCGGCGCCTTCGGCGGCCAGGGTTCACAGACAGCCTTCGGCCCACGTGGCGCGGCAAATTTACTCACCAGACTGACCACATGGTGCGCAATCATCTTCATGATCACTTCCATCGGACTTACGATCCTGATGCAGAAGCATGCTAGCGGGCATTCGGTGCTGGAAGGCACCAAAACGAGCCAGTCGGCCCCGGCTAAGAAGTAGCTTAAGCCGCAGGATTTCCTTGATTCGAAGGCAGGCATTTGAGCCTGCCTTTTGCTGTTTTTAGAGCAGGCTCTGTTACCATCACGCTCAACCATCCTTTCAAAGGAAATTCACCGTGAGCCTGACGCAACGACTCTCTTTTCTCCTTGTCTCCTCAGCTGTCACCTGTCTTACATGCAATGCGCAAACACCTGCGCCAAAAGAAATCGCCGTACATGCTAGCCGCCTCATTGATGTCCGCAGCGGGCAGGCAACAAAAGACGCGTATGTCGTGATCCAGGGAGAGCGCATCAAGGCAATTGCCACCAGCGCGCCTGCGGGCGATGCGGTCATCGATATGAGCAGGTACACCATCGTTCCCGGGCTGATCGACGCTCACGGGCATACGCTCGATGACCCAACAACGCAATCAGCAGGGGCTTATCTAATGACATCGGCGCCTGAAGCTACCGTTCGCGGAGTCGCAAATCTCCATGTCTGGCTCGATCACGGATTCACCGCAGTCCGCGATGCGTGCGAGGCCTACCCCTCCTATCCGCAATTTGCCCTCCGTGACGGTGTAGCCAAGGGACTGATCACTGGCCCTCGCATCGTTGCTGCCGGAAGCTGCGTCTCCCTTACCGGAGGACACGGCGATTCTGATTTGCTGTCGCCCGATAAGCCAAGCCTGCAGCAACCGAACATTGCCGATACGCCCGACGATATCAACCGCGTCGTCCGCCGCGATATCAAGTACGGCGCAGACTGGATCAAGCTAATGGCCACCGGCGGCGTGATGGACCCGATCAGCGACTATCGCGTGCAGGAATTGAGCGAAGAGCAGATGGCGCGCGCCGTAGAAGTAGCACATCGCGCTGGACGCAAGGTGATGGCACACGCAGAAGGCACGGAAGGGATCAAGGCAGCCGTACGCGCTGGAGTGGATTCAATCGAACACGGCACAATGCTTGATGAAGAAGGCGCGCAAATGATGGCGCAGCGCGGTACATGGCTCGTGCCCACGCTTTACTGCTTTCAGCACGACCTGAAGACCGGCACATCTCGTGGACGCGACCCGCGCAGCATGGCCAAAGGCATTGCAATTGTCGACGCACAAGGGCCGGCATTTGCCCGCGCTCTTAAATATCACGTCAAGATCGCGTATGGCGTCGATGACTCAGATCCGGAAGTGCTCTCTGGTGAATTTGGCGCTCTCGTGCGTGGCGGAATGACGCCACTCCAGGCGTTGCAGGCCGCAACTATCAATGGAGCGACATTGCTTTCTCTCGACAAAGACATGGGCACGATTGAACCCGGCAAATATGCCGACCTGGTCGCAGTACCCGGTGATCCGCTGTCAGATATCACAGTGATGGAGCATGTTGCATGGGTGATGAAAAGCGGATCAGTAGTCAAGGCGCCAGGTGAATAACAAGCAATTAAAGCTTTTCTGGTGCAGGGCCGTATTTCTGCAACAGTTCATCGATATTGCCGGCTTTCTTTGAACGCCAGGTTTCTTCGGCCCACTTCTTCACTCCAGGAACGCTGTCAGCTTCGAGTTCCTGGTAGACGAAGCTCAGCAAACGGTCCGTAGGCTCTTCTATCCATGTGTTTCCCTGCCCGTGTACTCGCGAGGCGCCGCGCTCCCACCCGCGCGGCGTCAAATGCCATTCAGTCCATTCCTTGCGATTTGCCATAGTGACTCAACCCAGATCTCAAATATGTGACTCCGAATTATACCCAACACAAACCCGTGTATTGTGACGCAATGTGCCGGATAGTCCTCCCTATCTCGGGCGACCGAAAAACAGCACGTAGCCGTCCGGGTCGGTGATTTCGAAGCCGCGCAGACCATCAGTCGTGTCCTTGAGGGGATTGCTGAACGGGGTGCCGCGCCCGGCGAACTCCGCCGCCAGATCGTCGGGATCGGGGACATAGCAATAAGCATCCCATCTCATCATCGGGTCGCGCCTGGGATTGGGTAGCGGCGCTGCCTCCCCGGACTTGAGGAAGAGCATCACATTGTCCCGACCGACGATGCCGAAAAACGGCTTCTCATCCGGTTGCTTGAACCGTGTCTCGAAGCCGAGCCTCTCCTGATAAAAGGCGATGCTCTGCTCGACACCGCTTACGATGAAGAAAGGGCACATAGACTCGATCTTCGGCGTCATAAGACTCCCCCTCCTGGCTGGTCGACATTACTATAGGGCCACGTTGTCGAAACTAAGACACCACTAATTTTGCGCTTTTAGGGCAGCTTCGCGGACAATCAAATTGGATGATTCTTGAAACGTTTCCTGTCGGGCTGCTGCAGTGCAACTGTACGATCCTGGGTGATGAGTCCACAGGCGATGCCATGGTCATCGATCCCGGCGACAATATTCCGGAGATTCTGGCACGTCTCGCCAAACACAAACTGAATCTCAAACAGATCGTGGTGACGCACGCTCACATCGATCATGTGGGCGGAGCGCTCAAGCTCAAACAGCAGACTGGAGCACCGATTCTGCTGAACCAGAACGACCTGCCTCTGCACGAAATGATGGAGATGCAGGCCGGATGGCTCGGCGTCGAAACACCCAGCGTCGCGCCGCCTGACGCCAGCGCGGAAGATCATCTTGTCATCGGGCTGGAGAAGTATCCGGCCCAGGTCCTGCACACACCCGGACATACTCCCGGCAGCATCTGCCTTTATTTCGCCCCGCAAAACCTGCTTCTTGCCGGAGATACACTCTTTGCCGGATCCATCGGCCGCACCGATCTGCCCGGGGGCGACTTCCAGAAGATCCTGCGCTCCATCCATGACCGGCTGCTTCCGCTTCCTGATAAAACCCACGTCATCCCCGGCCACGGCCCGTCAACGACGATCGGTGAAGAGCGCGAGTCGAATCCCTTTCTACAGAATCAGTGAAAGAGTTGAAGCACCTTTTCCATTCCCTCGTGGAATTCGTTCTCCGGAGTAAGCAAACTTATCACCAGCCATCCATCGCCGGAGAAGCCGAAGAAATATCCCGGATGAACCGACACTCCAAGCGTGCGAATAAGATCGACAGCAAGCTCTTCGTCGCTTTGTAATGCAGGAACACGCAGCACGGCATACCATCCCGCCTCAACTTCCAGCCGAGTGACCATACTCTGCATTGCAAGTAATTTGTCCAGAGCATCAAGATTGCTCACGATCCGCCTCTGTATCTGCTGTTGTAAAACATCCCGCTGCTTGAGCCACACCGGAAGAGCGCATTGCACCGGAGCATTCATCGAGAGAAACGTGTCGGCAATCACTTCTAGCCGCGCCAGAGCTTCGCCAAGCTCCGGCTGAGGACCGAGGGCCGCGATCCATGCAGCTTTCATTTGCGGAAGCCCTGCAATCTTGCTCAATCCGCTCAGGACAAATGTCAGCACCGGATGCGGGGCCGCAGCAAAACTCTGCCCCGCTTTTCTGGTCAGCGGATAATCAAGAAAAACCTCATCCACAATCAAGGCAAGATTTTTCTCCCGGCACAAATTCTCAAGCTGCCTGCGCTCATATGGCTTAACAAAGTTGCCGCTGGGATTATTCGGATGCACCAGAGCAATCGCTCGCGTTCGCGGAGTAACACGGCGTCGCACATCTTCAATATCCAGATGCCATCCGTGGTCATAGAAAAGTGAATAAGGCACAAGCCGCACATCCTCGAGTGAAGCAAGAAAATCAAAGAGCGGATAGCTCGGCTGCGCAATCAGAACCTCGTCTCCTGCATCGCATAGAAGGCGAAATACATAGCTGTATGCCTCGCTTGTGCTCGTCGTCAGAAATATCTGCACGGCATCAATCTGCGCGCCACGTTCGCGATAATATCCGCACACCGCCTCACGCGCCGAGAGCATGCCCTGCGGATTGGGATCGTACGTCAGCGCCTCCTTCGCAGCCAACGGGTCAAGAATTGTAGCCCCGTCATACTGAAATCCGCAGTGCGTCGGATTCGAAGCCGTGAGATCAAGTACAGCTAATCCTGCTTCTCTGCGCTCACGCAACGCGCGCGCCAGCTCTGTTTCCGTTGTCTCCCACGCAGTGCGCGCAGAAAAGCGAATGCTCATATATCGCATAATAGAGAAAGAGTCAGACTCCAGGAGATTGCATGGCGATTCACGCTGTCATTTTTGATTACGGAATGGTCCTCAGCCACCCACAGGAACCAACCGCGTTAAACAACCTGCTCGCCATTACCGGACTCGACCGCGACACCTTCAACCACAACTACTGGACACATCGCCATGCATACGACATGGGAAAACTCAACGGCCGCACCTACTGGCAGCAGTTTGCCAAGGACACAAATATCCAGCTGACAGCAACCGACATCGAACGCCTGATTGAAAACGACGTGCTCATGTGGTGCACCATCAATGAGCCCATGCTTGCCTGGGCCAAATCGCTGGGCGAAGCCGGGTTGCGCATCGGCATTCTCTCCAACATGGGAGAAGAAACGTTGGCCTACATGCGGCAGGAGTTCGCATGGCTCGGCGACTTCCATCATCACACCTGGTCCTGCGAGCTTGGCATCGCGAAACCCGATCCGGGAATATACACCTATACCTGCGAGAAACTTGACGTTGCTCCCGCCGAAGCGCTTTTTCTTGACGACAAGATCGAGAATGTTGAAGCAGCGCGCCGCGTGGGGCTCAAGGCTCTCCAGTTCAAGAATATTGAACAGCTCCGTCACGACCTCGCATCTCACGGATGGCTCAATGGCTTTCCTGTTCCAGGAATCGAGCCTGAAAGCGTAGCACGCTAACCTGATGACGGAGCTTTCCACGCCGTCAACGCGTGTCTGGGTACGCTGGTCCAAAATTGCGCTCGGATGCGTGCTGACGATCAGCGTTATTTATTTCATAATCACCACCATCCACTGGCCCCTCGTTGGCGATGCATCGCTCATTCACTACATCTCCTTTCTGATGGACCACGGCATGGCGCCTTACCGTGACCTTGGCGACATGAACATGCCGGGAAGTTATCTCATCGAGTGGAGTGTAGTACACACACTCGGCGGAGGCGCGCTTGCATGGCGCATATTCGACTTCTCGCTTGCAGCTGCTGCTCTGGTAGGGATGATCTGTATCGCGCTTCCCTACGACTGGTTTGCAGGGTTATTTGCTGGTGTACTGTTCATGCTTGCCCATGGACGCGACGGCATTCACCAATCAGGCCAGCGCGATTTGACGCTGGCCGTGTTGCTGATTGTGGCTTATGCCTTCCTGTTTTACGGAATGCGCAGGAACCATTGGTGGGCAACCGGACTCTTCGGCTTATGTGCAGGTATCGGAGCGACCATCAAGCCAACTGCCATCCCTCTCGGAATCCTTTTGCTACTCCTCGCCGTTCTTCCTCTCAAGAAAAACCATTGGCGCATAGCGCCTCATCTTTACGCCGGCATCGCGGGGCTTATGCTACCCATCGCGGTTGTCGGTGTCTTCCTGGTTCAACAACAGGCGCTGTCCGCGTTTCTGCACAATCTCCGCACTGTGGTGCCCTACTATGCAAGCCTCGGCCACTTGCCATTCAGCACCATGATCGTGCACAGCGTTTCACCCTTTGTACTTCTTGTCATACTTTGGATCGCTTTTCTCGGAATTCGTCTCTTCTCTGCTAAGCAGGAGTCGGCTAAGTGGGATCAGTGGGAGCATCTCACCCTGTGGATTGGTCTTTTGTTCAGCTTTGCGTCTTACGTCGCCCAGCATAAAGACCACCCTTATCACCGCTATCCCTTTCTCGCGATCTTGCTCGCCATCATGTCGATTGATGTCCTCCTTGGAATGCAGCGACGCGGCCTGCTGCGCCTGACAGCTGTATTCTCACTCGCCTTGGGCGCACTGTTCCTTGCGCCGCGATCAGCTTATCTGGCCGGAACCTATGACTGGCGCACTCTTGAATTCATGGACATGCTGGAAGCCGACATCAACGCTCTCGGAGGTCAGCAACTCTCAGGCCACATTCAGTGCATCGACTGGATTTCCGGATGCAACACCACTCTCTACCGCATGAAGCTGGTACAGCAAACTGGCATGCTCGCCGACTTCCTTATATTGGGGCCGGATTCCGCAAAAGCCGTGCAGGAAGCACGGGCAAAATTCTGGCAGCAGATTCATCAAGAGCCGCCAAAAGTGATCATCGTGACGAGTTTTCAGCATCTGAACGGCTCGGACAATTTCGAAAAGATGGACCTATGGCCCGAGCTTCAGACATATCTTGCGTCTGACTATATGCTGGTGGCCCAGCGCCGTCCCCCCGATCCGGTACGCTGGTGGAACCACGCGCAGAAGTGGGCAGCCTACCGCATTTATGTGCTCAAGAACAGCGGCGTCAAATAATGTTTGACGAACCACTTCATACTATTTTAGTCTATGCCTGTTTACAAACAGGCTATGATCCCTCTCAGAAAATCCGAACCCCGCGACCTCTTCCCCGGTGCGCTGGAGATAATGGTTCTCCAATCCGTGCGCAGGCAGCCCATGCATGGATACGCCCTTGTGCAGCACATCAAACAGCGCTCCAATGACCTGCTGCAGGTAGAAGAAGGTTCGCTCTATCCAGCGTTGCAGCGTTTGTTGAAAGAAGGCTTGCTCAAGGCCGAGTGGCAAGTCTCGTCCACCAACCGCCGTGTGCGCACATACTCGATAACCCGTGCAGGCATCAAGCATCTTGAGCACGAAGTCTCGCGCTTTGAGCAGATGTTTGAGGGCATTAACCTCGTGCTGTCTCCAATAGAGCCTTAGCCAAGGAAAAAATCCTATGCTTTTCTCCCGAAGCCGCATTTACGACGACCTCTCTGAAGAAATCAACCAGCACCTTGAAGAGCGGGTTGACACGCTCATGGCTGAAGGCATGCACCGCGAAGAAGCCGAGCATCAGGCGCGGCGCGAGTTCGGCAACGTGACGCTGATCGAGGAGCGCGGCCGTGAGCAATGGCAATGGCCTTCGCTACATTCTTTATGGGCCGACGTAAAATTCGGCCTGCGCCAGATCAGAAGATATCGCGCCTTCACCGCGATGGCAGTGCTCACGCTGGCCCTGGGAATCGGCGCGAACACAGCCATCTTTACACTGATTGATTCGATCATGCTGCGCCCACTGCCTTATCCGCAACAGGACAGGCTCGCAGCCATTCCTTCTAACGGCGCACTCTACCCGAAGGGCTGGGTCCGGGCGCTCGATGAGCACTCGCAGTCATTCTCTTCCATCTCCGGCTACGGCCCGAATGCCGAATCAAACATCGACGTAGGCGACTCGGCCGAGCGCGTCTTCGGATCCGACGTTACCGTCAACACGTTCGACACGCTGGGCGTTCATCCAGAAGCCGGTAGTTTCTTCTTGGCTGAGAATGCAGTCGCAGGCG
>DATAQW010000443.1:0-3740 GCA_036264445.1 Pseudacidobacterium sp.
CTGTAAGGCGAGTGGACTGCGGTGTGATTGAGTCTTTTTGTGAGCTTGTGCTCATAATGTGATGACTCCTTTATGGACTACGGCTTATCGAGGAGAACTGCAGGTCCTTCGACTCTGCTGTGCTCCGCTCAGGATGACAACTCTAAATAACCGATCGTTTTGTGCGGGCTAAAGCCTACACCTACCTTAGTTCGTAACTGCACCTAATGATGCCGATGAAACTGTGTCGGCATACTTGCGGAAGACGCCGCGCCTAAACTTCGGCTCTGGCGCTTTCCAATTTTGTAACCGTGACCGTAACTCTTCGGCGGAGACTTCAACATCAAGTCTGCGGTTCGGGATGTCGAAGTGGATGTTGTCGCCTTCGCGGATAGCTGCGATCGGGCCGCCGTTTGCGGCTTCGGGAGCAACGTGGCCCGCCATGAGTCCGCGTGTTGCTCCGGAAAAACGTCCGTCAGTCAGCAGCGCAACGGTTTCCGATAATTCAGGAATGCCGACGATGGCTGCGGTGACAGCAAGCATCTCGCGCATGCCGGGGCCGCCGCGCGGACCTTCATAGCGGATTACGAGAACATCATTCGGCTTGATCTTGCCATGCTCGACGGCGGCGAAGGCATCTTCTTCGCAATCGAAAACGCGGGCCGGGCCGCGATGCTCGAGCCGCTTGTGTCCCGCGACTTTGATCACGCAGCCTTCAGGAGCAATGTTGCCTTTAAGGATGACGAGCCCGCCCGTGGGCTTGATCGGTGCATTGACCGGATGAATGACATCCTGATCCGCCGCTTCGATGGCCTGCGCTGCTTCTTCTGCGAGCGTGTGCCCGGTGACGTTGATGCACTCGCTGTGCAGCAGACCGGCTTCAATCAGGCGGTACGCCAACAGACGGCTTCCACCTGCGTTCTGATAATCCACCGCAACGTATTTGCCGCCCGGTTTCAGATCGCAGAGCAAAGGTGTCTTTGAGCTGATGCGGCCAAAGTCATCAACCGAGAGATCGATGCCGACTTCATGCGCGATGGCAATGAGATGGAGCACTGCGTTGGTGGATCCGCCGGAAGCCGCAACGCTGGTGATGGCGTTTTCGAGTGCCTTGCGGGTGATGATCTGGCTAGGGCGAATATTTTTGCGCGCCAGTTCCATGACAAGCGCTCCAGCTTTGCGCGAAGCTGCATGCTTTTCCGCCGAGAAAGCAGGCACGCCCGACAAGCCGATCGGCGAGATGCCTAGGAACTCGCAGGCCATGGCCATGGTGTTCGCGGTGAACTGGCCGCCACAAGCCCCTGCACCGGGACAGGCATTGGCTTCGACGGCTTCGAGCCCTGCGTCATCGAGCTTTCCGGCAGAGTGCGCGCCGATGGCTTCGAAGACATCCTGAATGGTGAGATCTTTGCCGTTCAGGTGACCAGGTGCAATGGAGCCGCCGTAGATCATGAGTCCAGGGACATCGAGACGGGCCAGTGCCATCACGGTTCCGGGCATGTTCTTGTCGCATCCGGCGATGCAGACGACGCCGTCAAAAAGGTTGCCCCGCGAAACGAGTTCAATTGAATCGGCAATAACTTCGCGGCTGATGAGCGATGCCTTCATGCCTTCGGTGCCCATCGTGATGCCGTCAGAAATGGTGACGGTGTTGAATTCCATTGGAGTGCCGCCGGCGTCGCGGATGCCCTGCTTTACGGCTTCAGCAATGGTGCGCAGATGGAAGTTGCACGGTCCAATTTCAGTCCAGGTATTTGCGATGCCAATAATCGGCTTATGCAGGTCATCTTTGGTGAATCCGATGCTGCGCAGCATGGCGCGCGCGGCGGCGCGATTGGGGCCCTCGGTGAGAGCTACACTCTTCCTCTTTGCTTCATCTTTGCCGTTCAAGCTCACTGTACTTTCTCCAAAAAAGTTAAAGGCGCAGTTTTATGATCTTGGCGTCAGCCAGAATTCCGCGTTATGGGCCTCCTCAAATTTGTCGAGCGCCGCAGTGTGGCGCAGGGTCAGGCCAATGTCATCCAGTCCCTCCAGCAGGCAATAGCGACGGAAAGGATCGATGGAAAATTTCGCCGAGAATGACTGCTCGTCGCGAATCGTTTCATCTTCCAATGACACAGAAAGCTGGTAGCCTTCAGTTTTTGCGGCGCAATCGAGCAGAGTTTGCACCTGATCTTCCGGCAGCGTGATCAGCAGAATGCCGTTCTTTCCTGCATTTGAGTGGAAAATGTCGGCGAACGTTGGAGCGATCACACAACGAAAACCAAAGTCAGAAAGGGCCCAGGCCGCGTGTTCACGCGATGATCCACAGCCGAAATTTTTTGCAGTGACAAGAATTTGCGAGCCTTTATAGCGAGGCTGGTTGATTTCGAAGTTCGGGTCCTGCCGCCAGTCAAAGAAGAGGAACTCGCCGTATCCGGTCCGCTCGATGCGCTTCAGGAACTGCTTTGGGATGATCTGGTCGGTATCGACATTGACGCGGTCGAGCGGCGTAACCACGGATGTAAGTGTGCAGAATGGCTGCATTATGCCAGTACCTCCTCGCCTTTGAATTCCCATTGACGGATGTCAGTGAAGTGTCCGGTTACGGCTGCCGCCGCGGCCATCTGAGGGCTTACAAGATGCGTGCGCCCGCCGCGTCCCTGGCGGCCTTCGAAGTTGCGATTGCTGGTAGAGGCGCAGCGCTCGCCCGGCTGCAGAATGTCGGGGTTCATGCCCAGGCACATGGAGCAGCCTGGTTCGCGCCACTCAAATCCTGCTTCCACAAAGATTTTGTCGAGGCCTTCTTTTTCCGCCTGCGCCTTTACCTGATGCGATCCGGGAACGACCATGGCGCGGACTTTGGAATTGATGTGATATCCGGTGACAACTTTTGCTGCGGCGCGCAGGTCTTCAATACGCGAGTTGGTGCAGGAACCAATAAAGACGCGATCAATTGTAATGTCTTCCATCGGTGTGCCCGGTTTCAGATCCATATATTCAAGGGCACGTTCGAAGGCACGGCGGTCGGTTTCAGACTGTGCAATCGCTGGATTCGGCACCTGGTCGGTCACGGGGATGACCATTCCGGGATTCGTGCCCCAGGTGACGTAAGGAACCAGCTCTTCGGCAGGAATCAGAAGCTCACGGTCAAATTTTGCTCCGGGATCGGACGTGAGCTTACTCCATTCTTCGACGGCCTTTTCCCATGCAGCGCCCTGCGGCGCAAAGCGGCGCCCCTTGAGATAAGCGAAGGTGGTTTCATCCGGAGCAATCATGCCGGCGCGCGCGCCCGCTTCAATGCTCATGTTGCAGATGGTCATGCGGCCTTCCATCGAAAGCGTGCGAATGGCTGAGCCTGCGTACTCGACAACATGGCCGGTTGCGCCGTCCGTTCCGATGCGCCCGATAATTCCGAGAACAATATCTTTTGCCGTAACGCCCTGCGGCAGCTCTCCTTCGACTGAGATGCGGAAGGTCTTCGGCTTTGATTGAGGCAGGCACTGCGTTGCCATCACGTGCTCGACTTCTGAGGTGCCGATGCCAAATGCCAAGGCGCCGAATGCGCCATGCGTAGAAGTGTGCGAGTCGCCGCAGACAATGGTCATTCCTGGCTTGGTCAATCCAAGCTCTGGTCCGATGACGTGGACGATGCCTTGGTTCGGCGATTGAATGTCATAAAGCTCAACGCCGAACTCTGCGCAGTTCTGGCGCAGGGTGTCGATCTGCTTGGCTGCGATTGCGTCCTCAATAATGAGACGATTCGGCGTAGTCGGCACATT